>SKYF01000060.1 GCA_007128005.1 Bdellovibrionales bacterium
GCCATTGAGCAAGGAAGCATCAATGTACTTCCCAGGCTGTATGCTTTGCGCAAGAGTGATGCCGATCAGAATTGAGATGGTGGTGGTCCCAACAAAAAAACCAAGTGCAGCCAGCCCCACGCGCTTGAGTCTTTCCATGCTCTCACTGGAGGCGATGCCGCTGATAATGGAGGCAAAAATCAAGGGCACCACAATCATTTGAATGACGGAGAGAAAAATCTGACCCGGCAGAGCCAGCCAATCGCTAATGGTCTTGGCTGTAGCGGGCTCCACCCAGCCCACACTCGGACCAATGAGGATGCCGCTTACCACTCCCAGCAGGAGTCCGATCAGGACTTGAAGCCAGAGTCGGCCGCGGATCAGGGAATTGAGACTGTCACTTAAGTCTTCAAGCCCTTTGATGACCTTTGAATCTTTACGCGAGAGGATTCCTGGAAGTCGTGGTCGCATCCTGACTTTATAGCGAAGCTTTCAGCCAGGGGGAACCCTAAGGGAGCCATGCCGCAGAGCACCCTTCCCTCCTACCCATGGATTTTCTAAGAAGCCATTTCTTGGATTTGGTCTAGAGGTATTCGATACTCCCGCCCAATCTTTTTTGATTGAATTTTACCAGAGTGAATCCACCGTAGAAGGGTTCGCTCATTTTTTCCTAATATTTTCGCGGCCGCCTCCACAGTGATCCAAACTTCGTCTGATTCTGCAAGATCGAGGACCTGCAATTCGATCAGCTCCCCTTTTTTATTAAAACCAGCAAAGACATTTTCTGCCACCTGATGGTCTCGAGAGACTTTTCCGGAGCGAAACACCAGCGTCACAGCATCCGCCGATTTATCAAAATCAATCTTCAGCATAAGGACTCCAATTTACTAAAACAGTCACCACAACCAAATTGGGCTGTTCCAAAGCCAAGGAGGCACATAAGGCATTGTCCCTCCTTGGCCAACAACATCAGGGATGAGGTAAGTCTATAATGGCCACAGCTCGATTAGTCTTTGATAAACACTGAGTACATACCGCGAAGGTCTCCCGTCTTGAAGCCATGGGCTTTGTCTTCAGGGTAGTTCTGTCGAACAAACTCAGGCCGGCTGTCCTGGGCTCCATGGCAGTGAAGGCAGGAGCTGGCCACTCGGATGGGCACATAGAGATGAACTCCGGAGATCATCTCCTCATTGACCTTTATTTGACCAGGTCTGGCCTGCATTTTGAGGTTAGGATTGGCCTTGAGCCAGGCCAATTCCCTGGCCTCTTCTTCTGAGGCTTTGTTGTTGGGGTTGCGGTAGCGAGTGGAGACTTGTTTGGCCTGATAGCCCTTTTCCTCGGCCCAGGCGCGGACCTGTTGGCCGATGGGAGCGCAGACTCTTCGAAAGTCCTCGATGGTCACTTCCTCTTGGCCCTCAAGGGTTGAAGCCAAGCCCTCGCGCAGGGTGGAAAAGGAGGTCAGCGTGCCGACAGCTTCAGTTACGGCCTGTTGTTGCTTAGGACTGAGTTTTGGCCGGGCCTGAAGGCTTGGTACTAATAAGACCAAGCCAAAGACCGGGATTAAACTCAAACTCACTTTTCTCAGGCTCATTCTCTTCATCGCAGACTCCTATTGACGGGCCGCATATCCAAACACGGCCTGGCACCTTACGTGCTTAACGGTTCAGCTGGAGCTTCTTATCCACCTGCCTAAACAGGAACATTCCCACTAGCATACTCACCACAAAAATGACAGGCCTTGTTTCGAAACTTGCAAGAGAAGCCACAGCGGGGCCTGGGCAGTAGCCAGCCAGGCCCCAGCCGACTCCAAACAGCAGAGCCCCAATCATCAAAGCTGGTGTCAGGTCCTTTTTGGTGGGCACATGCCACTTTTCAGCCAGAAGCGGGGAGGGGCGATGTCGAGTGAACCAGTAAGTGACAGCGTGAACCCCAATGGCACCAATCATGACAAACATCAGTGAGGGGTCCCAGTTGCCAAACAGGTCTAAAAAGCCCACCACCTTTGCCGGCTGAGTCATGCCGGAAAGGCCCAAGCCCAGAGCAAAGATAAAACCGACAAGAAAAGAAACAAAAGAAGTTTTTACTTTTATCATGACAAAACTCCCATCGTGCGAAAGAGGTAAACGGCGACAATACCAGCCACCATAAAGGTCACTGTGGCGAGTAGCGAGCGCGTGGAAAAGCGACTGATTCCACAAACTCCGTGGCCACTGGTGCAACCACTGCCCATAATGGTGCCAAAGCCCACAAGTAAGCCTGCGACCACCACCGTCCAATCAGGGGAATTCAAAGCCCCGGCAAAAAAGCTCGGGTTGATCAGGCTGAGTGCAAACCCACCCAGAACCAGACCCCCAATAAAGGCCATTCGCCAGGAGCGGTCTCCTTCAACGTTAGCCAAGGCTCCGTTGATAATTCCGCTAATTCCAGTGACTCGTCCATTCCAGATCAACATGATCGAAACAGAGACTCCAATTAAAACCCCGCCCACCAGGGCGTAAATCCAATCCATAGGCATCATTCACCTCCCATTTTTTTTTCATTAAAACTACACAAATAGATTGCCACGCAAGGGAGCTACACTGAGATGTGCCAGAGCACAATTGGCAGTAAAAAAAATATTGAGTAAAAGTTTTAAGAGGCCTCAGTTTCCTGCAGAGCCAAAAGCCCCTGACGGTCGAGAACCTCTATATTTCTACCATCTTGACGCACCAAACCCCTGGCTTCAAGCTCAGCCAAGGCCTTGATCACTGTGGACACAGTGCTGGCGCAAAAGTTGGCAATCTCCTGCCGCGTCCACTTGTGAGCGGGGTGAAGTTCCTTTAGATAGATCACCGCTTGGGCGGTGCGGGCCAGAATTTGGTTCTCTAAAATCATCACTCGCTGGATCTCGGCCTGGCGTAGCTCCTTGGAGAGGGCCACCACCACATCTTTATAGAGGTAGGGGTGACCTTTTAAAATATCAAAAATCACCGACTTAGGAATGAGCTTGAGGGATGTCGGTTCAAGGGCAATGGTGGAGCCATGGTAGCCCTCGTTGGCAAACAGAGAGCGATGGCCAAAGAACTGGTCTTCGCGAAAAAAGCGCAGCAGGTGCTCCTTTCCTGAAGAGGCTCCAATCAGCACAAGACCCACCAGGCCGGTCTTTACAAAGTAAAGGCCTTGAGGGGTGTCGCCCTCTCGGTAGATAAAGTCCCCGCGCTTAAACTCCAGGGAACGGGCTGAGGACTCCAATTGAATCTTTATCTCTGGAGCCAGATAACTCCAAAATTCACTAAAAAACACTTTATTATAGTCTCCCATCTGCTCTGCCTGACTTTAGTGTTTCACTCTGAGACACTCAAGGCCTTAGGGCTGAAAATAACCCGAAATCCCTTCATTTTTCGTGGTTAATGCGGCGCACACTCAGGGAGGCAAGCCCATCCTTCGGGCCGTTGATTGTGGCCACCAATTATGTGCTGGCACATCTGCATTGCTCCGGTGCTCCGGTTAGTCTATCAGTGTAGCTGAGACTCGTTTTAACCAACAACAGAAAGAGGTGACTTATGAAACCCACAGTGAAGGAATTTTTTGACAAGGACACATGGACACTCACCTATGTGGTCTTTGATCCCTCCAGCAAAGACGCTGTGGTTTTGGACCCTGTATGGGACTATGACCCGGCGGCCTCTAAGGTCAGCACAAAGTCTGCTGAAGAGGTCTTGGACTTTATCAAGGGCAATGAGTTAAAGGTCCACTATATTCTTGAGACCCATGCCCACGCTGACCATATCTCGGGAGCCCAAGTGCTCAAGGAAAAACTTCCTGATGTGAAGATCGGAATTGGGGCCAACATCACGAAGGTGCAAGAGGTCTTTAAGGGAGTTTTTAATTTGAACCCTGAGTTTCAAACGGATGGCAGTCAGTTTGACCTGCTGCTCAAAGAGGGAGAGCCCCTCAAGGCGGGAACTCTGACCATTGAGACCATGTACACTCCTGGCCACACACCGGCCTGTGCCAGCTATGTGATCGGGGATGCCGTGTTCACTGGAGACGCTCTGTTTATGCCCGACTATGGAACTGGGCGCTGTGATTTTCCTGCGGGCAATGCTGAAGATCTCTATGTCTCGGTTCACGACAAAATTTACTCCTTGCCGGACGAGACCAGAGTTTTCACCGGCCATGACTATATGCCCGGGGGGCGCCCGGTGGCCTTTGAGTCCACTATCAAGGAGCAAAAGGAAAACAATATTCATATCAAGGCGACCACCACCCGCGAGGAGTTTGTGGAGTTTCGCACCAGCAGAGATCGCACTCTAGCGGCCCCAAGGCTTTTGTTGCCCAGTGTGCAGGTGAATATCGATGCAGGAAAGCTGCCTGCTCCTGAAAACAACGGAGTCAGTTACTTAAAGATGCCCATTCGCTAGTTAGTGACTGGCGCAAAACCGCCAAATACAGCGTTGATCTCCTCTCCATTGTATGCTCCCCTTAAGTTTTAAGGGGAGTTGTTGTGGGGGGGCTGTTGTGTTGAAAAGTGGCTGGCAGAAAAAAGTATTTGTCCTCGGGCTGATTGGTCTTATTTTCTACGGAGTTCATTTCTTTGGCCTGGGGCAGTACCTGTCCCTTGAGGCCCTCAAAGAACACCAGCAAAGTCTAGATGAGTTCTATCAGCAACAGCCGCTGTTGATGGTGGGGCTGTTTTGTCTGGTCTATATTGTCTCAACAGCTCTGTCCATTCCCGGAGCCCTCGTGCTGACCCTGGCGGGAGGGGCTCTCTTTGGCTTTGCAGTGGGCTTGGTGGCCGTCTCTCTTTCCAGTACCATTGGGGCCACCCTGGCCTTCTTGGTGTCGCGGTTTTTACTCCGCGACTGGGTGCAGTCAAAGTTTCGCGACAAGCTCTACCGGATCAACCGAGGGGTGGAGAAGGAGGGAGTGTTTTATCTTTTTACCTTAAGGCTTGTCCCCCTGTTTCCCTTTTTTTTGATCAACTTGGTGATGGGGCTGACCCCTATTCGCACTGGGGCCTATTTTATCGTAAGCCTTATTGGGATGCTGCCCGGAACGGCCGTCTATGTGAATGCGGGCACTCAGTTGGCCCGTCTGGATTCGCTGGGGGGGCTGCTCTCACCCCAACTGATTCTCTCCTTTGCCCTGATTGGGGTTTTGCCTTTGGCCTCAAAGCGAATGTTAGATTTTTTAAAGGCACGCAAGAGTCTTAGACGCTTTCAGCGGCCCAAGCAATTTGACTTCAATATGGTGGTCATTGGCGGCGGCAGTGCAGGACTGGTGTCGGCTTATATTGCCGCTGCTGTCAAAGCCAAGGTGGCCCTGATCGAAAAACACAAAATGGGTGGAGATTGTCTGAACACGGGCTGTGTTCCGAGCAAGGCCCTGATCCGCTCGGCCAAGATCCTCAACTACGCCAAGCGAGCTCGGGAGTTTGGCTTGCCCCAGATGGGATCGGGACAGGAAAAGGCCGACTTGTCTGAAGTGATGGACCGAGTGAAAAAGATCATTGCCCGCATTGAACCCCATGACTCCATGGAGCGCTATCGAGGTCTAGGGGTGGATTGCTTTGAAGGGCAGGCTAAAATCCTCAGCCCCTTTGAGGTCCAGGTGGGGGACAGAGTTCTGACCACCAAAAACATCGTGATTGCCACGGGAGCGGGGCCCTTGATCCCTGATCTTCCCGGTTTGGATCAGGTGGGCTTTTTGACCAGCGACAATGTGTGGGAGCAAAAAGAGCTTCCCAAAAGGCTGCTGGTGCTGGGTGCTGGACCCATTGGCTGTGAACTCGCCCAGGCCTTCTCGCGCCTTGGCAGTCAGGTGAGCTTGGTGGAGATGGGCGATAGGATCTTGGGGCGAGAGGACGTGGAGGTCTCTGAGCTGGTTCTAAAGCGCTTTGTGGAGGAGGGCATTGAGGTGAAGACGGCTCACCGGGCTCTTCGCCTAGAGGCGGGCTCTCAAGCTCAGCCCCACACACTGATTTGCGAGCATCAGGGGCAGGAAGTGGCCCTTGAGTTTGATCAGATTTTACTGGCCTTGGGGCGCAAAGCCAACGTTACGGGCTTTGGCTTGGAAGAGCTGGGAGTTGAGATCTCTGAAAGTGGGACCCTGGTGGCCGATGAGTTTATGCGTGTGACGAATTACCCCAATATCTACGTCTGTGGGGATGTCACCGGCCCTTTTCAGTTCACCCATGTGGCTAGCCACCAGGCTTGGTTTGTGGCCGTCAATGCCCTTTTTAGCCCCTTTAAGCGCTTTGTGGTCGACTACCGAGTTATTCCCTGGTGCACATTTGTCGATCCAGAGGTGGCCCGGGTTGGGGTCAATGAAGAGGAGGCCAAGGAAAGGGGGATCGACTATCAAGTCACCCGCTATAGCCTTGAAGGCTTGGACAGGGCCATTGCCGACGGCGAGGCCCATGGCTTTGTCAAGGTTCTCACCCCGCCCGGCAGTGACCGAATTTTGGGCGCCACCATTGTGGGCCCCCACGCGGGTGACATCATGGCCGAGTACGTACTGGCCATGAAGTATGGCTTGGGCCTCAATAAAATTCTAGGCACCATTCACATCTACCCCACCCTTGCTGAGGCCAATAAATTTGCCGCTGGAGTCTGGAAAAAGGCCACAGCCCCACAGGGAGCCCTGCGCTGGCTAGAGCGCTTCCATTCCTGGCGAAGAAGTTAAAAGGCTAAAAGGTGCCAGGCCGTGTTTGGATACATGGTGAGTCATCTTGTGTCTAGAGGCAGGGAGTTCGAGGCCGAGCTCGAACCCCCGTTCATAGAAAAACTGAATCAGAGTTCAGTTGCAAAGTCAGTCAGGGTGTAGTTAGGGGTGTAGTCGAGGATATCAGACTCCCCAGATCCACCAAAAATCGCAGTGAGCAAATTTGTGTTATTTGCAGTTTTGAGGGCGTTAACAGCTCCACTTGAAAAGTCACTGACTGGTATGCTCACGCCACTGCAGAAACCTGCTTCAGCGCTGCCAGTGCTGGCATTCACACAAGCTCCTATTGCTCCAATAGGATTGCTTCCACCTTGCTCAAAGGCAACTGAAAATGTGGTAGAGGCCCCTCCTTGAGGAGCATCAATCAGCACCATGGGCTCATTTCCAGCGTTGACCATAAAATGGCCAATGCGAGAAGCACCCGTCTCAGTGATCACTAACTTTTGCAGTTCACCGCTGGCAGCAACGTCATCATTTTGGGAGATGTAGGAGTAGGTTAGGGCTCCGGAGGTCCTGTTCCAGTACAGGCGGCTGACCCCCGTAGACTCGTTGTCATCTTTTTCGGAGAACTCATAGGAAACGAGATTCGTGTGTCCATCGCGGTTTCTGAAGTAGGCCGTCCAATCCATAAAGTCGTTATCCACTCGCAGTTTGACGTCAAAGTGCTCAGAGTCTTCAACAGCAGTGACTGCAACCGGGAATTGAGCAGGGGGTTGACTGTCATCCAGCACTACGCTGACCTCATGGTCTCCCACAGCCGGAGCTCCATTTACAAAGGGAACCTGGGAGCCAATAATATAGAGAACCATCATTTCTTCGGCAAAGCGGCCAAAGACTGTGGGGGAAAACTCACCGCACTCGTAGCCAGCGTCGAGAACATCGCGGACGTAGTTACGAATGCTTTGGTTCCCAGGCGCACTGCAGCCGGGAGCATAAAGATGGGTGTTGTCTGAAGCCCAGTCGGTTGCCATTGTCTCGATCAGGCTTGAGGCAGAAGTCACGGAGGGGGTTGCCGTGGCCATATAGTTGACGACATCACTGGCGAGGGTTTCAATGGGGTTTCCCGCCGAGCCGCCGTCAGTGGTGTTTTCACTTTTTGAGCAAGCCGCAGTGGCGAGTAGCACAGTCACTGCTGCGACTAAAGATGCTTTGAACATTTTCTGTCCTTCTTGTTGGGTTTTAAACCTGGTTTTTTTAGGGTTCTTTTTTGGATCGAATTCCATGTTAGGTGGAAGGACAGGGACGCTCAACTGGAGGAAAGTCCAGGAATTCTTTAGGATCTCTTATACACTCGCGTTGTCTAGCCGATAGATACCTCGAGAGGCCCTGAATGAGAGGGCTTCAAGGAGTGTTTATGAGACCAGGCAGCTTTTTGCTATGGACCGGGTTCTTGATGGTTAGCCCTGTTTTGGGTCAGGAGTTGAGCTTTGAGATGATGGGCGAGTACAGTCAGCCAGAGTTTGATTTGGTGGACGAGGGAATGCCTAGAAGAGACTCGAGCCTGTTGCCGGGTTGGCTGCGCTTTACTCCAGATGGGGTGGGGAGAAAGGGCATTCCCCCTGAGTGTCATATGGATCAGATCCGCGAAGTCCTTCAGGCCGATGGAGGGGCCGAGCCCCACAGTTTTTATCGACAGACGGAAAGGCTGAAGGCCTTTTGGGAGGGCTGTGAGCCCTATGTTCGAGAGTACAGCGAAGGATCTTTGGTTCCCCTGCTGAGATATTCGCTGCTGGACTACAAGCTCAATTCCAATCCCCATGTGCGAGCAGTGACCATTCGCATGGAGTCCGAGGACCGGGTTTTGCGAGGGTTCTTAGCCTTAAAGCCCGATGATCGGCCTCGGCCCCTGGTGATCTCTCAGTGTGGGCTCTACTGCAATGCCGAAGAGAGCACCACTCATTTGAACGCCATTATGCACCTCTTTGATGAAAGCCCCTTTCATGTGTTGACCTTGGCCAATCAGACGGGCTCCCAGTTTGTCAGGGACAATGAGGCCATAGCTATGGGGGGCTTCAGTGAAGGGCGTCAGTTGCTGCAGATTGCCCGCTACTTGCGCTCCAAGGACTTTCCCTTTCACCACCGGATCTCAAGCCTGCATGTGGTGGGCTTTAGCCTTGGTGGGCATGCGGCCCTCTATGCCTCGCTCTACAACTCCCTCAATCACCTTGAGCAGGAAAGGCCCATTCAGAGTGTGATGGCCTTTTGCCCGGTGGTGAATTTGGAGAACTCGACGGAGCGACTCTTTGCCCGGGACCCCGTGGCTCGACTGACCACCCTGTGGACCTTGAGCCAGCTTTCTAGGGCCATGCGCTACCTGCCATCACTTTCTGACTTGATCCACTCGACCTGGTTTCGGGCCAGGCGCAGGGAGCTGTTCAAGGTGGTGGCCGAGCGTTCCCTGGCCCAACATCAGCAGTGGCTGAGTCAGCGACCCTGGGACCTGCGTCCCTTTGTGGGCATTCAGTTTAGAGATCTGGAGGACTTTTGGTGGGCCAATGACTTTGTCGAGTTCTCTCACCTAGTGAATACTCCTACTCTGGTATTGGCGGCTGCCGACGATGTGATTGTGCGCACCAGGGAAAACGCCCGCCTGCTTCAGACAAAGCATGATTTCAACCCCAGCTCTTCGGTCAATGTGCTTAATTTTTCCCAAGGGAACCACTGCGCCTTTTCAGTGGCCAATGGTTGGGCCAATATGAGTGCCATCACTCGGGAGTACATCCTCAGCCACAGTCCTGAATATGAGCACCGCTTGGACCTGGTGATTCAACCTATAAGTGATCGCATTCAGCGGCGCTGGCCGATGCGCCTGAGGATGTGGCCTGGAGATGTTCACGTGCAACAGCGTTGGCGGGCCAAAAAGGGCTCAGGTCGGATGCGCTTGAGTTTTCAGATCTTTTCCCCCTCTCAGACCCTTGGCAGTGGAGACCCCTGTCATTGGTATTCGCCCGAATGGGCTCCATGGGGCTGCTACCGCTACCACCAGGCCAAGATTCCCTTAAATGAGCTCCGCTTTCCAGAGTGGCTGCCTCAAGGCAGTCCCCAAAGTGATTGGGAGGCAGATCGACTCAGCCGCTATGCCAATACCAACTTTATACTGTTGGGTGCTGATGGTCAGCTACTCAGCGGTGGGGACAGCTTTCCCACCTACTTTAGGGTAGAGCGCGAATCAGATTACTCCTTCTAAATCAGAAGACGTTAAAACACCGACCAACAATCCCTCGACAGTCCAGGGGGGATTGTCTATGCTAAAAGGACTATGTTTGAAAATCACTCGGCAATCATTGTAACTTTGGGGGGGCTCGCGCTCTTTATGTACGGCCTGTCCTTGGCCAGCGATGCCCTACAAAAGCTTGCAGCCAACCGAACTCGCGATTTTATCACTCAGCTCTCCACCCGCCCTGTTCTGGGGGTTTTTCTGGGCATGGTTCTAACTCTCATGATTCAGAGTTCGGGAGCGGTCATCTCAATGCTGGTGGGTTTGGGGTCGGCCCGGGTGATCAGTCTGCGTCAGGTGATGACAGTAATTGTGGGGGCTGCAGTGGGGAGCACGTTTACAGTGCAGCTGATTAGCTTCAATATCTCCCACTACGGGCTGCCGATGTTCGCCCTGGCCTTTCCCGTTTACTTTTTGACCAATAAGAGGACCATTAAAAATGTTATGTCAGTCATTATGGGCTTTGGTCTCCTATTTTGGGGGCTTGAGATTATTGGTATGGGTACATCCTATTTGAGAGAAGTAGAGCTGTTTAGGGTGGTGTTGCAGGAGCTGAGTTACAATCCTATATACACAATTTTACTTACAGCTTTTTTTACAGCCATTGTCCATAGCAGTGCTGTGGTCATAGGCTTTGCCATGAGTCTGGCGGGCTCGGGCCTCTTGAGTCTGGAAGATGCCATTTACTGGGTCTATGGGGCCAATATTGGGACGACGGCCATTGCTCTCATTGCTTCGGCTGGGGGCAATTATATAGGCCGACAGGTGGCCTGGGCTCACTGTTTTTATAAGATAGGAAGTGTTTTGGTGTTTTTGCCCTTGGCTCCCTTAGTTGCCAGTTGGCTGGGTGGGCAGGAGTGGCTATTGAGTGCGACCATTGAGCGGGATGTGGCCAATGTACACACCTTACTCAATGTGGTGGCAGCCCTGGTATTTTTTCCCTTTGTCCAATCTGGGGCGAGCTTGATTGAGAGGTTTTTTGCCCCATCAAAGTCTGATCAAGAGTTTTCCGTAAAATACCTAAGGCGTGGGGACTACCAGTCCCCTTCCGTGGCTTTGGCCTACGCCGAGCGAGAGTTGTTTCGCATGGGCGATATTGTGGTCAGTATGATCAAAGACTCTTTGTCTCTTTTTAAGGATCAGGATCTAGACCTTGAAGAGAGTATTAGGGGCAGGGACGATCGAGTGGACCTATTGACCCGGGAAATTAACCTCTATCTCACTCAGCAGATGGAGGGGGCAGAATCTATCAATCAAAGCCATATGATTCGTCTGATCTCCTTTGCCGCAGATTTGGAAAGTGCGGCCGATGTCATTGACAACAATCTTTTGGATATGGCGCGAAAGAAGCACAACTTAAAGCTGGAGTTCAGTGAGGAGGGGTGGGAGGAGCTGCGCAGCATTCATCGCTCTGTGTTAGAGTTGGCAGAGCTATCCTTAAGTTCCTTCCAACGGCAGGATCGAGATTTGGCGGCAAAGGTCATTTACCAGAAGCGTCAGATTCGTAAACAGGAGAATAAGCTGAGAGAGGCTCACTTTGAGCGGCTGGCACAAAAACGCCCTGAGTCGATAAATACCAGCTCCATTCATATTGACCTGCTGGGTGAATACCGCAGGCTCTCAGGCCTACTTTCCAACCATGTTTATGGATTGCTCAAGGAGAGTGACCGCTACAATCTTCTGCCTCGAAGTCAATAGAATTGACCCAGGAGCGGATGTTTCCTATGAATATGACTGGAGAATACTCTTTGATACTGGAGATTTATGGAGCTGGAGTCAGAGCGCGGGACTGAGAAAAGCCTCTTTGAAGTGGAAATTGCCGGTCTGCCTTTAAAGTTAAAATCCTCTCATGATGAACAGACAGTTCGTCAATTGATCGAGATGGTCAATAGTCGGGTGAATGAGGCTTTGGCCTTAAGCCCTTCTATTTCCTTTCAAAAGGCTCTGCTTTTGGCCTCCTTACATATTGCCGAAGATCTAGTTTTTACTCGCCGTATGGCCTTGGCCGAATTGGATCAGTTAGAGTCAAAAGCGAAGAATATCTTATCAGGACTTGAGTCTTCTCCTCTTTCCCGAATGGGAATTGAGAGTTAGGGTAGCGAGCAGAAAACCGCCCCGACTCCATGCTTTTTAAGAAGTGGGGAGAAGACGGACCTTGGAAGCCAGAACAAGTATTTCTAAACAAGATTTGCGCGCTCAATTGAAGGGGGCGCGTCGGCAGTGGTTGGCCTCTGCCTCTGCCCAGAAGGATCAGTGGGACTTTGAGATTTGCAAAAGACTGGCTCAGGTCTTAGAGCGTCTGCGCCCAGGTGACGCTGCTTCGGAGCCGGCCTTTGTAGCCCTGTATCGAGCTCAGGCCTGGGAAGTGAATCCTCAATCTGTGGTGTCCATGACAGAGGGCTGGAGCTGGGCTTACCCCAGGGTGGAGGGCCAAGAGCTTGGCTTTTACAGTCCCAACTCCGAAGCGGGTTTTGCCAAGGGAGCCTTTGGCATTGAGGAGCCTGTGGTGCCCCAGGCAAAGCCAGTGAGTTTGGATCGTTGTGCGGCACTGGTGGCGCCGGCGGTGGGCTTTGACTCTAGGGGCCAGCGTTTGGGCAGTGGTCAGGGTTTTTACGACCGAAGCCTTCAGGGTTATTCGGGACTTAAAATTGGTTTGGCTTATTCAGTGCAGATCTATGCGGGCGAGTTTCCCAGCGAGGAGCACGATGTCCCCATGGATGTGGTGATCACTGAAGAAGCTATTTTAAACAATGGATTTGATGGGCAGATAAAGACTGCCCAGTGAGGAAGGAAAAGGCGCAATGGATGCAGTAGTTGGAATATCAATATTGGCCAGCCTGATTGTGGGCTTGGGCCTTGGTGCGGGAGGCTTTGTTTTTTATCGCAAGATTGTTGATGGAAAAAAGAAGTCTGCTGCGGAGCTGGAAGTGGAGAGAATCTTAAATCGGGCCAGGAGTCAGGCCTCAAAACTGGAGCGTGAGGCCAAGCAAAGGGCCAAAGACTTCGAGAATCGGGCGCGAAGAAATGCGGAGAACGAGATTCGCAAGGAAAAGCAGAAGATTCACGGCCTGGAAAGTCAGCTCAAGGAAAAAGACAATCGACTGAAAAAGGAATTCCAGCGCAAGGAAGAGCAGCTCAAGTCTAAAATGAATCAGCTTGACGAGCAGGCCGAGAGGACTCAACTGGCCGAGTCGCGAGTCAAAGAGATGGAGAATCAGGTTCAAGGTCAGATTTCTCAATTGGAGCATAAGTTGGAGTCGGTGGCTCAGATGACTGCATCTCAGGCCAAGAGTGAATTGATGCTGGCTCTAGAAGATGAAGCGCGCAGAGAGGCCAGCGAGAGGATCAGTCAGATGGAGAAGGAGGCCCAGCGTGAGGCCGAGAAAAAGGCCAGGCGTGCCTTAAGTGTGGCCATCTCTCGCTATGCTTCAGAAGTGGCCACTGAAAAGACCGTCAGCTCCATTCCTCTCACCAGTGATGAGATGAAGGGGAAAATTATTGGTCGAGAGGGGCGCAATATTCGCGCTCTGGAGGCCGCCTGTGGGGTGGATCTTATTATTGATGAAACTCCGGAGGCTGTGATCATCTCCAGTTTTGATCCCGTACGCAGAGAGGTGGCAAGAAAGTCTCTACAAAAGCTGATGGAAGATGGAAGGGTTCACCCCGCTCGGATTGAAGAGGTGGTGGAGAAGGTCAAAAGTGAGCTGACCCAGGCCATGAAAGAGGATGGAGAAAAAGCCTGCATGGATCTAGGTGTGCACGGGGTTCATCCAGCCATTGTCAACGTCCTGGGCAGTTTGAAGTACCGGCATCATGATGCTCAGAACCTGTTGGCTCACAGTGAGGAGGTGGGCTTTCTGGCAGGCCTGATGGCCGCTGAAATTGGCTTTGATGTGAAGCTCGCCCGAAGAGCAGGGCTGTTGCACGATATTGGCCGAGCTCTGGATCATACCGTTGAGTCCAGCCACGCGGTGATTGGCGCAGAATTTGCCCGTAAACACGGGGAAAGAGAGGCCATCGTCCATGCCATCAGAGCTCATGAGGGTGAAGAAAAGAGTGACCAGCTCCTGGCTCACCTGGTGCAAGCGGCCAATAATCTGTCGAAGGCTCGGCCTGGAGCTCGGCGGGCGCAGATGGAGAGCTACATTCGCCGTCTTCAGGACTTGGAGTCCGTGGCCAACAGCTTTGATGGAGTGGTGAGGACTTTTGCTATTCAATCTGGAAAAGAGATTCGCGTGCTTGTCGACAGTGGCAAGGTGACTGATGAGCAGTCGCAGATGCTGGTCAGGGATATTGCACGAAAAATTGAGCGTGAACTCAACTACCCGGGGCAGATTAAAGTCAACGTGGTGAGGGAAACTCGAATTGTGGAGCATGCGAGGTAATGTCGTTTTTAAATCCTGAAGAACAGCTCAAGGAGTTAAAAAAGGGAATTGTGGACTTGGTCTCCGAGACCGAGTTGTTGCAAAAACTCCAGCTGAGCTTTAAGGAGAAGCGACCTCTGAGGGTCAAGGCAGGCTTTGATCCTTCGCGGCCGGATCTGCACCTTGGGCATGCCGTGCTGATCAACAAGCTCAGGCAATTTCAAAAGCTGGGTCATCATGTGCTGTTTTTGATTGGAGACTTTACCGCAAGGATTGGTGACCCCACAGGGCGCAACGAGACCAGGCCTATTCTCTCGGCCGAAGAAGTGAAGGCAAACTCTGAGACCTATGCTCGCCAGGTGTTTCGCATCCTTGATAAGGAGAAGACGGAGGTTTGCTATAATGCATCTTGGTTGGACAAGATGACTCCTGTCGAATTTGTCGGTCTTGCCGGTCAGTACACTGTGGCCCGTATGCTCGAGCGAGATGATTTTAAAAAGCGCTTTCATCAGCACCAGCCCATTGGTGTGCATGAGCTCCTCTATCCTCTGATTCAGGGCTATGATTCGGTGGTATTAAGGGCAGATGTCGAGCTGGGTGGAACAGACCAGTACTTCAACTTGATTGTCGGCCGGGAGCTTCAGAAGAGCTATGGGCAGCCTCCCCAGTCCGTGATCACAGTGCCCATTTTAGAGGGGCTTGATGGTGTGCAAAAAATGTCCAAGAGCTTTAACAACTACATTGCGCTTGAGGACTCCCCTAAGGAAATGTTTGGTAAGACCATGAAACTGTCTGATGAGCTGATGCTGCGCTACTATGAGCTCCTAGGCGACCAAAGAGTCGAGGAGTTTGAAAAACTCAAGGAGGACCTGCAAGCAGGTCGGCTCCACCCCCGAGACTGTAAGGTCAACCTGGCTAAGTTTTTAGTGGAGAGGTTTCATGGGGCTCAGGCGGCTCAAGCAGCCGAGGAGGAGTTTGAGAGAATCTTTGTGGCCAAAGGGCTGCCCGACGAGATGCCTGAGGTGGAGCTTACTCCGGTTGAGGGGCTGTGGATTTGTCACCTGCTGCAAAAAGCAGGACTTGTGGAGTCCACGAGCCAAGGGCGAAGGATGGTAGAAGGGGGAGCTGTAGAGCTTTCGGGACAGAAGGTCACTGACCCTAGTTTTAAGTTGGATTTGAAGTCAGGAGAGGAGTTTGTCCTCAAGGCCGGCAAAAAGAAATTTGCCAAAGTGAGGGTGGTGAAGGGATGAAGGTTAAGTTTTTGCCTCAAGATGTGGAGCTTGAGATCCAACCCAACCAGTCCGTGATGAATTTGGCCCATGAAAAGGGAATCTTTATCAAATCGGTGTGCAACGGAATGCCCTCCTGTGCTGAGTGCCGGGTGAGGGTGGTCGAAGGGGAACACAACGTGCTGCCTCCTTCTACGAAGGAGCTCAGTTTGATTGGCACGGGCTATTTTATTGATCAAAGACGACTGAGTTGTCAGCTGCTCTGCTTTGGCGACATCACTGTGGACTTGAGCGAGCAGGTTGAAAAAGAAAAGCAGGGGGTCGGGGCTCGCAAATATCTAACCCGGCAAAAGGATGTCGGTGGAGAATCCCATGCCGTCAGTGGAAACTTGCTGGAACAGGATCAGCAGCTTGTCGAGGAGGTGGCCTCTTCTTCTGAGAGAAAGAGTGAGTCTGAGGCAAATTCAGGAGGGGCCAAAAAAAGACGACGACGACGCTCGCGTCGGGGAGGGGGGAAGAGATGAGTCCGGCTGATCAGGCTCTTGTCGAGATGGAGAGAGAGTTAAAAACCCTGATGCAGACACCCATGGGGCGAAGGGCCTTTTTGTCTTCGGTGGGGCTTCTTATGGCGGCCTGTGCCAGCCCTGATAAGACCCGTTACAGAGAAGGGGACAATACAGGTCAGGCGGTGGATCTCACTCCAGAGCAGGAGCGCCAACTCACCAAAGAGGCCTTAAAGGAGATGAGTCAGGACTACCCTCAGCTGAAGGACCCCGCCCTGCAAAACTATGTGTCGGATTTGGGCATGAAGCTGGTGAAGGCAAACAATTTAGAGGGCCAGCCCTATAGCTACAACTTCTCCGTGGTGGATGTACCGTATGTGAATGCCTTTGCCCTGCCAGCTGGTACAGTCTTTGTGACAGCTCCGCTGATTGCCATGGCCGAAACTGAGGCCGAATTTGTTGGAGTTTTGGGGCATGAAGTGGGGCATATTCAGGCCCGTCATACAGCCGAGAGAATGTATATGGCTCGACAGGCTCAGCGCAGAACCTGGCTCTACGCCCTAAGCGGAGGACTTTTGGGAGGAGCCGTGGGCTACGGCCTCGGGCGGCTGACCTGCTCCCCTCAGGACAGAGCCTGTTTACAGAGAGCGGCAGAGCTTGGGGCTATGGCGGGAGCAGGTGGGGGCCTTTTGGTGCAGAAATACGCCTTTATGGCCAACTCAAGAGAGGACGAGATGGAGGCAGATCGCATTGGCTTTCGCACAGCGGTCAGAGCGGGTTACAACAAAGATTTAGTTGGCGGATTTTATGAAAAGCTCCTGCAAATGGAAAGGCAGGCGAGACAAAATCAGGTCCCGCTCCTAGCCTCCTTGGCTGATGCCATGAGCACCCACCCCCCTAGTCAGGAGAGAGTCGATCAGATGAACAGAATGGCCCAAGCAGAGCCCTTCAGGCCCGGCTTCAGGAAGTCCTCGGTTGAGTTCGATAAAATGAGGCAGAGAGCAGCGCAGCTCTCAGGGCCGACCTAGGGAGAGAGTAGAGAGGGCCAGCCAGAGGCCCTCTCTGGAGTCACTTAAGCGCGCTTGCGGCGCCCTTTTACGTTGAGGGCTTTTTGCAGAATGTTTTCCTGCTCCTCCATAATCAGATCCATCAATTCAGCGGCATCTATTTTATAGAGGCGAACCAAAATTTTTAAGTTTTTAAGGGGTGGAGAGCAAAGCCCTCTTTCAAAGTTTGAAATAAACTGAGGAGTCGAGTAGCCCAACTTTTTTGCCACTTCCGACTGAGTCAAACCACTTTCAATGCGCTTTTCTTTGAGATAGTTTCCAAGAGACTGGTGAAGAGCACCTTTTCCAACAATTTTCATCATTCCATCCTTTGTAAAGATTTTCTAGTCGCCTACAGACTTTATGTTAACAAATAGTTATTGTTTTAAAAAATTACTTTGTGTTTATTTAAGGGCGTCAGGAATAGATGGTTTTGAAGTATTCGTCAACTTAAAAACGCACTAAGAAATACAAGCTTAAACGCCCATATATTAATGCAGAGAAGTGAAGTTCTGTGGTTTATTTGACAACAGTCAAAAAAACTTGCGTTTTGGGCGCAGATGGGCACATATTTTGCGTCCTGACTTGTCTATTTTTTAATTGAAATGGGAGAGTGGTTTGTGAGTATGAATCTGAAAATGAAAGAATTAAATCTAAAACTACTGAGGTGGGCTCTTGTGTTGGCTTTCTCGTCCGGCTTGTGGAGTCAGCTGGCATTGGCTCAGCAGCGAGAGGGTGGGGCGCGGGGGTCTACAATGCACTGGCCTCAATTTACCTACGATTTAGGGGTGTCGGCGGGCTCTGCGGGGGGAAGGTCCTACACAGAAGCCCATTTGGGTATAAATACCTTTTTTGATCATTGGATGGCCTGGCGCAATGCGGGCTTTGCTCGGTTTATTTCTGATGCGGACAATATATTTGGTGTCGACAGCTCGCTGAGGGGTATCTACTCGGCTCAGGCTGGAAATATAGGCGGAGTCACATTTTTTGGTGGCCCGGGGTACCGCTTTGTGAATAGGGGAAAGAGCGTGCCCTTTGCTGAAGCGGGCTTGGTCCTGAGGTTGGCGAGCTTGGCCGTGGGTGGGGGAGTCAAGGTGTTTATGAACCGCCTTGTTGACAAAGATTTGGGCTCAGACACTCAGTACTTTTTAATTCTCTCAGGGGCGGGCTCCCTATGATTCAAGTTATTTCTGGAACCAATAGGCCGGGCTCTCGCTCTCGAGTTTTGAGTGATTTGATTGCCAACCTCTACAGAACCGAGGGAGAGGCCTGTGAGGTCTTGGACCTCTGTGAGCTCCCTTGGGCAGAGCTGAACGGCTCCTATTATGATCAGCCAAAGCCAGAGTCTTTGCGCAGTCAGATTGAAAAGGTGAATAGGGCCGATGGTTTGGTTCTTGTGGTGGCCGAGTACAACGGCTCTTTTCCGGGTGCCCTAAAGCACTTTATCGACCACTGGGAGTATCCCAAATCCTTTGAGTTTCGCCCGGTGAGCTTTGTGGGGCTTGGTGGACGCTTTGGGGGCTTGAGAGCGGTGGAGCATTTGCAGCAAGTTTTTGGCTATCGCAATGCATTTATCTATCCGGAGAGGTTGTTTATTCAAAACATCTGGAATGTTTTGAAAGAGGATGGCCTTGAAGATGCTCTGGTCAACGAACTCTTGTTGAAACAGGTGAAGGGATTCGCTAGCTTTATCAGAGCTCTTCGTGTCGAAAAGCTCGACTGCAACTCGAGACAAGCAAGCCCTGAGAAGGGTTAATAGAGGCATGTTGCCGCCTGCCAGCTTAAGGGGGATGAATGTTGGTATTGGGTTTAGATCTTGAGACCTCGGGCTTAAATTCTGAGACTGATGAGATTATAGAAATTGGGGCTGTGGTTTGGGATGTGAACCGGGCCAAACCCCTTCAGTTCATGAGTCGGCTAATAAAGACAGGTCGCCCCATTGAGCCTCAGGTGGAGCAGATCACCGGATTGACTTCAGCTGATTTGGAGCGATTTGGAGTGGATCTGGCCGGAGGCCTGGCCGAACTCAAAGTACTCAGTGACAGCTGTGACTATGTGGTGGCGCACAACGGCCAGGGCTTTGATAAAAAGTTTCTAGAGAGGGCTTGGACCCAGTTTCCAGACTCCCTATTTGAACGGGCCTGGATTGACACCATGTATGATCTTCCCATCAGTGATCGGATTAGCACTCGAAAGCTGGACTATCTGGCAGCAGAACATGGTTTTATCAACCCCTTTTCCCACCGCGCCGTTTTTGATGTGTTGACTATGCTTAAAATCATGGCTCAGTACTCCTTTGCAGATATTTTGCAATTGCACCAGTCGCCTTTGGTTAGGGTGGTGGCTCAAGTGAGCTACGAGGAAAAAGACAAGGCCAAAGACCTGGGCTTTCGTTGGGATCCTAAACAAAGGGTTTGGTACAGTGAAATGAAGCAAATCGTACTGGAGCAAAAACAAGGGGAATTCCCCTTTTCCACTGTAGTGATGTAGTGAATGGGCCGATATAGGCCCTGTGAACAAAAATATCGGATTTGTTAGTAAATTTGCATCGATTTCTCTTCTCCTCTTAGTGGGAGTCTGGGGCTTTGGCTGTCGCAGCTCAGCTCCTTTAGACGAGGTCAGTTTGAAGGCCTCTGGCTCTTTGGAGCTGGGAAAACCCACTCTCAGCTCTCAGCAAACTCACTGGCATTTTTACTCCTGGATGAAGGAAGCCGGTGAGATTCAACCCCAATGGACTGAGCAGTTTCATGCCCACTCCTCGGCTTGGGGGACCTGTGTTGAGATGTGGGTCCACAGTTTTGCAGATCGCGATGAGTTTCAGCTGAAGGGCCTTTGGCGCTCCAGAGGATCTGGAGGCTTGAGGTCTTTTGAGATCACTCATATGGAACCCTTCCATAAAAAGACAGCCCTTTGTCTGCGTCGAGTTTTGAGCAAGTTCCCCCTTCCCCCCAGTAACAAGGGAGAGTTGGGTTTAGGGACCTCGTCTAAAGGGTTCAGGCAGATGCCCTTTCAGGTGGATGCCGAAGGGGTTAAGACCAGGATTTTTCAATAGGAAGGATTGGAAGGGTGTCCAAACTCAATGGGGAAGTTCAAAAATCTATCGAAGCTAGGCTCTCTCCGCTGCATGTGGATCTTTGGTTCGCATGGTCTATCGTTGCCCTGCTGGCCTCTTTTATGGTGGGCTATTTTTCTTCCCAACATCTGCCCTGGACGATTGTCAACCTCGTCTTCACAGTAGCCTCCGCCTTCGCCTTGATTTTTTCGGCTCTGCTTATCAGTCATTTGATTTCTCTTAAAGGCAAGTTGAACGAGTCACGGGTCTTTGTCCTCAATGAAACGGGACTCCAGGATAAAATCTCGCTTTTAAAGCTAGGCTTTGTGCCTTTAAAAGATATGAGGAGGTTAGGACGGTCTCAGTTTTTTGGGATTGATTTTTTATACATTGAAATTGCATCTGGGTCCTGCGTTTTTCAGTCGGCAGGACCGCTTAAAAAACTGCTTTTTCAAGTCTATTTACTAGTGTTTCCCGTTAAGTTCTGGTTGCCTCTAAGTTGGATTCATGGATCTGAGAACAAGCTATTGGAGTGCTGGGCGAGTCTGAGATATCTGAAGCCTTCAAAGAACTCAAAGAACTCAAAGAACTCGAAAGTGGGAGTTCTTCAAGATTCTGCGCCATTGGCAAGGCCTTCTTTGTTGTCAGTGGTGGATATGCCGTTGGAACAACTCTCCGCTGAGCCTCTTCGCCTCACTTCTCCGCCTCCTCCCCCTCCCCCTCCCCCTGTTCAAGAGGCAGTCAGAGAAGAATCTGTTTTGACTAAAATCTCCCATATGGTGGCCCTTGTGGGTAAAAAGGTCCGGGGAAAGATATCAGACCCTCCAAACACTTCGTATCCAAGTGAGCTCGCAAAAGGGGTTGACCCCTATCAGCCTTCAGAGCGAAGCCTGGTCTTTCAGAAAATTGAGACCATTCGAAAATACGTCAGCGACTCGGGGCTCGATCGCTTTCTCTGCGAACTCTATTTAGAGCAACTGGTGTGGCTACCCAATCAAGCAGAAGGTGCAGATTCGCGCCTAGAGGCCACTTGGTTGAGTAAGGACTTAGACTACGAAGAACTGAGGTTTAAATGGAAGGATAGGGACTTTCACTTTGCCATTCGCAAAGACCTCAATGAGGGGGAGATGGGTAGGCTTCAGGTGGGCTACCAAGGGCAGGTGGTCTTTGCTCTTAAGGTAGGGGTGGAGATTGGCTGTCTTGAGCCCTTAGAGGTTGAAAAGTTTATCGAAGGGGCTTGGGAGGAGGAGCTCAGAGAGCTTGGAGCTCATTTCAGGGCCCTAAGTCTTCCCAGTTTAAACGCAGAGGCGCAGTCTGAGGCAAAGCCAGGTGTGGAGGGCGGTGAAGCTGGAGGGAGCGAGAACAGCGAGAAGAACTCAGAGTCAGACAGTGAGCAAACAAGTCTGACAGGCTTGAAGCGACGATTTGGACTTTAGATAACGTTACGCATTAATCGCTCAAGCTCCTTGATTTTTCCTCACTTTTGCCTCAAAAAGGGCTTTCGTTTTAACGCTGATTTGAGGCAAGTGAATGGCAAAAAAGAGTTCTATTGAAAAAAATAACAGAAGAAAGGCCCAAGCGGCCAAATTTGGCCCCAAAAGAGCAGAGCTTAGGGCAATTTCTGTAAATCCCAATAAATCTGAAGAAGAGCGTAGAGAGGCTCAGTTGAAGCTGCAAAAGATGCCACGAGACGGAGCCCCCTCGCGAATTGTCAATCGCTGCTATCTGACGGGCCGTCCAAGAGGTTTTCTCAGGAAGTTTGGTCTTTCCCGTATTGCTGTAAGACAGCTGGCCCATGAAGGAAAACTACCTGGTGTCACAAAGGCCAGCTGGTAAGCGGATCTTCTTCCACTCATAGAGACAGGCTCTGATTAAAATTATTAAAGGGACTTCTTAAATGAACGGTTTTAGCTGCGTGGAGGCAGCTAGAGGCTTTTTTCACCTCAGCATTTGAGGTGCTTAAACTCCAAAGCTGGAGCCACAGCCACAGGTTTTGTTGGCGTTGGGATTGGAGAAGACAAAGCCCTTGCCGTTTAGGCCTCCTTCATAATCCAATGTTAGGCCCAATAGATAGAGAAGGCTCTGACTGTCAACCACGACCTTAGCCCCATAACTCTCAAAAACTTTGTCTTGATCGCTAGGCTGTTGGTCAAACTCCATTTTATAGCTGAATCCGGAACAGCCCCCCTTTTTGACTTTGACTCGCAAAAGGGCCTCGGTAGGAGCTCCATCCTCAGATTTGAGCTGTTGAATTTTACTGGCTGCAGATTGTGTAAGCTGAATCATAATGACCTCAGTTTATAGCATATTTTTTTCGAAGCAAAGAAAAACATTTTCCCAAAAATGCGTTGCCTCAAGGTATTGAAAGATCTTTGTTTTTTCTAACGAGTCCAAGGAGCTTTTGGGCTGCAAAATCCACATCCTCTTTTTGGGTGGGGCGACCCAAGCCGATTCTCAATGTGGAACGGGCCAAAACATCGCTGTGGCCAATGGCCTTAAGGACATGGCTTGGAGTCGCATTCTCAGAGGTGCAGGCTGAGCTGGAGCTCAGGGCCAGACCCGAAAGCCCCATGCTAAAGATATCGCTACGAAGGTCGGGAAAGGAGAGGCTGATATTGCCGGCAAGCCGCTCGGTGGGGTGCCCATTGAGAATGACCTCAGGGGCTTCGCTGTGAATGGTCTGGATGAGACATTGAGCATAATCTCTGAGTCTCAATTCCTCGGATTCCATCAGCTCTGAGGCCAGCTCTAGGGCTTGTCCCAGGCCTACAATTCCGGGCACATTCAGTGTTCCTGGTCGAAGCCCCTTTTCTTGGCTTCCTCCAAAAAAAAGTGGATGCAGTTCAACTTTGGGGTTTTGGTTTCTGACATAGAGGACCCCGACCCCTTTGGGACCGTAGATTTTATGTCCTGAAATTGAGAGCAGATCCACCCCAAGGGCGTCCACATCAATGGGGACTTTGCCCGCGGCCTGGGCCGCATCGGTGTGAAACCAAATGCCGAACTCTTTGCAGATTTGGCCGATTTCTCGGATGGGGTTGATGGAGCCAATCTCATTGTTGGCAAACATCACTGAGATCAATTTTGTATTGGGTCTGATGTTTCGTCTGATCTCATCTGGCTCTACCTGGCCATAGCGGTTGACTGGCAAGATACTGAGCTCCGCTCCAAGGCTCTGAGCCTGTTCGCAGACCTCTAGCACCGCCTTGTGTTCCGAACTCGCGGTAAGGATATGGGGTGCCTGTTGGGTTGATTGTTTGAGGTGAGCCAGAGCACTTCCCAAAATGGCCAGGTTGTTGCTTTCAGTGGCTCCACTGGTCCAGTAGATTTCCTGTGGCTGTGCATTGAGGGTGTTGGCTACCTGTCTACGGGCCTTTTCAACCGCGGCACTTGCCTGCCATCCAAAGCTGTGGCTGGAGCTTGAGGGGTTGCCAAAGGCCTCACCCAAAAAAGGCAGCATAGTATCCAATACAGCGGGATCAAGAGGTGTGGTCGCGTTGTAATCCAAATAGATGGCTGTGTTTTTCATAGGGCTCCACAGTATGGGGACTCGCCTGTCAAAATCAAGAAAAACTGCTCGCAGGAAAGGCGCAGGCCAGCCTATCGATCCACAGCCACTTTGTCGACGACAAAGCCCCTTAAGGACACAGCAAACTCAAAGTCCATATCTAGGATCAGGGTGTCTCCCTCCACAACAGGAGAAAACTTATTGCTGTAGGAGCCTGTCATAACAGCCACTTGTCGCCCTTGCCCATCGAGGACATTCACAGGAGCACTTCTCGCCATAGAAAAACTCGCGAAGTGAACAGCTAGCCGCTGGGCTCCCTGGACATGAAATTCAAAGCGTTCCCTGTAGTTACGAGGGTAGGGGCTAAGGGTTCGTGCCTCCCAGGGAACAGATCTCCAGTTGAAGGGGTCATTGGGGTCTGGCTCGGGTAGGATGTTGTGGACTGCATGATAGGCGCTGACCATGCCCCCTGAAACCACCCGGTCCCGAAGCGAGGCCAGAGGTCGAGCGGTGTTCATGAGCCTTTCTTTTATGTCAGTGGCCTTGAGCTCGGGCTCCCTTGAAAGAATCAAGGCCGCCACTCCAGCAACATGGGGGGCGGCCATGGACGTACCTCTGTCGTAGACCAAATCCCCTTGAGAATTGTAGCTTAAAATTTCATCTCCAGGGGCTGCAATGTGCACGGAGTTGGGGCCATAGTTGGAGCCAAAGCGAGAGTCCTGGTCCCGCCACAGCTCACCATGGCGATTGATAGCAGCCACTGAGATAATGTTATTAAAGGGTGAGCTTGCAGGATAAAAGGGATTGGTGTCGTTGTTGAGTCGGTCGTTGCCGGCCCCGGCCACAATCAGCACCCCTTTGCGTTCGGCACGGGCCAGAGCCTCATCGAGTTCCTTGGGGGAGGAGCTCTCTCCCCCCCAGAGGCTACCGGTTCCCCAGGAAGCATTGATAATTCGTGCGCCTTGGTCAATGGCATAGTGAATTCCCTCAGCAGCGTGTTTTAGGAGGCCGTAATTTTTTGAGTCCAAATACTTGATGGGAATAATCTCCACATTCTGGGCCACTCCAGCGATGCCCAGGCCATTGTTGCCTTGGGCTGCGATAATGCCAATCACATGACTGCCGTGACCACTGTCATCAATGGGAACTTGCTGAGGGCGGAGCATATTGACGCCATAAATATCGTCCACATAGCCATTGAGGTCGTCGTCCACTTGGGCAAGGCCCCGTCGCTCCGTCCAGTTGATAAAGATGTTGTCTCCTAGGTCAGCTGTGGGAACAAAGCCGGTGTCTATCACTGCGATTCGGATAGGAGTTTGAGTCTTTGGAACCTCCCACCACAGGGGAAAGATATTGATATCAATACCCGTGCTTGGGTTGTGCAGGGCCCACTGTTGATGGAAGTGAGGGTTGTTAGGCTTTTGAAACTGCAGTGGAATAAAAGCGAGGGCCGGCAGACTCATAAGGACGAGTGCGGGCAAAGACAGGCTCAATACAAACTGGCGAAGCGCAATAAGACCCATGACCTTTGACTTTGTTAGCCACTCAAATCTTTCACTTAGATTAAAATACTTCATAGTTTCCCCCTTTTTTTGGACCCCCATCCTGAAGGACTCACAAAACCCCTGTTGGACGGGGAATGTCAAGGATCAAGATGGGGAAAATCAGCTCTGTTGACTTGACTGCCTCAGGGGTGGCAGAAAATGGGAGATGATCGGTTTTATTCTTAAGATTTCTTAAGATAAAGCGAAGCAAATGATGAAAAATGAGGCAAAAAATGGAAAATGAGACAAATCAGGCTTCTAAAGGAGACTGGAGGCAAATGGATCTCTTCAACCCCTCCGAGGAACACAGAATGCTTCGGGAAATGGTGGCTGAATTTGTTGCCGGTGAAGTGGAACCTCAAGCCCTTGAGCAGGACAGCAAGGAGTTGTTCAACTTGCCACTGTTTCGCAGGCTGGGGGAGTTGGGGCTGCTCGGGGTGACTGTGTCCGAGGAGTATGGAGGCTCAGCTATGGATGCACTCGCGGCAGTGATTGCCCATGAGGAGCTGTCTGCCTCCGATCCGGGATTTTGTCTTGCCTATTTGGCTCACGCCATGCTGTGTGTAAACAACATATATGTAAACGGCAGTGAGGAGCAAAAAAAGCGCCTGCTGCCGGGGCTTTGCGAGGGTCGCTTGGTGGGCTGTATGGCCATGTCCGAGCCCCATGTGGGAACAGATGTCCTGGGTATGAAGACAGTGGCTGTCCGACAGGGAGATAAATACATTCTCAATGGCCGCAAAATGTGGATCACCAATGGAACTCTGGACGAGAACAACACCCCGGCAGATTTGGTTTTGGTCTATGCCAAGAGTGGAGAGCAAAAGGGGCGACCTCAGATATCCACATTCCTTGTGGAAAAGGGCTTTAAGGGTTACTCCGTGGGCCAGAAGATCAAAGACAAAACCGGCATGAGGGCTTCAAATACGGCAGAACTGGTGTTTGAGGACTGCGAAGTGCCCCTGGCCAACTTGGTGGGCCAGGAGGGGGACTCTCTGGAGCATATGATGCGCAATCTGGAGATTGAAAGGCTGACCTTGGCGGCGATGAGCTTAGGGATTGCGCGAAGGTCCCTAGAGGTAATGAACCGCTATGCTCAGGAGCGTGAGGCCTTTGGGCAGCCGCTGAACCGCTTTGGGCAAATTCAAAAATACATCGCCGACTCCTATGCCGAGTATATGGCGGCCCGCACTTATGTTTATGATACGGCTCGACGTATGGATATCTTTAAGGCAGGGCAGCGCTTGGACTCAGATGGGGTCAAGCTTGTGGCCTCAACCATGGGGAAAAATGTAGCCGACAGAGCGATGCAGGTTTTGGGCGGTTATGGCTATGTGGGTGAGTATGTGGTGGAGCGCCTGTGGCGAGACGCCAAGCTGCTGGAGATTGGTGGGGGAACCCTTGAGGCCCATCAGAAAAATATCACCCGAGATTTGGCCCGAGCTTTAAAGTCCTAGTCTCAGAGATAGGGGGCAAAGCAGCTGCGGAACTGGGCCTTGCAGCCTAGTTTTGAGAGAAAGACAAAAGTGCCCCCCAGTTTTCGGTCCAGAAAGAGGCTCTGGTGTGGGGGTGTTCTCAAGTGGAATGCGGCCACCATTTCGGTCCCCACTTTGGCAACCCTTTGGGGCAGGTCGCTGGCCCCCCAGTCATAGCTGTCTGGTCCATAGAATGGCTCGGTGATTAAAAAGCACAGGTCCAAATATTTTTGCACCAGTTCTGGGGGGTCAGAGTCCTTAAGCAGTCCTAGATCCCTTCCGGCGCGGGTGACCCCTTCGCCGTCTTGGTTCAGGGCCGAGAGCACAAGGTTTCGGTAGGGTTTTAGGAAGTCTGAATCCACTCTGCGTACGGCCCCAAAGTCCAAGAGAATCAGCTGGTCCTGCGCACCTGAGGGGTCGATATGAATGCGATAGTTGCCAAAGTGAGGATCCGTTTGTACTGCCGCAAATTCAAACAGCTCGCGAAGGTAGAGCTCCAAATAGGCCTGTCCCAACTGGTTTCTCTGCTCTTGAGAAAGGGCGAGAACCTCGGGGCTGTCTGAGGCCTTGCCTCCCATATACTCCGTGGTCATGACTCTCTGTGAGCAGTACTCGGGAAAGGCTATGGCCACTTTGTATCTTGGATCGTCTCGTAGGAGCTCGTAGAAGAGTTGGGTGAAGGCCAGCTCGTTGCGATAGTCCACCTCTTGCTCCAGCATGGTCTTGACCTCGTCAAAAATCTGGTCGAAGCGAGGGCCCTTGGGGATAAGTTTACTCGTGGAGAGAATCACCTTTAGAAAGCGCAGATCGCTAACAATGGCTTTGTCCACCTCGGGGTACTGGATCTTTACCGCTAGCTGTTGGCCATCGCTGAGTCTGGTGGCGCGGTGAACTTGGCCTAAGGAAGCCGCGGCATAGGGGGTGGGGTCAATTTCCAGCTCCTCAAGTCTCTTGGGGCCCAGCTCCGCCAGCAGAAGGGGCTGAAGCACAGAAAATCTGACTGGTGGAGATTGAAACTGCAAGGACTTGAGCAGCTCATTGGCTTCGGGGGGGAGAAAGTGTTCTCCATAAATGGACAGGAGTTGTCCGGCTTTCATGAGGCTGCCTTTGAGTTGACCCAGTTCAGTTGTCAGCAGTTGAATTTGTTCGGTGATATAGCTGTTGAAGCGCTCACCACGCTCGGTGCGATTCAAGACAAGTTGACTGAAACTGTGGGAGGCCGCCCGGCTTCCTGCCCGCAAGGTGATTTTTGCCAGGCTCAATCCGCGGCTGAGAAGTTTGGACTTAATGGAATCCAACTCTTTTTTTTTCACTGCAACAGACTAGCACAGCTGCTCACCTGGGTCTTGTGAATCCACTCGTAGGCTCATTGCGCCAAAGCCCAGAGTTGCCGGCAGGGGCCAAAGAGGAGTATTGTGCAAAGCCTTATGAGAACAGAGAGTCAGCAAGATTTACAACAGGAAGGCCACTATCGGGCCTCCATCCTAGCGATTGGCACAGAAGTGACTTCGGGTGAGATACTCAATAAAAACGCGACTTGGCTGGCCCGTGAGCTTGAGGCCTTGGGGGTGGAGGTGAATTTGCACCTGGCCATTCCCGATGATCCCCTGTTGATGAAAGAGGGCCTTGAGTTTGCGTCTTCGCACAGTCAGATCCTCTTTCTGGTCGGGGGGCTTGGGCCCACTCAAGATGACTTGACTCGGGAGGTGGTTGCTCGCTGGCTTTCTGTGCCCTTGGAGTTCTCAGAGCAGGTTTTTTTGGAGTTGAAGGCAAAGCTGGAAGCTCGGGCTGTGGCTCTGCGGACCAATCATCGACGGCAATGTGAGTTTCCCTTAGGGGCTGAGAGCTTGGTCAATTCAGTTGGGACTGCGCGGGGTTTTTTTGCGCGCAGTGGGAAGCTGGCCGGAGGGCTATTTGCCTTGCCCGGCCCTCCGCGAGAGCTTGAGCCCATGTGGGAGCAGCAAGTGGTGCCAAAGCTTCAGGCCTTAGATATCCAGCCCCCCTATCAATTGGATATCTGGTGCTGTGAGGGGGTGCCCGAGTCTGAGGTGGCAGAGCTGTGTGAAGAGCTCCTTAAAGAAGAACTCAATCACCCCCAACCCGCCAGGCTAGGCTACCGCGCCTCTCTACCCAAAGTCTACGTCAAGCTCTGGTGGCCGAGGCAGAGGCAAGGGGAAATCAGCTCGGTGAAGACAAAGTTGAGTCAAGCTCTGGCTCCATGGCTGAAGTGAGCAGAAGGGACACTTCTTCAAAATGGGTCATATTGTTGTGCTTCTGGTAGCCTTTGAGCAGAATGCGGCCTTTTTTCAGCAAAACCTGACGCAGAGCTTGGTGTTCCGATAAGGAGAGGTGAGGGCTGCTGAGGTGTTCAGCAAGGGCCTTGACGCGCCAGTAATCCATGGCCTTAAAGCGTCTGGAAAGCTGATCCTCATGGCCCCCATACTTGATAATTAAAGGTTCCTCAATATAGCCCACATCCCATTGGGCGCAGATTCTCAGCCACAGCTCGTAATCCTCACAGACGGGAAAGTCCTCGCGAAATCCCCCCAGCTCGAGGAACAAGTCCCTTTGAATAAGGCTTGTGGACGGAGAAATGCAGCACAGAGGCAGGCACTGTCTGAAGATTCTTCCGCCCTGTTTTTGGTGTTTGCGCATGGGATTGACCCTCACGCCTCGACGCACCCAGAGTTCATTGCTATGGATCAGGGGCAGATGGGGCTCTTTTTTAGCAAGGTTCATCTGCTTTTCTAGTTTTTCTGCAAGCCACTCATCATCGGAGTCCAAAAAGGCCAACCAAGGGCTCTGGCACAGCTTTGCAGCTTGGTTTCGGGCACTGCTGACCCCCTTGTTCTCCTGCCAGAGGTAAAAAAACTGACCGCTTTCCATTTCACGGGCGTAAGTCTCTTGAAACCACTCTCCGCTTCCATCTTCAGATCCATCGTCAACCAGCCAAAGTTGCCAATCAGAAAAACTTTGGCTCTTTACGGACTCAATGGCCCGATTCAGTGTTGAGCGACGGTTGTGGCTTGGAATGATCACACTGACAGTGGATATTTTCATCAAGATCGCCTTTAGCAGCAAAAAGTCCTTGGTCAACTTGATTTTTTTCAGTCTTGCCAGTAGGTCTGACCCTTTTGGAGGTTTTAGGCCATTGTTTTTTGAAGGTTCCGAAAAAAAACTAGAAGTTGTTGTCACTTTGGGCAAGGGCTTAGAGTCGTTGCGCTCTTTGGGTGATGAGTATTGGTCGGAGATTGTTGCAGCATCCCAAGCCAAGATCCTTTCAAAGATGTCTTCGGCCTCATGTGATGCCTATTTGCTTTCAGAGTCCAGTCTCTTTGTTTGGGACGATCACTTTACGATGATCACTTGCGGTCAGACGACTTTAGTGCCCGTGGTGAAGCTGTTTCTTCAATCCGTACCATTGGACAGGGTTGAGAGCCTCATTTTCGAACGAAAAAATGAATACTTTCCCCATCGTCAGACCACCGACTTTTACGAGGACATTGGACATCTACGGCAGCTTATGCCAGGTAAGGCCTATCGCTTTGGTCGGGCTGAGGACCATCACCTTTTTTTGTTCCATCTGGATCGTCCTTATTCTCCCCCTAAGGAGGACGTGACTCTCGAGATCCTTATGTATGATCTACAGGCAGAGTCTGCACGGGTGTTTAGTTCAGGTCAGCATGACTCCACAAAAATTTGTGAGTTGACTTCGGTGGATAAGATATTTTCAGGATTTCAAATTGACGACTACGTTTTTGAGCCCTGTGGTTACTCCCTGAATGCACTCAACAATGAGAAGTACTACACCATTCATGTCACTCCTCAGGAGGCGTCAAGTTACGTGAGCTTTGAAACGAACTATGATGTCTGCCAGGAGTTGCCTCAGACAATTCAAAGAGTGATTGAGGTTTTTCGTCCGGGTTCTTTTGACGTGGCTTTATTTCACCCGGAGCGCTCTTTGCCCATCCAGGTTCCTGGATTTGAGTTGAGAAGTCAGACATCCCAGGAACTCAAATGTGGCTATGGTGTGACCTTTACCCACTATGAAAGCCCCCATCGCCCTGTGGAAGGGGCCTATGAAATTAAGGAGTGGACCAGTGCCAGACTCTAAACAGTGGATCAGTGAAAACCATAGGGATCAGCAGATGTTGAGTTTCCCTATAAAAGAAAAACTTTTTTCTCAGCAGAGCCAATTCCAAAAAGTAGAGATATTTGAGACCACAAGTCATGGTCGTCTACTGGTCAACGATGGCTGCTTTATGCTCAGTGAAAGGGATGAGGCCATTTATCATGAGATGATGGCCCATGTGCCGCTGTTTGTTCACCCCAAGCCTCAAAGAGTGTTGGTGATTGGGGGTGGTGATGGGGGAACAGCCCGAGAGGTCTTGCGCCACTCCAGGGTGGAGCAGGTGGTGATGGTGGAGATTGACCGGGTGGTGGTTGAGGCCTCTAGGGAGTATTTACCCCAGACAGCCTCCCGCCTTGAGGACCCTCGTTTAAAACTGGTGATCGACGATGGGGTGAAGTTTGCCCGTGAGGCCTCAGAAAAGAGTTTTGATGTGGTTCTAGTGGATTCCACAGATCCAGTGGGTCCAGCCCAGCCCCTCTTTGGCCCAGAATTTTATGGGGACATTTCAAGGCTGTTGAATGAGGGAGGGATTGTGGTAGCTCAAGGGGAGTCGCCCTTTTACGAGCTTGCCACTCAGCGTTCGATGCTTCAGGTGATGGGAGGTCATTTTCCAGTGGTGATGCCCTACAACTTTTGTAACTTGACCTATCCGGGGGGGCTGTGGAGTTTTATGTGGGCTTCGAAGGGCCCTCACCCCTTAAAGGACTTTGAACCGCAGCTCGTTGAAAAGTTGGAGTTGTCCCTACACTACTACAATGCCGAGATTCACAGGGGCTCTTTTGCTTTGCCACAGTTTCAGCGCCAGGCCCTAAGTGACTGTATCCGAGGGGCCTGAGGAGGAGACCGAGTGTCTGAACAGCCCCCGGTCAGCGGAACTTTTTCAGCTTACACCAAGAGCCGAATTCAGTGGGAAGAGCCCTTTCTCGTTGGGGGGGAGATTTTGACCGCCTCAGAGGTTGTGAGCTTGGCCAAGCCTCTGCTCACTGAGGCCAGGCGTCAGCGCATAGAGGAGGTTCTGTGTTGGCGCAGCCTTCAGTTTGCTCCAGTTCTTGAGAATATTCACGATCAGGGCAACATCAGCGCCGTCATGCGTAGCAGTGAGGCCTTTGGCTTTATCAACTTTCATCTTTTAGAAACAGAACAGCAGCGCTTCAAAGCGGCCAACCGAGTGAGCAAAGGAGCTGACAAGTGGTTAGATGTTCAGATTCACTCGACGGCCGAGGACCTTGTGGAGTTTATGAGCCAAAAGGGCTTTAAGATCTACGCAACACACTTGAGTGCGGTCTCTCGGCCTGTGGCAGAGCTGGACTTCAGTCAGCCAACAGCGATTGTCTTGGGCAACGAAAAAAAGGGAGTCAGTGAGTCCTTAAGAGAGCTCTGTGATGGGGATGTGATAATTCCCATGTATGGTTTTTCACAGAGTTTTAATATCTCCGTGGCGGCAGCTCTTGTATTTCAGACCGCCTTTGAGAAGAGGCTTGCCTCTAGGAATGATGCGTTGAGTGGGAAGACAGAGTTGACCCTCGAACAAGAGGTCCAGTTGAGAGCCAACTACTATTTGCGTTCTCTTAAAAGGCCAGAAGCTATTTTAGGTCTGCGCTCTTAAAAGCTCTGCACTTGAGGGCCGCGTCCATCCATAGGGCCTCTGTCATCAGAAATCCCCACGGGATGGGGCTGCACTGTGGTCTGGGACGGTCTCTTCAACCAGCTTTTCCAGCCCGTCAAAGCCTGCGGATCCCCAACTTCTTGGGGTTCGGCAGTTTCACAGTGGGCTTGGATGTCCTGGCTTGAGCCCGTTTGAGTCAACTGCTGCCATTGGCCCAAAGTCGGCTTGGAAGAGCCTGCAACAAAGAGTTCGCCGTTGACTTCCTCCAGATAGAGCTCCAGCTGAAAGTTGTTCCCGGGGTCCTCGGAGTAGATGAAACAGTGCAGTTCGTTGGCAAAAGTAGCGGTGGATAAGCAAAAACCCAGAAGAGCTATAACGAAGCCAAGGCCTCGTCCGACTCTGGCAGGAACTCTATTCAATAACCTCTTGTTTGTGGCCATAGGACCTCCTTTGTATCGGATTCACGTATATCACAGATGGGCGAAAATCGACAGAGAGCGGCAAGAGCCAGATAATTTTTTCAAAACTTAAATGATGTGATCTGGCGCGGCGGGAAGGACTCGAACCCTCAACCCTCAGATCCGAAGTCTGATGCTCTATCCAATTGAGCTACCGCCGCAGATTTTAAAAAAGGTTAGAACTAGATTCCCCTATCCTAGAAACCAGCAAGGGGTCAAGGGGAGTGTGTTTTTTCATGGCGGGCTTTGACCACGGTCTTGATGTTTCCACGGACATTGAAGTCCCCTGTGACCTCAATAAAGTGGGGGTCCAGAAGGGTCACCAGATCCTCAAGAATCCGATTGGTAACGTCTTCGTGAAATACCTTTTCTTGCCTGAAACCATTGATATAGAGCTTGAGACTTTTGAGCTCCACGCACCACTGGTCTGGAATATAGCGGATAAAGATTGTCGCAAAGTCAGGAAAGCCGCTTCGGGGGCAGATGCAGGTGAATTCTGGACAGGTGAACTCGACCTCATAGCGCCTGACAGGGCTGCGATTCTCAAAGCGCTCCAGTTGGTTGTTCTCAATGGCCAGTTCTCCGTAAAGCTTTTCTGGAGTTTGAGGCTTGGTATCTTTTTCGGACAGAGATTTTTTATCTGCTGGATCCATTCGGGCTCTCCTGTCTGGGCTTGAAGGTGGGCGGAAAATATCTCAGCTGAGCTGGTTTGACAATCCTGGCTTGCTTTTTAAGGAGGTCAACCTTAAAGTGTGTCGTGAAAATGGGGTCAATTTTAAGTAAAAATTTTTTCAAAGATTTTAAGGGCTCGGGGCGGCTGCGGGGCTCGCTACTGTTTGTGATCGTGGCTTTGGCCTCAACGTCGACCCTTTGGAGTTTGGGTTGTGCGAGTTTTTCGCCGCAGGCGGAGCGAGCCTGCGCATCCACGGACTGGTATGAGATAGGCCGGCAGGATGGGGCCAAGGGTCACGGGGAGGAATATCTGGATGTTCGCCTGAAAGAGTGTGCCCCCGAAAAAAGGGACCTTGTCACCCGACTTTATTTTACGGGACGGAATGCTGGGCTAGTGGACTACTGCTCCCCGACCAATGGCTTTAATTTAGGTCGGAGTGGGCAGCCCTATGCAAGGGTGTGTCCCAGCCCCATGGAGAGGGATTTTTTGCGGGAGTATCGAAAGGGGCAAAGGGTCTTTGAGCTTGAGCAGGCCAACCGCCAGATTGATCACCGGATTGGCAGTTTGAGCCAGGAGCTGGAGAGGGCTATACCTTTAGAGGTAAGAAACGGCTTGGTAGATCAGCTCAATGAGCTGCGTCAGACGAAGCGGGTCAACGATCTTGAGATCCAGGGGTTGAGAACCAACTAACTAGAGATTCTATATTTCGCGACTGGCGGGAAGTGACTGGCGATAACCGCCAAAGACAAGGCGCCCGGCTCAAACCGAACGCAGGCGTACTTGAGCGGTACGTTGGAGTGAGATTTGAGACGAGCAACGCTGTATTTGGCGGTTTCGCGCCAGTCACTATTTATCTGATTAAGAATCGATCACATATATTTTCCAGCCTGTAAATTCCCTTGGCAAATGGCAGAGAGCATGATGAGTATTGTGCATACAAGATAAGGTTTATTTTGATTAAAAAGGAGGTTGCCAATGAGCAAAGAACCCCAGCTGTCCAAAGGTGTGTCCAACGGAGCTCCCCACAATATCACCGAAGCGATTCGGCTTTTTGAAAAGGCCACCAGTGCCAAAGCTTCAGAGCTAAAGTCCATTCTGGGCAAGGATTTTGAGGAGATCAAAAAAGCAGTGGATGATCTCAAGCCCTATGCTGAGAACATCAAAGACAGCGTCGTTCATACGGCTTCAAAAAAAGTAGATGAGAGTTGGGAGGCCACCCGGGATGTAGGGCATAAAGTGGATGAAATGGTGCACGAGAACCCCTGGATGAGCTTGGGGATAGTGGCCTTTTTAGCTCTTTTTATGGGCTATCTGATGGGACGAAAAGACTAAGCCCATGGCTCCTTGGTTGAAGAGATTTTTGCAAGCTGGGCTTTTATTTTTCTTTCAGCAGTGGCGAAGAGACCTGATCAACAGGTCCAAGGCAAAAGGGATTGCCGTCTATTTGAAAGCTCTACAGGGAGCTCGGCGCAGCCTGATTTTTGTGGCCGCAGTTATTGTCACTCTGCAGCTGCTCTTAGTTGGGCTTTTCATGGCTTTAGGGGCAGCAGTTTACCTCCTGCCCTGGTCTTTAGAAGCCAAAGCCTATCTGGTTTTAGGAGTGGGTGCGGCCTTGTTTCTCCTGCCCCTGGGGTTCTTGTTCTACGCTCTGTCTGAGCGAGTTTGGTATAAGGCCTCTGGAGCTGAGGAGATGGTTGAAAAGTTTTTGGCTGAAAACAGGTAGAACCTAGAAATTAGAAAGAGAGAGAAGAGCAGTGAAACAAGCTGTGAGAATGTTATACAATCCGATCCAAGTGCAAAGCCTTGGCAGTTTTAGCTGGTGGGGGAGAGCCTTTTTTATCCTCCCCTTGCTCTTAGGTCTCAGTGCCTGTGTTTCTGCAACCAAACACAAGGAGCTGGGCGAAGAATTTGAAATCAGTCAGAAGCTTCTCGAAAAGACAGAAGAGAACCTCCAAGCCTCAGAAGAGAGGGTGGGTGAGTTGGAAGTTCTTGTAGCCCAGCTTCAGCAGCAGTTGGGCCGAGCTTCAGATGACCAGGAGAGCCTGAGAGCCTCAATCACTCAAATGAGAGAGGCCTTGGCAGAGATGAGCCAAAGAAAGCGAGAAGTGGAGAAGCGTGTGGCGGAGTTCAGGGACCTCTTGAACCGTTTTCGCGCTCTGACGGACACAGGTCAGTTGAGTGTGAGAATTGTGGAGGGCCGGATGGTTGTAGTTATGCCAGGAGATGTTCTTTTTGCCTCTGGGTCCGCACAGTTATCGACTGAGGGTGAAGAAAGGGTAAGGCAGGTCGGTCGGGTTCTTGCAGAGCTGCCTGACAAACGCTTCCAAGTAGAGGGGCATACAGACAATGTGCCCATTCGAACGGCTCAATTTCCCTCTAATTGGGAGCTGGCCTCAGCTAGGGCTCTGACAGTTGTAAGAGCTATGCTCAGTGAGGGGCTTGCTGCCGAGCAGTTGAGTGCAGCCTCTTTTGCCGAGACTCAGCCAGTCCAGTCCAATGAGGATGAAGAGGGGCGGGCGGCGAACCGGAGAATCGAGATCGTGGTTGTGCCTGATCTCTCAACTCTTCCTGGTTACGAAGAGCTCCAGAGGCTGTCTGAGGAACAGGAGTTGAGTGGGCTTTAGAGGAATTCAATTTCGGCTTCTCTTCTTAGCTAGTTGGCTCTTCACCCGGTTTTTTTTAGCACTTTGTTTTCTGCCACTTTCTTCGACCTTTCTGCAGGCTGCAGTTGAGGGCAAGCCCTTAGACCTTGAGCCCATTGGGGCTTTGCGTGAGCTTGAGCGCGAGAGACTTGAGCGCTCTTTTAATGTCGAGAGGTTTATACCCGCCCATCAGCTTTCAGAGGGAGACAGTCTTCAAAAGCTCTCTGAAAGAATTTTAAGGCAGACGGCGAGAAGTCTTGTCGAAGACTCACCTCTTTCTCGCAGACCAGTGACGCGTAGCGTGGAGAGGTTGGGTGACACCTTGGGTGGGGACTTGAGCGCTAAGATGCCACACCCATCGGACCCCTCAAGAGGGGGTGGCATTGAGCATCAGCTGAGCTTTCGAGTCAGGGCCGAGCAGGGCCGGGCTTTCTTGCGCTACCGTGGGCTGACTGATGCTGAGCTTAGCTATAACCTTTTTGGTCAGGCCATTCGTTTTGAGATCAACGAGCAGTTGACCTCAAAGCTACAGTTGCTCCTCATCCACGAAATCTCCCATGAAGAAGTCATCCACGAAGTCAATGTCCGCTGGATATGGTAGTCCTCCAGGTTGATGCCAGAGGAAGTCGATAAGGGGGTCCTCCAAAGAGGGGTTTTGAAAGCGCTGCAAAAGGTCTTTGGCGGGAGCAACAAAGCGATGAACCCCACGAATTCGGCTAGATTGAAGGCGCTCAATCACAGTGTTGAGAATGTGGCTTTGTTGGGCAAAGTCTTCGGCCTGAGGAAAGCACTCTTGGTAGACAAGATAGGAGTCAGTGGCTGAGAGGTTGAGTTCAGCCTCCACCCCAAAATGATCGGACACAAAGGGGGCCTGATTAAAAACTACTCGAGCGTTGGCAGCATGGAGCTCAATTTGGTAGGCCGAGCGATAGAAGATGTAGTCAATGCGCCGACTGCGGAAGGGGTCCAAAGACAGAGGGTTGCCTCGACAGTAGGTGCAGGGGTTGGGGTTATCCGGGTTTTCGTAGGCCTCGGTAAAGCTATCCTTAAAGCCGAAGACAGAGGTCATTAAGTACCACTCCAGGGATTTGGGAACAGCGTTGAAGTCTCCGCTGGCAAGCCAAGGCTGAACAAAGGATTGATCGGCGGTAAACTCCTGGGCCATTTGTAGGATTTGGGTCAGGCGGATGTCCTGAGAGGAGTGGTGCAGGTGGGTGTTGAGGTGCTGAACTTGACTGAGCAGAGGGCGGTCTGGGTAGTAGACACTGGCCCTGGCATAGGCTTTGACCACGCCAAGTCTCTTGCGGAACCAGTCCAGAAGCCCCTTGCGGTTGACAGTAAAGATATGGCTGCTTGCCAGTAAGACTGTGCCTGAGGGGAAAAGGCTCTTAAGACCAGATTGGCCGTTATCTGATCTTGTGACGTCGTAGAAAACACTGTTCATAAGGCCAAAACGATTGAGCATTTTTGTCTCAAGATGCTCTCGATGACTTTCTCTCCAGACCTCTTGCAGCTGGAAGGCCTCGCATAGGCCCAGTTGTTCCGTGTGATTGACAAGGTCTCGAGTTCTCTGCCTCAAGTTAAGGCCGTAAGCGGGACCAAAGGTGTTCAGGCTTTTGCTGCAAAACTCATCTTTCAAATTGAAGTCGAGACTCCATGCCGGAAAGTGCCCAAACAAAAAGGCCAAAAGACAAAGCTTGATAAGTGAAAATCTAACAACACCAGATGTTAAGAACATAGCCCCCCCTTGTTTGGGGACTATCCTCTCAACTAGTGTAAATTTTTCAATATATTGCGCAAGGCAGTATTGGTTAGTTTTCCGTCAGGTCGATTTTCTCGACTCGAGCTAGATAGAGGGCTCCGACCAGGTCTCCCGTGACGTTTACCACAGTGCGTCCCATGTCTAAGAGGCGATCCACTCCGAGCACCAGGGCAATGCCCTCAGGGGGAATGCCTAGGGCTGCCATGGCCGACATCAAAATGGGCACGGAACCTCCAGGCACTCCCGCAACCCCTACTGAGGTGAGCAAAATCAAAATGACGAGAGTCACTTGCCCCATCAGTCCAATGTGAATGCCAAAGACCTGGGCAATAAACAGAGCTGCCACCACCTCAAAGAGAGCTGTTCCATCCATATTCACCGTGGCCCCCAGAGGCACACTGAAGGTGGTGATGGATTTGGGTAGACCAAAGTTTTTCTCCAGGGTCCGCATTGTGGTGGGCATAGTGGCGTTGCTGGAGCTGGTGCTAAAGGCTGTGGCGATCACTGGCCAGGCTCGTCGATAAAAATCTTTCAAAGGCATCCTGAGCAGAAAACGAATCAGCAGCCCATAGGTGATAAAGAAATGGAAGAGATAGCCTAAAACCACCACTCCTATGTACATGAGCACGCTACCCATAACTTCAAAGCCAAACTGACTGACGGCTGTGATCATCAGGGCGGCTACGGCAAAGGGGGCAAAGAGCATAATCCAGCCGACAATTTTTATAGAGGCCTCGCTGATGGCCCCAAGGACATCTTGGGCCGCTCGGGCTCTGTGGGAGTCAATAGACAGTAGAGCCAGCCCAAAGACGACAGCCACAAAAATAATTGAGAGCATATTTGTTTCAGCAAACTCAAAGACAATATTACGAGGGATTATAGTCTCGACAATTCCAGGCCACAGAGAGTCTGAGACCATAGCGCTTCTCTCTTTGAGTCCGGCCACCTGGCTTTCAAATCTGTCCCGTGAACTTTCTATCAGCTCCTCTGAAATCCCAGCCCCAGGTTGAATAGTCAGTACAAGGCTCTGGCCAATAAAAATCGCTACGAGCACGGTGGCCATATAAAAGCCAATCAGCCTCCCGCCCAATCGGCCAATATTCTTGCCTGAGCCCAGATTGCAGACTCCAAGAGTGAGAGAACTCAGAACCAGGGGGACGACCACCATAAAAAGGGCTCTAAGGAAAGCTGTGCCCACAGGGGCACAAATGTTATCGAGGATCCACTCTCGAGTGGGGTTTTCTCCCCATAGATTAAATAAAACTCCAATAAGGGCGCCAACCAATAGGCCTATAAAGATCCTTGCACTGACACGTTGGTCTTCATTCTTCATGGGCGGTATAATTATGTCCGCCAAAGAGGGGGTCAACTAAACTTCCCAGAGAGTTACTGAAAAAGAGTGAAACTTTTATAACGCAGCCTGTTTAATCTTCATGCCCCCCAGCCATTGATAAATTCGCTGATGTGCAGTATAAGAAATTCTAAGCTATCCGGATATTTATCTCAATGACCAAGGAGGTTAATCAGTGCTCAACCGAACAGAACTTGCCAACGGAGAACCACAACTGCGGAAGGTTGATGAGCCAAAGATTATGGCTCGAGTCACTGAGGTTGTTGATGATGACCTGAGTTTTTTAGATCAAGTGGAAAATGTCTTGGATCTGGACGAGAAAACCTACCCTCAATTCACTTTGGCCAAAAATAAAGCCCGATTTTTGCGTATGTTGACCTGGTATAAGGGCAAAGAAGAGTGGTTGGACGTGGCTCCAGTCAGCGGGGTGAGTAAACTGTTCAAGCAACAGACAAAAGAGCTCGAGGGAATTCGCGCCAATAAAATGGACTACGAAATGGAGCTGGAGACAGGAACTCTCACGCCAAGCCAACGCTCTTATCGCAAAGATGAGCTCAAGATGTGTAAAGTGCATGAGCGAATGGCCGTACACCTGATTGCAAAAATGCAGGTTAAAATTAAGTCAGGGCGGCGTTAAGCTCTGCTCTGAAGCACTTTTATATTGTTGCCAAATTGTTGCTTAGCAGAGGCTGGGGTTCAATTTGACGCGTTAAATCACTGTTTTAGGCTCATTCTGGGGCGCTTCTGCTAGGCCTTCAGGCTGGTCCTGGAACATTTTTTCCTCATCTTCTCAATCTGGTCCACCGATAGTCCCTCTGTGAGTCAGTTTTGTTAACTCAACTTATCCCTTTCAATAGGGGCGGAGGTAATTTTATGGGCCGTTCAGTTTTTTATTTTATCAGTGAGGATGAGAATATGCTCCATCGGGTGAAGTCTTTTGCTCAGGTGCAAGGTGTGGAGCTGGAGTGCTACAGTCCCTCAGAGTGGTGTGAAAAACTCGAGGAGCCTGAGTTCAGAAGCCACATTAAGTCGACAGTTTATGAAGCGACAGAGATGCTGAGTGGGAGAGCTCAAGAGGGGGCGACGATTTTGCGTTTTCCCAAAGGCGGCGCAAGCTCTCAAGAGGGAGCTAAAGTTTCGAGTTCACCTATCCGGACAATGGATGAAATGGAAAAGATGGCCATTGAAAAGGCCATTCAGCAGTTCAATGGCAACCTCACGGAGGCTGCCAAGGCTTTGGGAATTGGTCGGGCCACCCTGTATAGAAAGGTGAAGCTCTATCAGCTAGATCCCAACCAAGCGCGGCGACCACGAGCGGCTTAGGACACATTGATTCTCTTTGATGAGACTCTTTCTAGGCTTCTCTCTGGCAATTTCGGCTGTTATTGCACTCTCTTCACTGTTGAGTGCGGGCCTTGTTCAGAGGGAGGTCTTTGTTGAGATTTGTGAACTAGTTGCTGAGAGGTTTTATGAGGACTCGCAGCAGCTTCAGGACTGGGGTCAGTCCTGTATTCATGAACAGGCCCGGCGGATGCCCTTATGGACCTCGCGAAGAGACTTTTTGCGGCGAGCCCAGCAGAGCCTAGACAGCCTTGGAGTTTCCCATCTGAATATTTACAGCCCTCCAGAGCGCAGACGCCTATGGCAAGGGGAGGCCTCTGAGACGGGGATTCGTGCCCGCTTTGTGGAGGGGGAATTGGTGATTTATAAACTCCTCTCGGGCAGCCCTGCCGAGGCGGCGGGTCTTCAAGTTGGAGATCGTCTCCTGCAACTGAACTCTCGACCTGTCTACTCCTCCTGGCAGGCTGAGACTCATCCAGGTCTTTACCGAATTCAGCGCGGGAAAGACCTGCATGACATTCAAGTGGAAGTGGCGGAACTGAAAGTCGATGACAGCCCCTATTTAGTCTCCCTTGACTCTCAGGCCGCAGTGCTGCGCATATCTAGTTTTCGCAGTGAGTACTTTAAGAGGCAAGACTGGTTGAACCTTGTTGAGCAGTTGGGTTCCTATTCAAAATTGGTGATCGATATCAGGGGCAATCTGGGGGGTAACTTTGTTGCCATGCTGAGAGCTCTTTCGCCTTTCTTTTGTGAAGGCACAGAGGTAGGGTCCATTCGACAACCGCGCTGGCCTGAAACACAACAGGCTTGGAGTCTTAAAGACAGCTTGGATGAGTTTGAGCAATTGGATCAGTTGTCTTTACACTCAGTGATCTTCCTAAAGACCTTTAGTGACTACGGCTGTTTTAAAGGGCCGGTGACTGTCTTGATGGATTCTGAGACCAAATCTGTGGCTGAGATCTTCGCCCAGAGCTTTTACCTCCGGAACCTTTCCAGAGTTTGGGGGGTGAGCACAGCTGGGGATGTAATCCTATCGGTGTGGTACGGGCTTCACCGTTTAGGGCCAGGCTATAGCCTATCCATTCCTGAGGCTCTATTTGAAACTCCTGAGGCCCTTCGGCTTGAGGGGCGAGGGGTTTGGCCACAGAGAATGCTATTTTATGAACTGGCTGAGGCTCTTCAGGGGCAGGACAGCTGGGTTTTGCGGGCCCTTGAGCCTATGGAGTCCAAAGCGCCTTAGCGCCTTCTTTGGCTTCGGGGATTGGCGCGGCAGGAGCTCAAAAGAGCCGAATACCTCTGTGCCAAGCTGATATCCCCTTGGGATCTCAGACGACGAGACACGGCTTGTATGTCAGAGACATGGGCCGCATTGAGCTGACAGGCCCTTTCAAAGTGTTCAAGGGCCTTTTCAGCCTGAGCGAGCTCAATCAGGGACTGGGCCAGACCATGATGGCTGCGGCCGGAGTCAGGGGAGGATTTCACAGCGGCCTGAAAGTAGCGAGCAGCCACAGGATAGTTTTTTTGGTGATAGAAAAAGTCTCCTGCTCCCCACTGAGCGAGTTCAGACTGGGGAAATCTGTCGGCAGCAGAGCGCAAGATTCGCTCGGCCTCATCGGTGTTGTCTCGATCATTGTGGGCTTGCGCTAAATACACATAGTTATCTGGGAACTGAGGTGATCTAGTGATGCCAATCTGGCAAAAATCGATGGCCTGGGTTAAAAATCCATCTATGGCATAAAGTCGGCACAGATCGTTGAGAATTTCTGGTCGTTGACCAAAATGTTTAAGTAGGTCATCGAGGATCAGTCTGGCTTCATGGCGATTGTCGTTGGCGACAAAAATATTCAACAAGGCATCATAAGCGGGCTTAAAGTTGGAGTTGAGTCGGATAGCCTGGCGAAAGCTCTGAATCGCCTCAGCTTCTTCTTTCTGAGCCAATAAAGCATCACCCAAGATAAAATGAGACAAATGGTTTTGTGGATCTCTGTTGACCACCATGCGTAGGATACGCACTTGGTGTTCATAGTTCTTTTGCCTTCCATAGGCTCCTGCCAAAATAAGCTGAGACTCTAGAGATATCTGTTCACTGTAGGGATTCAGAAGCTCGATAACCTTGGCGTAGTTCTGGTTTTGCTCATATTTTTTTGCCTGGGCTTCACGCTGATGGAGGGGATGCTTAGGGACTGTTTGAGCTCTGCCTTCCTGGGGAAGGAGGACAAAAAGAGCGATAAATAATGTAGAGAGAAGTTTGAATTTCATATTTTTTTCCTCAATCGCCAGGATAAAACTCCTATTGAGAGATGGCAAACCCCTTTTGTTAAGGTTTGCCACTGCTCTCTTCAGTGGGGGCTGAGCTCACGGAGGCAGGAGCGCGGTGGAAGTATTCGGCCCCTGAAAGGCTCACCACGCTGTGATCTCTTTGGATGCGTCCGGGTTGATTTAGGTATTTTTGCATATAGGCTTGGTAGGCGGCCAAGTTGGGGTTTGCCGATCGAGTGGCCTCTAGACTTCTTTGAGCTGCGGGAGCTCTCTGTGGAGACTGACCATATGCAGAACTTGGACCTAGGACCATCAAGCTGCCTACTAAATACAGACTTAGGACCATTTGGCCATGGCCTAAGTCTGAGGTGAGCGCTGAGATTCTTTTAATTAAGGTTTTCATCTTCATTAAAGCCCCCCCGTGATCTTCCGATACCTAGCATAGAGTGCAAACCACAGACCTTCTCTTTTGAGATCTACTTTCAACTGAGGGGTTGAGCTTTGACAGTTGTCAACAGGCTAAGCGGTTTCTGGAAAAAGAGACTGTCTCATTTTGAGTCAATGACATTTGTCGCTGCCAGGTGACTATCGCTTGTTCAGTGAGAGTCGATTTTATGCGGTTCTGGGGCGGCACAAAGCTCGCAATAGAGTTCTGCAGGAGGCAGATGCTTATGAGTCATGAAAAGAAAGTCCAAAAGACAGCCGATGAGGCTGGAGATACAAAACAGAGCAACGTGATCTCTTTGGCCGAGCGACGCCGTCTCAAGGAACAGCAGGCTGTTGAAAATGAGGCATCAAGTAAAGCTCACAGCTTAGCCTCAGAGAGGCCTTTGGCCTCTGAGGCCAAGGCGCGCCAACAGATTTTTACAAAAGGGACGCTGACAAGTTTTTTTGCTTTAGCTGCAGGAGCAGCTCTCGTGACTCTGATCAATATGACCCTCATGGACTCAAACCCATCTCTGCAGACGGCTCAGTTTTCCAGTAGAGAGGGGGGAGTGGGGGGCAGTCGCAGTCCGGCAAGTCTTCCTGGTCAAAGAGCTGGCTTTGAGCCCTCGCTGGGACAGCGGGATATCAATCTAGAAAGAGAGTTGGCCAAACAGCTGTCCGAGCCGGGAAACCGCGGACCAGCCTCTCTTGGAAGGTCTCCTAGCCTTGAGCAAAGGCTCAGATATGAGTATTTGGAGAACAAGTACTCCTTGGGTTTTCAATCGGGAAAACTGCACTCCATTCGCTACGTGCCCTCGGTAGGCTTAGGGGTTCACCCAAAGTATATTGAGGATAAAGAGCAGTTTTTGATGGACTATCGCAGCCTTTTGCCTGTGGACTTCTACGAACCCATTCGCTTGGAACGGGATATCGCATCCAGTGGGGAGGCCATCAGCGAGACTTTTGTCCTGATGGGGGATGACAGCGTTCCCACAGGGCGCGTTCTGTTCTCTATGGATAAATTTGGTCGTCTGATGGAGATGACGGTCGAAGTTCGCTAAAGCCAAGGGCCTGGGTCTGCCGATAAGGCCATATGGTCATTGAAGATGGGTTTCGACCCAAAGCCTTAACCAATTCATCCCCTCAGTCGTCTCCTCCCCCCCTGGAGCCGCGGTTGATGGCTATGCCCATGGACCGTCTGGGGTCGGTGATTGTTGATCTTTTTATTGTTTTAACTCCAGCGGTAACCCTTTTTAGCGCTCCACTGCAGCGCCTTGTTCTGGAGAGTTTTCTATTGGGCTTCTCTGAGATGATTTGGCTGAGTCGAGCGGGCCAATGGCTGATGGGAGTCGCTATTCTGGTGGTCTATCAGACGATTTTCTGGAGAGTGTTTGGAGCCACTCTAGGACAAATGTTCTTTGGCCTAAGGGTGGTCGATCTTCATAGTGGGGCCAGGCTCTCGGGGCCTGCGGCTCTGCTGAGGAGTTTGATATGGAATGCTCAGTGGATCTTTTTTTTGGGCCTTACTTTTCTTACCGTTTTCTCACACCAGTTCCGGCGCAGCTGGCATGATAGGTTGGCCGACAGTCAAGTACTGACCTTGCGACAGAGAGCGGCCGCAAAGCCCAGTCAAAGAGATGCGCTCGTCATTCAAGGCTTTCTTGCAGGCCTCGCCTACCTGCTTGCTGTAATTGTGGTCTATCAACTTCTTGCAGCCGCCCACAGTTTTCGTCATGGGGTCTCTGGGGGGAACTCCGGGGTCTCTCGGAAGGACTGTGAGGCTGTGGATCGAGCCGTTGCTGATTGGCCTGAGTCTACACGCCGACTTGAGGTGGCCATGGCCCTTTTTGCAGCCGGTAGCATTGAGTCTGAGTGTCTGGAACCGGAGCTAGAGCTGGCTCGATTTGAGAGGAGATTTGAGGGTCTAGACTATTTAGCCCTGGCCTTTTTGCATGCCGATAGTCAAAGACGCAGTGACGCCTACCTGAAAGCCGTCTGCAGCCAGGATCCAGACTCCTTTGCCTGCTCTCAGGCCCAGATTATTCGCAAGTTGGCAACGACTCAGCCGCTTTCTGAAGAGAGGCCCTACTCTAAAGATAGCAAGCCACCCAGTCTGCGCTCTGCAGACTCATCAGCCCCCGCATACTACCGGCTGTGGGCCCTACGCCAGGCAATGAAAGAGGAGGATCCTAAGCGGGCCTTAGAGCTCATTGGCTCCCTTGAGTCCAAAGCCAGTCTGCGGACCTTTTTATCCGTTGAGCAGGTCAAAGCATGGTGGGCTCTCGGCCAAAGAGAAAGAGCCAGGGGGCGGGCAGAGATTTTAGCGCCCGTTATGAGCTCCGTCGATGGCTTAGATATGGCCAGCTTCATCTGTGGAGAGGACATCGAGTTCTCCTGCCAACGAAGGGACTCAAGTCTTTGTCAGTGGAGTTTTGACTGGGTATCAAGGCAGTCCACAGCTGCTCAACTGCCTTTTATCGACCGATTGGCCTTGCTCTGGGTGAGAGACAGTGACTGCAGGGCTCAGCTTGGGCAGGGTGAACCGGAGTGGATGAGTCTATCTCAGCAGGAGAGTCTTCTTCCAGAGGAAGCTAAAACACTGCTCCGCCTCTCTCGTTATCAAGCAGAGGGTAATGAGCTGAAAGCTCAAATCATCCTCCAGGAATTGGTTGAGGGTGAGGACTTCGGACTGGATTATCGCCTGAGAGCATTTAAAGGCAAGGTCCAAGGAAGTCGTTCGACTATGGATATGGCTCAAACCATCGAGTTTTGGAGAAAGCTCCAGCTGGGCCATCAGAGTCATTATTTGGGACAAGTCCTATTTGAGCAAGCCATTGAGCTTGGAGACTACAGTTTGGCCTCGGAGATCGGGGAGAGCCTTGAGCAGAGGCTTGTGGAGGAAAGGGACTTTCAGAGGTCTATGGTGGTTGTCAGCTGGCATCAAGGTCAAAAGAAGGTGGCTCGGCAATGGCTGGATCGCTGGCAGCATCAGGGTTCTTCAGAAGCTGTTGCTCCCTCTCGATTGCCGGCCTCGGATTCCCCTAAGAGCCAGAACTTTGAGAAAAGCTGGCGAGCAGTTCTTCGGCAGTTGGGGGCTCGATGATCTTTCCTTTTCTCAATGGAATTTTAGATTTTCGCCGGGCACCGGTGACCTGGCTTCTAGTGCTAATGAACTTGACTGTATTTGTCTTCTCTTCGGGGATCTCTGGGGGAACGGAGAAAAAATTCACTGAAATGATCTATGAAGATGAGTTCCTAATCACCCAAGGCCGTCTTTATGCAGAGTTCTTGGCCAGTGATGATGGAAGAAACCTGTCAGGGCGATCGGAGTTGGTCCAACAGCTCGTTGCAGGAGCCCGGGAAGGTGACAATCGACGAGCCAAAAACCTTGGCTATATGGCCACTCGGGATCAGGACTTTTTTGTTTGGATGGAGATGGTTGAGCTCAAAGGAGATCAAGTGGCGGTTGAGATTTGGCGTGAGGGGTGGAAGGAGCTGCATCAGCTTAAGGAGAGGCATCCGAGCTTCTTGTTGGGGCTTGGCAGTGAGAGGATGCAGTTGCCTCAATGGATCTCCTATATGTTTGCTCATGGGAGCATGGTGCATTTTTTGGGTAACATGCTCTTTCTGCTCATTTTCGGCTGCATGCTTGAGCCCCTTTTGGGAGGTCTGGTGCTATTGCTTATCTATCTGGCTGCGGGGCTTGGTGGAGGACTGCTGTATGTGTTGGTGGATGGCCCAAGTCTTTCTCCCCTTGTAGGAGCAAGTGGGGCCATCAGTGGTCTTGTCGGATTATTCTGTGTGCTTTACTGGAGCCAGCCAGTGCGCTACATCTACTGGCTTTTTTTGCCTGTGAAAGGATATTTAGGTTTTGTTTACCTGCCAGCTTGGGTGGTGTTATTTATCTGGCTGGTTTCAGATCTTGCGGGTATCTGGAGCGGAGTGAAGGAGCTGGGAGGTGTTGCCTACACAGCCCACCTTGGAGGTCAGCTGGTCGGACTGGCCTTTGGTCTGGCCATTTTGTTGCTACGCCGCTCCTTTCAGGTGGAGGGGGTTCAGAGTAAACTTGCGAGATGAATATCTCCGCTATCGCGATTCGCAACCCTGTTTTTACTTGGATGTTGATGTTTGGCCTCCTACTCTTTGGGGCCCTGGCTTTTCGTTCGCTGGGCATCAGTCTTGATCCCGATGTGGATGCACCTGTCGTCAATATCTCAGTTCGCTATGCAGGGGCGGCTCCAGAGGTCATGGAAAAAGATGTGGTCGACCCCATTGAAAGTACGGTGGTGGCCATTGAGGGCATCGAAAGTATCTTCTCCTCTGCAGCCCAGGGAAGAGCCAATATCTCGCTGGAGTTTGACCTGTCCAAGGACATTGATGTGGCCGTGCAGGAGGTCCAAACAGCCTTGGCTCAGGCGGCGCGTACTTTGCCCAGCGACATTGATCCTCCCATTGTCACCAAAAGCAATCCGGAAGACAGGCCCATCCTATGGCTGGCCATTCGCTCCAACGAGATGGGGCGAGTGGAGCTGATGCGCTTTGTTCGCAACAGGATTCGCGATCAGTTCACCACGGTCAGTGGGGTTTCAGAGGTGATCCTCGGGGGCTATGTGGAGCCCGCTCTTAACGTAGAGCTATCCCTATCCCAACTCAAGCGCTATCAGCTGAGTGTAGATGACATTTTGGCCACCATCCAGAGAGAGCATGTGGAGCTTCCGGCAGGAAGAGTGGAGAATGATCAAGTTGAAAAGACTCTGCGGTTGATGGGTGAGGCCCTCAGTGCAGAGGAGTTTGCCATGCTCCAAATCAAGCGCAGGGGAGGGGCCCCCAACTATCAGCCCCTGAGCCTGGGACAGGTGGCTGAAGTTTCAGAGGGGTTGGAAGAAGTCCGAAGAATTTCACGAGTGATGGGCGAGTCCTCAGTGGGGCTGGGAATTCGCAAGCAGAGAGGGGCCAACACGGTAGAGGTTGCAAGTCTTGTCAGGCAGAGGGCTGAAGAGGTTCGAGCGTCCCTTCCGGAAGGGGTTCAGCTGTCGATCAATTTTGACTCCTCGCCATTTATTGAGGCTTCAGTCAATGAACTGTTGCGCACACTGCTCTTTGCGGCCCTTTTGACGGCCTTTGTTTGTTGGCTTTTTTTGGGCACACTTTCTGCGACCAGTAACATATTTTTTGCCATCCCTACCTCAGTGATTGGCACTTTTATTGTGATCTATGCCATGGGGTTTACTCTCAACTCTTTTACTCTTCTGGGGCTGACACTGGCCATTGGGATTGTGGTGGACGATGCCATCATTGTGCTTGAGAACATTATGCGCCACCGAGATGAGGGAAAAAAGAAGGTGGAGGCAGCTCTTGTTGGCAGCAAAGAGATTCTCTTTGCAGTGATTGCCACAACAGCGGCCCTTGTGGCGATGTTTGTGCCAGTGGCCTTTATGGGAGGAGTTGTTGGGCAGTACTTTTTTCAGTTTGCCATGACCATTTCAGTGGCTGTTGTTTTATCCTCGGTGGAGGCACTGACCCTGACTCCCATGCGCTGCTCTCTGTTTCTTGGGCAAAAACAAAGGTCCACATGGTTTGGGCGTGGCATGGATCGGGCTATGGCTGCCTTAAGAGATAGCTACCATCGGGTTCTTCAGGTGCTTTTGGGTTTTCGCTGGATCACCTTAATTTTGGCAAGCCTGCTCTTTCTGGGCTCACTTTACTTTTTTCGCCAGCTCCCCCGGGAGTTTTCCCCTCAGGTGGATGAAGGGCGACTCTTTTTGCAGTTTGAAACTCCCATGGGGTCAAGTCTCACTTATACCGATAAAAAAATGCGCGAAATCGAGGGTCTGGTGATGGAGCAGGAATTTGTGGAGCGCTACTTTATCGCCGTGGGTGGAATGGGGGCTGGAGGCCAGGCCAATGTGGCCAATATGTTTGTCACGCTCAAAGATCGCTCCGAGAGAGATCTCACTCAGCAGGAGATTGCCTCCCGTCTGCGGCAAGTTCTGGGGCAAGTGGAGGGAGTGAGGGTCTTTGTGCGAGGAGGCATGAGGAGTCTGCCTGGAGGGGGAAGGGGCTTTGCTGTCGAGTTTTCCCTTAGAGGAGGAGACTGGGATGGATTGGTCTCCCTCTTTGACGGGGTCACAGAGGCCATGGAAGAAAGTGGTCTGTTTACTGATATCAACAGGGGGAGCCTGAGGGGGGCGCCGGAAGTTTGGGTGATTCCTGAGAGGAAAAAAGCCCTAGCGGCTGGAGTGGACATTGCGGAGTTGTCTCAGGCCATTCGGGTGATGTTTGGTGGAGTGGTGGCCGGCCTCTACAGTCGAGAAGGGCAGCGCTATGATGTGCGGGTTCAGTTGAGGGCCGAGGAAAGGCAGAGCCTGGATACACTCAAAGCCATTCAGGTGCGAAACAACAGAGGAGAGCTTGTTCCCATGGGGGGCTTGATTCAGATCGAAGAGCGAGTCAGTCCGCCCAATATCACTCGAGAACAGCGCGTTCGCAGCGTCACAGTGCGAGCCAATCTGGCCCCGGGAGTAGCCCAGGCTGACGGCATTGAGCAGGCCCTCGCCCTAGCTCGTGAAATCCTGCCGGACGGCTACTATGTGGCCCTGTCTGGGGCCTCGGCCTCCTTGGCGGACTCCTTTAGGAATTTGGGGTGGGTGATGTTGTTGGGAGTGCTGGTGGCCTATATGGTCTTGGCCTCTCAGTTCAATAGCTTTATTGATCCCTTAGTGGTGCTAGCGGCCCTGCCCTTTGCCCTTTCTGGAGCCTTTATGGCCCTCTACTTTTCAGGGCAAAGCTTGAACATCTATAGCCTCATAGGCCTGATCTTGCTTATGGGTATAGTCAAAAAGAACTCTATACTTTTAGTTGAGTTTACCAACCAGTCTCGCCGTCGCGGACTGGGGGTCAGGCCAGCTCTACTTGAGGCCTGCCCTATGAGGCTAAGGCCCATCTTAATGACGTCCCTTGCGACCATTGCTGCTGCAATCCCCGCAGCCATCAACACAGGGGCCGGGGCAGAGACTCGTCTGCCGATGGCCCTTGTGATTATTGGCGGAATGTTCATGTCGACACTGATGACCTTGTTTGTGGTACCCTGTCTCTACAGCCTTATGGCAAGGGCTCGGCCTCCTGGAGGGGCAGGGAAAATTACTTGAGCCCAACGTCTTCTCGCTTAAGATCTAGCTTACCTAAAATATCATCCACCGATTTATCAATAAAGCGGCCCGTTTTTGCAGAGAACTCCAGCATTTCAAAAATGTGCAGC
>SKYF01000056.1 GCA_007128005.1 Bdellovibrionales bacterium
AAAGGGGCTTCAAGTGGATCATATTGTTCCAGTGGCTCATGGGGGTGGATGTGAGGAGGAGAATTTGCGCATTTTGTGCGGAGGCTGCAATCTCCGAGAGGGGGTGAAGAGCTTTGGCCTAGAGAAAATGAGACGGGGGGAGTCTTGCGGCTGAAGAGAAGAAGAGGAGAGGAGAGGAGAGGAGAGGAGAGGAGAGGAGAGGAGAGGAGAGGAGAGGATGGCAACTCCAGGAGGAGACCATAGGGGTTATCCTAATCCACAGATTCTGTCGAAGACCCAATTTTGTAAGACCACCTTTTAATTATACCACTTCACTTTTAGAGGCTGTGTCGGGAGTGTGATGTGGGCGAAGGGCCTCATCTTGAGGCGAAAAGTTGAGAGGGATCATTGCAGGGTGCTTTTCATCGTCCATACTTTGAGGTAGGCTCTGAGCTCTATGGATTCACATAAAATCATCAACTGCTATGACAGCCATGTGCACTGGCAGGCGACGGGAGAGATGGCCACTCGGCTTCAGTTGGGTCAGCTGAGGCGGCCGGAGGATATTTTGCGCCTCAACGTGGAACCCCACCACTGGCAGGGGGAGTGGTTAAGGGGCTTTGGCTGGGATGACAATCTCTGGCCTGAAACCAGCCCACCCCATCGCAGCCTCTTAGATCAGCGCTGGCCGGATCAGCCAGTCTGTCTGTCCCGTGCCGATGGCCATGCTTTTTGGGTGAACTCCCAGGTGTTAAAGATGATCGGATGGCTTGACCCCAATGGAAAGCTAAAGCCAGTTCGTTTGTCGGCTGGAGGTGAAGTGGTTTTGGACTCAGCGGGACAGCCAACTGGAGTTTTGGTGGATCGGGCCAAGGCTGCTGTGGAGGCCATTTTGCCGAAGTCAACGGAAAGTCAGATCTGTGGCTTTCTAATGCGCGGAATGAAGATCTTTAATCAGGCTGGATTTACACATATTCGCGATCTCAGTGGAGACCCAGATCACTGGCTTGAGGCCCGCCGCCTCGAAGAAAGTGGACTGCTCAGCTTGGCCGTGGAGCAGTTCTTTTTTGTCGATGATCCACAGGATTACCAGCGGGCTCTGAAGTGGGCACTTCGGGCCAGGACAGAGGAGAGCGAAAACCTTCGTGTGGGAGGGGTTAAGGTGTATCTGGATGGAGCCCTGGGCTCAGAGGGGGCTCTCCTCAGCGCTCCCTATCGCTGTCATCACTCTCATCCCAGCACGGGCTTGAGCCTCATGGGAGATGAACTGCTGGTAGATATTCTTGAGACCTGTTGGGCCGAGGGGATGCCCGTCGCAATTCATGTGATTGGAGATCAGGCCTGTCATCGAGTGGCCAAGGCGGCAAGGCAAATCTGGGACCGGGGAGTCCAAGGTGAGCTTCATATGGAGCACAGCCAGCTGATGCGCCCAGAGACGGTCGAGTTGCTAAAGGGGCAGTCGTTGCGCTGTCATATGCAGCCCTGTCACTGGTTGAGCGATCGACTTTGGCTGAGGGAGAAGCTGGGCGAAGAGCTGTTCACCTATGCCTTCCCATGGCGGCTGCTCCAAGAGTCGGGGATCTCCTTTGACTTTGGCAGTGACTCGCCGATTGCCCGCCCCTCTGTGGCGGACAACTTTAAGGCCATCGAGTTGAGCGCTGAGGAAGGGATACCTCGCCTGTTGGGTGCCCTTGAATCCTATCACTCTCACCCCGACCAGGCTTGGACGCCAGCCACCTTCACCCAGTTTGATCGAGATTGGAAGGTGGAAAGAGTTGTGTTTCGCGGTCAGGACATCAGCCTGACTTAAAACCCAAAGGTCACGTCGGGGGGAGGGGCAGGGCCTGAGGGAATTCTGGGCAAAGAGGGCGGTGGAGGAGCTGACTGAGAGAGGCCTGAGTCCCTAGAGCCACTCAATTCAGAGCGATAGTTGTGCAGGAGTATGCTTGAGCCTATCACGGCAGCACCCAGCCACAACCAGGTGGTAGAGGAACTCTTGGCAGAGGGCATTTCAGGCTGTGTAGGCAGGTGGCTGAAGTTGGTTTTTCTTCTCAGGGCTTTTTCAAAGTGAGGGGAGCTGGCAATTCCAATCACAGCTGGTTTGGGATTGGTGACAACACACTCGGAATTGAAGTACACAGATGAGAAGATGGGGTAGTCTCTTTGAGATAAGGGCCAGTGCGGCTGGGAGCAGCTGCCTTCGGCAAGGGCTTTGGTGTCAAACTTGACTTGTCTCAGTTCTCTTGTGGAGGACTGAGTGCTTAGAGGCAGGTGAGAGTGGGACAGAATTGAGAGCAAAAGGTTTTCAGCTTTAGGGACCTGAATCACTTCTCCCGGGGAGACTGCAAACCTTCGCCCGTTGATTAGAAGTCCATGGGCCTTGGGCCACAGAATCCAGGGGCGAAGCTCAACAAAGGCGAGGTTCTCCTTCCAACTTTTGTAGGACTCAATCAGGGGAGGGGGGAACACAACAGGGTCTGGATCCTCTGTCCAGTCAAACTCAATGGCCTTCTGGAGCCAATGATGTCGCCCCTGTTCTGTGGAGCTGAGTTGGGCGGCTCTGAGTAGGGAGTAGTGAATGACAAAGCGCTCCTCTGGTGGCCAGTGAACTTGGTGACGGGTGCTGGCAACATCCTGGAAAAGATTCAGGGCTGTTTTGAGATCTCCGCTCAGGAACTCTCTTTGGGCTGATTGAAAGGTCTGGATAAGCGAGTCTCTTTGGGTTCGGGCCTGTTTGCGCAGCTCCCTGTCCTGGTGGTTGGCCAGAGTTTGAGCTCTAGAGGTGGTTTTTACATAGGCAAGGTACTCTGGAAGTGAGCTGCTTGGAGCTTTGATGATCACATCCCCCAAAGCGAAGTTCGCCCAGAGCAGTAAAGTGGTGGCAGGTAGGGTGGTGATATAAAAAGTCTTTGTCACCGGCTTCATAAATTTTTTTTCCATCTTAGTCCTCGTCAACTTGTTCAATGAAAATCTGTCTGTTGGGCCTTGCGGCCTCAGGCAATACAAATTCTGTACCAGGGGCATCTTCGGGGTTGCGAACAACGGCAAAGAGAACGGCTTGGCCTTGAAGCAGAAGATGGGCCTTGTTATGGGGGGCGAGGGCAGCGAAATGCCGGGGATCGGCTTGAGATCTAACAATTTTTACATAGCGAGCCACTGGCTTGCGCATCTTTCTCTGCAGGGAGTCCAAGGGATAGAGATCCACCACCCCGTACTGTCCAAGAATGGAGTCCAAAGACTGATAATTGTAGATTTCTAGGGGAACGAGCACTTGTCCTGGGGTCAGGAGCAGGTCCATGGAAAGAGCGGGGCTGTCTTGAGCAGGGGGGCTTGAGCGGTGACACTGGCCCATGAGGCTGGCCAGACTAAAAAGGGACAGGCTGACGAGAAGCAGGGGCTTCAAAGGGGCTTCAAACAGAACCCGTTGCGGAAATTCCCAGAACTTCTTGCGTAGGGACAGGAGCAGATTTTGGTATTTATAAATAGAGTTCATCTAAACCTCTCCTTCTGGCTGTGAAATTGGTGGCGTTGAGTGTGACTGCGCCCTTCGTCCCAGATCCAGTAGGTGGCGCTGACAAAGACGAGAAAAAAAAGCACAATCCAGATCAGCTCTACGGCAAGCTGACCGCGCTGGCTTATTTTATGTGTATGAGTCCGACTCTCCATGTTTCCTTCTCCGGATAAATGGTGGCTGAACAACGGTGTTGAGTCACCCAAGCCGGGGAGTGGGTCTTAAGCCACTGCTGTATCCAGCTTGGGTAGATCTTCTGCAAGTTGACGGACCAGCGCAGGGTCGCGCTCTGCTGCCGAGGGAATCCGGAAGCGGGTCGGTAGTCCGGAATTCGGTCGCCCGCCGGATGGGGCTTTAGGGCCAGACCCGGTAGAACTCTCAAGTCCTGGCGCACGGACTGCACACCTTGGACTTGACCCAGTTGAGTGATGACACCTCTAAGCCTTCTCCAGCGCAGCAGACGAGCTTGGAGTAAAATCTGCTGCTGTTGAAGATGAAGCTGAGTCTCCTGGGCTTGGACGGCAGAGTAGGCTGCTGAAGCTGCGGCAATGGCCTTGGGCTGGGCGGATTTAATGGCCAGACGCAGAGCTTGGCGGGCGATCTTTCGGGCCTCTCTCAGCTGCTGGGCCTGCGGGTTAAGGGCGACAAGCTCCTCGGTGAGTTGCTTGAGCTCAAATTGCAAGTCTAAAAGCTGTTGGCGGCAGAGATGTTGACTTTGACTGATGCGGCTTAAGCTTAAGGACAGGGCTGCGAGCAGCACCATCAAGCTGATCAAAAAGGGCAACAGGGCCAGGAGACTTAAATGGATGAAGCCTTTAGATTGCGATCGAGTCGTCTGGAAAAGTCTAGATGCCATTTGGATGTCAACTCCCATTGAAAGGAAACACGCCAGTGTCTTCGCTGTGAACTCAGGCGCACATTCTTCACCTGTCCAAAGGGAAGAACTTGGTGGATTTGCTGTCTTAATTGGGCTTCGCAGACAGAGGGCCTTTGTCCCTCGGCCAGGCAGATCAGGGCCTCCTGGCCTTGATGGTGAATCCAGAGGTGGGCCATCATGAAGGCGCAGACCAAAATAAAACCCCCCAGCATTTGAGCAAGAAAAGTGGCGAGAAGGCAAAACTCCAGGGTGGAGCTGCCCCGCTCTGAGCAAGGGGGCTTTATCATGGGCTGGAGCCGGAAGATCCTCCACGCCCTCCTCCAGAGCCCCGGCGGGAGCTGGTTCCACGCATAAAGTTGCCCAAGTCTCGCTTATCGAGTTCGCGCTCCTCCACTTGCACGGTGGGAGCTGTCTTCGGTTGGCCTTGAATGGAGTGGATGATATTGGCGTAGCGACTCAATGTGGCCTGATTGAGCAGGCGAATGACGCTGATGGTGGCTACGGCCATCAGGGCCACCAGGATCATGTACTCCAAAAGGCCTTGGCCCTTTTGGCAGCTATGAGTGCGGCGCTGTGAGTTCTTATGGGGTGAATGCATTCTTCTATCTCCTTTTTCTTGAGGAGAGAGATTGCAAAGACCAGGCATAGCTCCAAGGCCCAATAAAGCCCCTTAGAGGTCCGAAGCCATCACAAAGCTGTCCGGAGAAGTCCAGTTTCGGACACAGCAGAAGGGCCCCTCATACAGACACCCAAAGCTATTTTTTGCGGCGGGATTTCTTTTCAGAGCGCTCTGAGCGTCGGCGCTCAATGATTTGCTCTAGAATATCAAAGGCTTCGCGCTGTAGGTCGTTTTCGTAAATAAAGCGATAAAAGCCCTCGATCTCTGGGCTCTGGCGAAACTTCTTCATGGATGTGGGCAGGGTGTCTGACTGAACAAAGTCAATGGAGCTTCCATCTTCGGACAATTTGACCTTTTCAGACACTCAGCACCTCCTTACAGGATAAGCCCTTCTTATAAGGCAAATCCTGCACTTGGTCAATGTGCAAGACAGAAGTGGCTCTAGAAGCCTGTTTGCATTGCCGATATCGGCAAAAAAACCTAAAGAATATCAGAGGTCTTTAAAGAGGCTGTGACTTTAGGAAAGAGGGTCAGGATGAGTGTGATAATCGATGGTAAAGCCGTGTCCCGGCAAATTCGTGAACAGCTCAAAGAGCAGGTGAGTCGGATCACAGCCCAGGGAGAAAGGCCCCCGGCTTTGGCCGTGATTCTTGTGGGGGAGGACCCTGCAAGCCAAGTCTATGTAAAAAACAAAGTTCGCGCCTGCGAAGAGGTGGGGGTTAAGTCCCTCGAGTGCCGTCTTCCCGCCTCAGCCTCCTTTGATCAGCTGGAGGGGTTGATTGAGCAGCTCAACCAGGACTCCCAAGTCGATGGGATTTTGCTGCAGCTGCCTTTGCCCGCCGGCCTTGATGAAAAGCGGGCCTTGAACACAATCGATCCGCGCAAGGATGTGGACTGTCTGACTTCTGAAAACCTCGGGCGCCTGCTGAGCCAGCAGCCCTTGACTTTGCCCTGCACCCCTCAGGGGGTGATGTCACTGCTCAAGCACCACTCTATTTCCCTAGAGGGAAAGGAAGCGGTGGTCGTGGGGCGCTCGCAGATAGTGGGCAAACCCATGGCTCTGCTACTTCTGGAGGCCAACGCCACGGTGACGGTCTGTCACTCAAGGACCAAGGAGCTGAGCTCGCACACAAAAAAGGCGGACATTGTTGTGGTCGCTGCAGGCAGGCCGGAGTTTTTGGGGAAAAAAGACTTTAAAGAGGGAGCCGTGGTGATTGACGTGGGAATTCACCGGAAAGCCGATGGGTCGGGACGACTTTGCGGAGATGTGCGCTTTGAGGAAGTCAAGGGCTGGGCTTCGGCCATCACTCCAGTTCCTGGAGGGGTGGGACCAATGACCATCACAACTCTGTTGGAGAATCTGCTGCGCCTCTACACTCTCAAATAGTGGCCTGAGAGCAGACACTGTAGGCCAGGATGCTCTTATCCTG
>SKYF01000174.1 GCA_007128005.1 Bdellovibrionales bacterium
CCCTATGCTGTAGTACAGTTGCGCCAGGACAACAAAGAGGGCACCGCCTACAATATGGTGGGCTTTCAAACCCGTATGGCCTATGGAGAACAAATCCGAGTCCTGCGCATGATTCCCGGCCTGGAGCAGGCCGAGTTCCTCAAACTGGGCAGCATTCACCGCAACCTCTACATCCATAGTCCCAAAAAGCTCACCGACACTCTGTCGAGCCGCAAGGACGAGTGGCTCTTTTTCGCAGGCCAAATCACCGGGGTCGAGGGCTATTTTGAATCCACCTGCACGGGTCTCCTTGTCGCCCACTTTCTCCACCAAAAGCTCTCTGGTCAAAAGCCACTAAAGCCCCCGAGGGCCTCCGCCCTGGGCTCTCTCCTCAACGCCATCACCGAGGAAAAGGAGCTCTTCCAGCCCACCAATATCAATTTTGGTCTGTTCCCCAAGCCCCCTGGCTTTGAGCAGATCTCAAACCGCAAACAAAAAGAGCAGAAAAAGGCCCTCCAGCTTGAGATTGCCAAAACAAGCCTACTTGATTATCTGAAGTGCCTCTAAATATTCTCTTGGTCTCAACGTTCATAACGTTTAATATCTAAACGTTATGAACGTTGAGACCAAAAACACCCTCTTTGCAGAGGGCAAAATAGATGTCCCCGGACTCTTCCCCCACCTGGAAGCCAGCCTTGAACAGCCCGTTCATTTTGAGATGGACTTTGGTCTCCGAGAACTGCCCACAGCCCCCGGCCTGATCCTCATACGAGGGGCACGACAGCTTGGAAAGAGCACCTGGATAGAGTCTACACTCAAAAGTAGCCTGCAGGAACTTGGTCCCGGCTCCTGCTACTACCTCAATGGAGACTATATAAAGTCAGAGTATGAGCTTTATAACTCCATCAATGATATTCACTATCTGTACTCCGGCTCAGCGCCTCTTAAGAGACTGTTTATCGACGAAGTCACAGCAGTGAAAAATTGGGAAAGTGCTCTCAAGAAGGCTTATGACGAGGGTGTGACTCGCAAAACACTCATTGTAACCACTGGCTCACAGGCCATCGATCTGAGACGAGGGGCCGAGAGGCTTCCGGGCAGGAAGGGCAAGCTTGACAGAACAACTTATCGGTTTTTGCCCATAAGTTATTCTGAGTTTTCCAAACACTGTCGAACACATTTCGGCAATGAGACTTTGGAAGCCTATCAACTTTGTGGGGGCTCCCCTATAGCTGCCAATGAACTCATTCAACGCAAAAAGATTCCTCCATATATTATTGAACTCACAAGGGACTGGATCCTAGGTGAGTGCAGTCGGCAAGGCAGAAGCCCCAGCCTGTTGACCTTTTTGCTACAGGACCTTCATAGGAAAGCTCAAACACCTGTGTCCCTCACAAAGCTTGCAAAGGAGTCTGGCGCAGCAAACAACACCGTTTTACAGGGGTACATTGACCTTTGCAAAGATTTGCTGTCGGTGGCCTCCTGCCACAATGTAGACCTTCAAACTCTCCGTCCGATTCCCCGCAAGCCAGCGAAGTTACATTTTATAAACTTGTTGACCGCCCTTGTCTTTGACCCTGATGCCCCTTCTTCTCTGGAAGAATTCCTCTCTCAAGATTCACAGACTAAAAGCAAATGGTTGGAGTGGACCGTAGCTTCACACCTATGGCGACAGTCCGCGCTAGAAAATGAACTCGACCCTGAGGCGCTCATGTTTTGGAAAAGCGATCAAAACGAGATCGATTTTATTACCGACAATAGATTTATCGAAGTAAGACTGACTCCCCCTTCACCCATTGAGCTTGCCTGGTTCAAAAAAGCACATCCAAAAAGAAACCTCGAAGTCATTCATAGAGGAAACATAGAGAACTTCCTCTGCTGTTCGTAGTTTTGTGGGCTTTGATACCCGGGATCAAGAAGACCGTTAACTGGAGACTATCCGCATCCGTCCCTAGCTCGCCAATGCAGATTGCCTTGATGACATCCTCTGTCTGCGCTTTGAAAGCACCGTCCGAAACGACAACACCGTCTCAAGGGCCAAGTACTATCAATCGAATTTTTGGGGTCATCTGATCAAGCTATCGCCCAAACTGGAACAGGTTATGTTCCAAACAACTTGGTGGTCAATAAAGCCTCCGGGTTGGTGAGGCTAGATGCAAACTTTAATCCCTCGTCGCACTCCCAGTCGTTAAGTCCTGTTCAAGGAGGTTTTGATATGAATGGCTTTGACCTCAATTTAACTGGCTATTGAGCCTTGACGCGGGAACGACTTTAGACTGCTCCAGCGGAGCTTTGAGCTACGGCAGCCTCAGCAACTCGGGAACTCTGAACTGCCCCTGAGGTCCATATCCTCTTTTGTGAGGGTGGTTTTTAGGATGGCGTCTTTTGGGAATGTGTGGGACCTTTAATGAGGTTATGGAATTGGAACTTCAAGGGGCGGGGGCCACAGCTTATTCAGAACTCAGTCGGCAAATTCTGCAGAGGATGCGGGGGGAGGAGTCGCAGGCTCAGTTGAGCGAGCGGCTTGGCTACAGCTACAACCAGGTGGGCAAGTGGGAGTCCGGACACACTCACTTCTCTTGGCAAGACTTTGTGCATCTCTGCCAGGTGCAAGGAATCGACTGGCAGGCTTCACTGAGAGGGATTTTTTTGATCTGCACAGATGTGGACTTGAACAAGACAGGGATTGTTCAGGTTCTCCGGGATTTTTATGGTCTGATGGACTTGGTTGAGCTGGCCAAATGCATGAACAAGAGCCTGTCCAGTGCACGTCGCCTACTGACTTCTCAAGTCAAAGTGGACTTTGCCGATGTGTTGAACCTATTGGACAGGCGGCCCCTGCTGCTGCTGAGTTGGCTTGAGACCTTTTTGGCGGTTGAGGACCTCCCCTTGCTGCAGGCAAAGATTCAACACCGGAGGCAGGTTCACCAAGGCCTACTGCAATTTCCCTGGGCCCCTGAAGTCAATGCAGCCCTGCAGCTCGAGGGCTACCGAGAGCTTTCGTCCCACTCCTCTGAGTGGATCTGCAAAGTGACCCGCCTCAGCCCAAGACATGTGGATATTGCGCTCCGAGAACTGGAACACAGTGGGCTGATTCTAAAACGGGGGGACAAGTATCTAAGCCTGCTTCGGGATATGAGTTTTATGCGGGTGCCTAACTTTCGCAGAGTCAGCGAGCATCTCAACCAGCGCATTGCCAATTCCTTTAAATCACAGGCCGCCAACACTCCAGACCCCAGCAACCCCTCCATCTCCTCCACTCGCATCTACCCCCTGTCCTCAGAGGCCGCACAGCGCTTGGCCAAGGCCATGGTGGCCTTTCACAATCAGGTGGGGGAAATCTTAAAGTCCGACACTGGACCAAAGACCCATGTTCGCTTGCTGGTCATGCACAGTGTGGACACCCAAAAGCTGGCTGAGGTTTCTGAAAATGAACTTTCCAGCCCGGGGCAGCCCAAAACTTGCATCGAGAAAAAATAGTCTTTACTTATATAAAACTATAACTTATACTTAAATATAAGAAAACGGGAGTTGTAGTGGGTTGGGTTGTGGAGCTGACAGATGAGGCAGAGGCGCGGCTTGTCTCCGACATAGGGTCGGGCTTGATCACGCGAGATGATGTGGCTGTGATGAAAAAGTGGATTGAAGAAGTCGAAGAAAAAGGAATTGAAGTCGCTCAAAACAATCCTTCATGGCGGGACCATGAGCTTGAGGGGAAGTAGGCCGGACACAATGCCATTTCCTTTTCCTATCAAGGGCGTTTGATCTACCGTATTGAAAGGCAGAAAGTGGTTGTCCAGGTCGTGAAAGTAACCCATGACCATGATTACTCCTAGGGAGGTTTAATATGACCCGAAAAATGAAAGACGTTCTAGATAAGTTGGCTCCAGGTGCGACCACCCCGGGTGAACTCTTGCGGGCCTTTCGCAAGCGGGATGGATTCACTCTAAAGGATATGGAAGAGATCACAGGAATTCGTGAGAGCAATTTAAGTGCAATTGAAAACGGCAGCATTGGCATGACTCAGCATTATGCAGAACTTTTTGCTGCAGCCCTTAGTGTGCACCCGATGGTATTCTTGTACCCTAATGGGGAATTTGCCAAGGATGAGCGGCTATTGGAAATAGAGCGAAAGGCCTGGCTGATGCGTAGGAATGGCTAGCGTCATATATGTGGTGTGGACACCCAAAAGCTGGCTGAGGTTTCTGAAAATGAACTTCTGAAACCGGAGACAGAAAACTAATTCTCCTGGTCTTTCACCACAGGCCCACTGGGACATATCCTAAGAGCTATGCTGCCGACTAAAGAATCCATTCTCTCAGAATTCTTAAAAACAGATCAGGGAATAACCCCCTTCTCTCCCGCGGTGGCCTTTTCCCGCAATTTGGGCTGGCTCACAGAGCGGGAGCAGGAGAAGATCTTCAACGCCCATGTGGGAATTGCGGGACTTGGAGGAGTTGGGGGGCAATACGCTGAAACCCTGGCCCGCTTAGGTGTGGGAGAGTTCACCATCTGCGATGCCGATGCCTTTGAGATTGAAAACTCCAATAGGCAAAATGAGTGTCGCAGCTCCAACTACGGCAAAAATAAGGCCCAAGTCATTGGAGACCTGATTCAAGATATCAACCCCAAGGCCAAAGTCCATATCCTTCCAGGTCATTTGACCGAATATCAGGTCAAGGCCTTTTGCAAACCCATTGATGTTTATTTTGACGGGCTAGATTTTTTTGCTCTGGAGATTCGCCAGGCGATTTTTCTACGCATGAGGATACTGGCCAAGCCCGCCATCACCGCTGCCCCTATTGGCACGGGCTCATCCTGTTTAATCTTTACCAAAGACTCGATGAGTTTTGACGACTACTTTGGGCTACACACCACAGATGACCCCGAGGAGAAGAGCGCCCGCTTTCTATTGGGTCTGGCCCCAAGCCTGCAACAGATGGCCTACTTTCAAGACAGAAGCAAAGTGGACTTAAAAAACCGCCGGGTTCCGTCTTTACCGATGGGAGTCTATGCCTGTGCCTCCATGGCGGTGAGCAACTGGATGAAGATTGTCACAGGTCGAGGGCGGGTCCTTGAGGCCCCTTACTCCAGTCACTTTGACCCCTTCCTGTCAAAGCTCAAAATCACCCATCTGCGCTTTGGCCACCGAAACCCCGCGCAAAAAATCAAACTCATGCTGCTCAAGCGACAGCTCAAGGCATCTTAGGAATTTGACCGCACTCAAACGAGCCCTTCCAACTTACAGAAGGTGGCAAAGGGCAAAATTCTTCCTGTCTCAGCTTGCCCCTCGTCCCTCTGGCCCAAATGCACCTGATAGAACTTAGGGATAGGAACTCGCCCCTGGAAATGTCGAATGCTCCCACTCAAAGCCCTGTCTCCCGTCTTCACCTCAACTGCAAAAATCGGCTTTTTGTTTTTCAGGACAACAAAGTCTATCTCGCGATCAAAATGATCTCGCAGAAAACGAAGGTCCATTTGATCCCCTTGGGTGTCTTCAACAAAATGACAGTACTTGAGCAGATGACTGGCCACACAGTTTTCAAACCGAGGTCCGAGATTTTCAACCGATGACCAGTCCCATAAATAGGCCTTGGCCTGCTTTTTTACAGCCCGTATTCGGGGTGGGCCATAGGGGTAGACACGATAACAAAGATACACCGACTCCAGAACCTCCATCCACTGACGGATGGTGTGAGAGGACCTCTCCAGGTCCTCTCCCAGAGAATTCAGAGACAGCAAAGACCCCACTCTCTGGGGAAGGGCGTCGGCCAGCAGCTCAATTGAAGAATAGTTTCGCAAATTAGTGAGGTCCCTTAAGTCCTCGTAGATCACCCGGGCTGTGCGCTCGCGTCGCCAGATCTTAGAAAAGCTCTCTGTCTGTCGCGTCAGTGGCTCTGGAAAACCCCCAAAGCGCAAGAGCATATCCATGGACTGAGCCCCAAAGTAGGAATGAAGCTCGGGAAGGCTTAAGGGATGAAGCCGAATGTAGTGATAGCGTCCAAAAAGCGAGTCACCACCTTTGCGGAACTGATCCAAACGAGCAGAGCCCGTCACCAGTATCTCCTGACTCCTGCTCCTTTTGTCGTAGAGCCCCTTGAGAAGAGTTCTCCATCTCTGATACTTATGAATCTCATCAAAGATAAGTAGGGGTTGGTCTTTCGGCAAAAGATGTTTTTTCAGCAGTTCCCGATCTTTAAGGTCGTCCCATGAAAAATAGGCCTGCTCCAAAGCCTTGTCCGAAGTCAAAAACTCCCGGGCCAGAAAGGTCTTTCCCACCTGCCTAGGGCCCCCAATAAAGACCATTCTCTGAGTTTTCCACTCTAAAATCGTGGACTTATGATATCGGGTAAATTGCATATAAGTTCAATCTAGCATAGGGCAAAATGAAGTCAACTGCAATTTACCCAGATTCTCCCCAGGCAGCCTATCTA
>SKYF01000043.1 GCA_007128005.1 Bdellovibrionales bacterium
CCCCAGGGTTACTTGAGAAGGGCCGCAGAACTGAAAACACTGGTTGATATTTACCAGGAAAGACGCCGCCAACAGCCGCAAACTCCAATCATGGTGGCCGGGGACTTTAATGCTGAATGCAAGAGAGCTGAGCCAGATCCTGAGATGCAGCCCATTGTCAGTGAAACTGACCTTTTGGATGTTTTGGACCTGGCGGAGCTCAGTCCCATGCAGCGCTACACACAAGTTCAGGTTTCACGCTACGGTGCAGTCCACGGCCTGCAGCTGGATCACATTCTTGTCTCTCCAGAGCTTCAGGCTCTTGCTGTGCCAGAGAAGTGCTTTGTCTGCACCTATGAAAGCGATCTAGGCGTTCCTGCCAACCACCCCATGACCCTACAGGAGAAGTGGCTTCTTCCCTCAGACCACTACCCTGTTGTCGCCACATTTAAAAACTTTCTCTACGGCTGAAAGCTGAGTTCTTGCAGCCCGCAGAGCTTTAGGATTATTGCCCCAGGATCTCCAACAACTCCACTTCAAAGATCAACACGGAGTTAGGGGGAATCCCTGGGCGGCCTCTTTCCCCATAGGCCAACTCAGCTGGGATATAGAGCTCCCACTTGGCCCCTGGCTTCATCATTTTCAGGGCCTCGACCCAGCCCGGGATCACACCGTCCACAGGAAACTGTGCAGGCTCATTGCGTCGATAAGAACTGTCAAATTCTGATCCATCAATCAAAGTTCCACGATAGTGCACGCTCACCATCTGCCCAGACCGAGGAGACGTGCCCTCTCCAGGCTCAACCACTTTGTACTGAAGCCCGGAGTCAGTGACCTGAACCCCCTCTTTTTCGCTATTTTGTTCCAAAAATCTGACTCCGGCAGCCATATTCACCTCAGCTTCTTTGGCGCGCTGCTCTTGCTGGGTTTTGTACATATTCTGCATGGCCTGTTCCATTTCGGATTGACTGAGTGCCGGCTCCTTTCCAGCCATCACATGCTCCACAGCCTCAGCTAAAGCCTCCACATCCACCTTGAGGTTCTGGTTCTTAAGGTTGTTGGCAAAATTGTAGCCGATGGCATAACTGTACTTTTGCTCGTCCGTCTCAATCACCACAGCCTCTTTCTTGGGCGTGCAAGCAGAAAGCCCAATGACCAAAGGCAAAACTCCCATTCTAACGATTGCTCTGTTCAATGATTCCATGAAGTCCCTCTCCTCCTGTTGTAATTTTGAATTTGAACGTCCTAAGTCTAGCCCCCTCCGACTTGAGGGGTCAATCCTCATCTTGTCGAACTCTTAAGCTGGTTTAGCTGCGGCTCTCGGCAATACGGCAAAGCGCGCAAAAGCCTCCTTGGGACAGACCTCTTTCAGCCGAGCCCACAAATCCTTTGGATGGTGACGAGCCGATAGGTGAATTAAGAGAATCTTTTCCTGGCGCAAGTGCTCTATCTGAGCCACCAACTCATCCAAATGAATATGCCCCCACTTGCGCGCCTTCTCGATTCCCTTGTCTTGGTCCATATAGGTGACCTCGACGGCAAGGACCTGAGACTCTTTGACCCATAGAGGAGCCTGAGCCAAAAACTCGATTTGCGTGTCACCTGTATAGCTAAATAGGGGTTCCTCAAAGTGTCTTTCCACGGAAACGCCCTGGGCCTTGAGCTCTGCCAGCTTCTGTGGAGGTAGCCCCTGAAACTGAGCTTCCAATTTCTTGCGTCTGCGAAAGATCGTATAACCCTGCGATGGCACACGATGCACTGTTGGAAAAACCCTAAAAAAGTAGTCCCCTGAAAGGGAGTAGTCCTGTCCCTGCTCTGCAGACAAAAACTCATATTCATAGGAGTGACCATCTAGTTTTTGCCAAAGCCGCATGATCTTGTCCATGGAGTCCACCATGGACTGAGGCATATAAAACCTGCCGGGGGGAAGACCCATCAAAGCTCTCTGGGATATTAAATAGGGTATGCCTGCCGCGTGGTCCATATGACAATGAGAAAGCAGATAGTGACGGCAGCTAAAGGCATAGGGAAGCCCTTGGGCCACATCAAAGGCAATCTTTTGCTCTGGCCATACCAAGCAGGTTCCCACTCCCGCCACAGATTGACCGATCAAATGAATGTCTCTGTAAGACCAACTCTGAGGTATAAGAGAAAATGAGGGCGAGATTTTGCCGACCATAGTGGCCGCAGATTACCCCTCTTTGGACCAAAGCCCAAGCGGATTGTGGACTCACTGCACCCTCACAAGCAAAGATGTCTCAATTAGACACAGGACCTAAGGCTTCAGCAGGATTTTTTCAATCCCCGTATCAGATTTTTTGAACTTTTTTAGCCCCCTGCCGATAGGTACATTGATGACTAAGGGTGAGATTCGCATACTTATTGTTGAGGATGATGCCTCTCAGGGCCAAGCCCTGCAAAAGGCCTTTAAGAAAGCCGGCTATGATACGACTTGGGTCTCAAATGCCAAAGAGGCTCTCAATCAGTCGCAGATGTTTGAGTTTCAACTGGCTTTGGTCGACTGCATGCTGCCAAAAGTCAACGGGGTCGATCTGGCAAAGCAGCTGCGCAAAGCAGCTGGAGCCAATTTAAAAATTATCCTCACATCCGGAGTTATGAAAGACCCTCTATTTTTTAAGAAGGCTCTGGGGGATATTGATGGAACAGGCTACTTCACCAAACCATTTGACCTGGATCATCTACTCAAGGCCGTTGACGATCACTTGAAGGACCTCATTGATGACGACCGTGGGGAGTTGACTCAGCTCTTTTCTGCTCAAAAAGCCAACCTTGAAAAAAAGCTTGAGGCCATTGAGTCCTCAAATCCGATTCATGGCTTCAATCTCCCTTACGTTATTTACCTCCTAGCCCAATCTGATGCCACAGGAACTTTAGATATTGAATCCGAAGAAAAGGACACATCTGCCATCAGCTTCTATCAGGGCAAAATTATCCAAGTGCACCTACCCGACACCACCTCCTATATGGGAGTCCTGCTGGTGGAAATGGGTTTTACTAGCAGTACGGAGGTGGAGAGCTCTCTATCTTCCTCAGAGAAAAAGCCTATCGGACAAAGACTCATCGATGCCGGGGCCTTGAGTCCTCATGCCGTCAATATCGTTATGCAGGAACAGATGGCCATTCGACTCAGTAAAATAATCAAGGACACCTCTTTAAGTGTTCGCTTTACCAAAAAGGATTTAGCTTCTAGCGAAGTGGCCCTCACTGCGACCCAACTTCCCCCTCTTATCGCTGACTGGATCTCTTCAAAGTTCACCCGTGAGTATCTCAGCCAATTTTTTCAACAGTGGTTGGATCACCCCATCAAAAAGCAGAGTGAGATTCTTTGTGCCGAAAAATTGACCGATTGGCCAGCTTTTAAGATTGCAGAACAGATCCTACGCAAAGTCGACGGCTCGACCTCGGCAGATGAACTTTTATCTGAGTTTTCAGACGACAACTCCCTGGCCCCCCATGCTCTCTACTACCTGTTGATCACCCAAAGTTTGAGCTTTGCCGGTCTGAAGAAAAAAACTCAGGACTTTGCCGGGCGCCTGCAACGCTTAAAGAGACTGGAAAAAGAGAGGGAAAACGCCAACTACTTTGGTCTTTTGGGCTTACCCATGTCCGCACGGAGCAAAGATATCCACCGCACCTACCATGAGCTGGCAAAATTTATCCACCCTGACCGGATTGAACCAGAAGCTCCCAAAGAGCTCCATCAGCTGGCGCAGAGCCTATTTGCCCGAATTTCAGAGGCCTATCAAGTCCTCAGCAATGACGAAAAGAGGCGCGAGTATGTCACTGAACTTGAGCGCGGCCGTGCAGATGAACTCCTTGCCTCAGAAGAGAAGTTTGAAAGTGCAAAAGACCACCTATTCAAGGGGCGCTATAAAGAGGCTTACTCCATCTTAAGGGAGTTACGCAAAGTCAAAGGCATTAGAGCTGACCTCAATATCTATTACGTCTGGGCACGAATCAAAGTGGGTTGCCGGCCGGAAGATCGCAACAAATTAGTCATGAAACTGAGTGAAGACTTGGCCAGAGTCCCCTCAGAAGATCGACACAACGCCCACTACTTCTACACTAAGGGATTGTTTTATGCCTTTGCCGGACAGGTCAGCAAAGCCCGTATGCATCTGAGCAATGCGATCAACGTAGACCCCAAGTTCACTCAGGCCAAGAGAGAATTTATCAACCTCAAAGGCAAAGTAGATGCTGAAAAGACCAGCATTGGCAAAGACTTAACTCAAGTCATGGGTCTATTTTTTGGCCGAAAAAAGACGGGCTAGGACATCAAGACAACTCAGCTATCTTGGCTTTCGATACAAGGCCGCCGCAAATTCACGACGCCGTTGATCCTGCTCTTTGTCTTCAGCCGAAGACTCCAACTCCAAGATCTTACGTTTGACTCTAGTCAACTCCTCTCCCTGAGAGACATGGGGAGGCAGGTTTTCCCTTGAGTTCTGGGCCCTCTGCAAAAAGTTGCTCATTCTCTCCTCACGCCCCAACTGACCTTCACGCTCTGAAGTTTGAGACAGTCTTTGATACTTGGCCAAAAGCTGTTGGGCATCCAGCTCACCTAAACGGGCGAGGCAATGAATCAGCTCAGTGACCTGAATCGGGCTCTGCAAGACCGCTTTGACCAAGTTCTGCTTGCCCAGCTCCACGCCCTCTGGTGCCGTCGGTTGAGGAGTCAGCAACACCAGAGCTGGGGGACTCTTAAGCCCCTTGATCTTAGAGATGAGCTGAAGCCCCTTGACTTTTTTTCCCGATCCCGTGGCAATGACGACCTCTGGGTTTAACCCCAATAACTTCTCCTCAAATTGACTGTGACTTTGAGCTCCATCCACATCAAAGCCCATTTTTTTGAGTAGGGCTTGCAGAAATACCATCTCAGAATAATCGTCGAGGACCAGAAGGATTCTTAGCATCTTTTTATTGTGAGATGTCCTCTGAAAGCCGTCAACTCGACCCTTCTTAGACGCCGCGGGTCAGAGACCTAAATTCAGTGCCTAGCCCGCTAGGAGAGTATAAACTCTGGATCAGGATTTATGAGAGCTCGCCTCGCCACAAAATATATTTTATTTGAGATTGCCCCAGGATTCGTACTTGGATTGGTGATTTTTACTTTTATCCTTTTGATGTTTCAACTGCTCAGGTTGACTGAGTTTATTCTTATCCATGGCGGGAGCTTAAAGGCCGTAGGGCAAATTATGCTCTACCTTTCTTTGAGTTTTCTGCCAATTCTGCTACCCATGAGTCTGCTCTTTTCGATACTCTTGACTTACAGCCGGCTCAACTCTGACTCTGAAATCATTGCCCTGAAGTCTTTGGGGCTCAATCGCTGGCACTTGGCTGTGCCAGCCCTATTGCTGGCCAGCTTTACAGCTGCCGCCTCGGCCCACACATCCTTTTATCTGGCACCCTGGGCAAATCAGCAGTTTGAGGCTCTCGTGGCACAAATTGGAAGCCGTCAAGCCACGGCCACCATTCGTGAGGGTGTCTTTTCTGAGGGGTTTTTCAATATGGTGGTCTATGCCAACAAAGTGGATCAAAAAGAAGGCCTCCTAGAAAGAGTTTTTATTTTTGATGAAAGAGATAAAAAGGCTCCCCTTACAATCATTGCCCAGAAAGGTCAAATTCTGCAAGAAACTGACGACAAGGGAGTCCGAGCCCTGCTGAGACTGACTGATGGAAATATTCATCGTAGCGCTCAGAGCACCTACACTAAAATTGATTTTGGCACCTACGACATCCAACTCTATCGTCCCTTTGCCTTGCGCCAAAGCCATCGCCCCCTGCCGTCTTTTAGCATTGATGACCTGAGGGCTGAACTCATAAAAGCTGACCTGCCTGCGGAGTACCGACGCCGTGTGGAGGTGGACTTTCATAGGCGCTGGGCCCTGGTTGGCACCTGCTTTGTCTTTGGTTTTTTGGGAGTGGGACTTGGGGCCTCGGGACACCGGCGGTCAGCCAAGGGAAATGGAGCGGCACTTTCTGTGTTGATTATCATTAGCTTCTGGCTCCTCTATCTGGCAGCCGAGGCCATTGCTCTAAAAGGCCTGATGCCAACGCCACTTGCTCTTGGCCTGATCAACTTTGCCTTTTTAACTGTAGCTGCCGTTCATTGGCGACGGGTTTAAGATAGCGATCCACCAATAAGGACAGGTCCTGATGATCTCGAACGAACTCTGCCCCATCAAAAATTAGATCTAGGTTTCCAGCCCCTTGTGTCTGCCAGGCCGCCATAGGTAGAGTGATCAGTTGAGAGCCTTGCTTAAGGGCCGCCATAGCTGTGAGCCATGAGCCACTCTTTCTCTGGGCCTCCACTATAAAAACCAGCTCAGAAAATGCTGCAATCAATCTATTGCGCTGATGAAAGTGGGACTTGTGAACCCTTGCACGAGGGTGATAGCAGGAGATCAAGGCCCCGCCACCGGCAACAAAAGACTCTTCCCAACTCCTTAGGTCCTGGGGATAGATTTGCTCTAACCCAGAAGGAAGGACGCACAAGGTGGAGCGGCCATTGCGTAAAGACAAAGCGTGGGCCTTTTGATCCACTCCCCTGGCTCCGCCACTGACCACCACGAGGTCCGTACGAGACTGCAGCAGTCGAGTTAGATGTTGCTCCATCCATTGGAGAGACTCTGCAAGAGGCCTTCGACTCCCCACAACCGAAAGACAGTGAGCGTCCGACACATTCCACACCGGCTGACCTTTATAAATCACAAAACAGGGAGGCGAGGATAGCTTTTCTAGCCAGGAGCGAGGATAGTCAGAGCTAAGAGGGTGAGTGAGCGAAAGTCCATTTTTTTTCCAGATGCCAACTTCCCTTTCCGCCTCATGCCACCACCTTTTGGGCAACTGAGAGTAGAACTCTCGAAAAGCGCCAACGGGCAGAACCTTAACCAAATCACTTAAGGGGAGACTGGTATCGCCAAACTGCTGATGCAAAAGCTTCAACTCAGAAGAAAAGTTTGGGCAAGAGTAAAATACGGCAAGACTTGAAAGTAGAGTGTAGCTGTCCATGACCGAAGAACCTGTGCAAAGGATTGGCCAAAGCTCTCTTTAAGCTCAATGAGTTCTCACGTCCGGAGCTTTCGAGATTCGGACAGGGTCGCATTCTCAAAAGTCATCAAAGTCAAAATCATCAAAGCCGTCTAGGACTTCAAAGCCCTCCATACTGTCAAAATCATCCAAGTCGGAGAACTCATCCTCCCAACTGTCGGAGCCAGCCGCCGGAGAAGTCCCCTCAAAACTCCACAGTTGAGACAACTCCATCTCACCGCCCACATAATCGCCCGAGAAAACCCCTTCAGAACTGCTCAAGACAACGGCAGCAGAAAAGCTCTCAGCCAATTGTATCACCTTGACTTGCCCAATCTGTCTCTGAACTTCGCGGACAATTGAACGTGGATTTCTCACTCGTGGATTGGCCCTAATGGTCAAAATATCTGCCTCTCTTAACCCCTGAGCGGAGCCCCTGTTGAGAAAGACAATCGAATGAGTGGCAAAATAATGACTGCGCCGATCATGAACTCCCCCAATAATTTGCCCCGCAATATTGGCAACATTGCCCTTGCGAGCAAAGTTGCCCCGGGGCAAGGGGGTTTGGAGCACCAAAGAATCGGGAAGAATGGGGTTCACAGACTGCACAATCATCGCCCTAAACATATCTTGTCCTGATCTAGTGACCCTTGAGTCCACAAGTTCAACCAACTCTACAACCCCACCCGTCTCTATCATCAGTGGCGCCCCACTTATGGACACCTCAGAGTTTGGCGATCTCAGACGGTCTCTGGGCCTAACCACTGTGAGCCTATCCCCGGGCTTCGCCACTCCACTTCTCACTGAGACATAGGCATATTGATAGAGCCCCGCCTGCTCCCCTCCCATCTCAAGCTCAACAATACGCCCTACGGAGTCAGGCTCTCTTTCCGCCAAATAGACTGGGAGTGGCAAGTTCATATTGAGCTGAATCTCGGCGCGCTGAATGTAATCCACACCTGTTTCATCATAGCCTTCGGGAGCTGCGGCATAATCCCAGATTGGCAAACTGGGTGGCAGACGCATCACCACGGGCCGGCTCTCTTCAAGAGGCGGAGGGATTTCTATTCCGAAAAATTCATCCCCATCAGCCTCTAAAATGGGACTGACCAGTGCAGACATCTCCGGATCCTCTTGCTCTGTCTCGGTGATTGCAAAAGCGGGAGCATCTGCTAGATCTCCCATAATAAAGCGAATGCTATTGCCGGGTCGAATCAGGTGGGGGTTGGTAATCTCCGCATTGAGTGACCAAATTTTAGGCCAGTAATTGCCATCACCAAAAAAAGTTCTGCTGATTCCCCACAGAGTGTCTCCCCTTTGAATCTCATAGACCTCTGCCTCGCGCCCCCCGAGCAACAAACTCCAGTCAGCATCCGATACTCTCTGACTGTTGTAGTTCAAAAAAATTTGATGAAGCCTTGCCTCCAATGCGTAGTCCGGAGGATCTATGGCTGGGGAGGCCCAAAGGTCCTCCGAGGTCAAATCAGGGCCCGGCCCCTCAGGCTCAAGAATCAACATCTCTTCAGCCTGTGCATCTAGCCCTGCTTCAGGAGCAAAAAATTCATCCCAAACTGAGTCCTCTGCAAAGGCATCTTCTTCTGAAACTGGATCCAGGGGATCAAAAACAAAATCCAAATCATCCTCAAAGCTGGGCTCCAGAACCTGCTCTTCAGCGGTGGGAGAAGCTAACTGTTCTGTTGGACTACTCCCCTCTATATCAAAGTCGTCAAACCAATCTTCGCCATCAAAACTAAACTCTTCTGAGAAATTAAACTCCTCCTCAAAGTCGATATCGAAGTCAAAGTCGTCTTGGGCGTGGGAGATGGAAGGAGAGACGAGAGTCAACCCCACCCAAGCCATAGCATATAGAAAAGCTTTCGGCCCTAGGACCAAAAAACATTTTTGCGGACCTTTTTTCACGGCGCGAACATCCTTGTTCTCTCCTGCTTATTGAACCCCTAGGAACTCTCCTGAAGCAACTGCCTTCGAGCCCTAAGTCCCTGCTGACTTTGAGGAAACCTCTCCACCAACCGACGTCGAACACTGTTTGCTGGCCCCTTTAACTGCAGTCTGTCATAGACCGTGGCCTTACCCAAGAGGGCACGAGCTGTGAGAGGATGAGAGGGGAAGCGCTGCTCCATCAGTGTCCATATCTGTAGAGCCTCACCCAAACGTCCCCTTTGAAATTGCATAAGGCCTGTCTGGTACAAAGCCTCTATATAGCCTGAACTTCTGGGAAAGTGCCTTTGATAAAGACCCACAACCCTCTGGGCTTCGTTCAGGTCCTGACCCTTCACGGCTTTTTTCAATCGCGCAGCGAGCACTCTCTCCCCATCAAATGGCAGTTGGCTTTGAGGTCGGGAGATTTGATCTCTGAGATGAGGGGGTGTGGCACTCTGAGCCATAAAGGAAGTCACTGAAAACAGAAGAGGGACAAACAGACACAAGGCGAAATTCTTCATAAAACCAGATTAATGCATCCTGAAAAGATTGCAAGAAAGCATCGCTCAAGGTCATTTTAAATTCCTGTTAGGAATTATCCACATTGATTGTGGAATATCCCCCCAACAATACCTTAGACCTGAAACCAGACAAGGCTTTGAGCGGATTGCTGAACAATAGGGCATATATTAAGTCCATGAAAAAACTCTTAATTTATCTATTTTTGCCGATTATAACCTGTCCGAGTTTCACTTTCTTACAGACGCAATACGGACAATCCGAACGCCAAAGGGGACTTAGACCTTAGTATAGCTTTACCCCCTTTTTGCAGCTTCAGTTTAGAATGCCTATCCTGTTGATATTTCTTGCTCTCTGGGGAACAGCTTTTGCGAGCTCATGGAGCGATGCGCTAACAGAACTCAGCTCCATCCTGCAAACTCACTGTGTGAGAACTTTCGGCCAGGAATCACCCCACCAGGAAATCTACCAAGCTCTGATCTGCGGAAAGAGACTCAGCCTTGAAAACCCCTTGCGTCAAAGTGTTGCTCAGCTGGGTCTCATCCACCTTTTGGTTGTCTCTGGGGCTCACTTGATTTGGCTTGAGTACGGGGTGCGAAAAATGTTTTCCACAGTGGCTCCACGACAGCTTCAAAGCCTGCTGAGTCTTATATTCGTATTCTGTTTTGCCTTTATCTGTGGGCTCCAGGCCCCTGTTTTACGCTCCGCCTCCTCCTTGAGCTTGAGGATATTGAACCAGAGACTTGCGCTCAATTGGCTGGCCTCCCAAAGAGTGGCTCTCAGCGCCCTTATCTGCCTCCCCTTCCTGGAGCAGGGCCTCAACTCCCTATCCCTGCAACTGAGCTGGTCCGCAGCCCTGGCCTTGAGCTTCCCTCTTTTGCCTCGGGCAAGATACCGGGCTTTAAAAAGGGCTGCTTTGGTCTATATATTCTTGACCCCTCTGCTGCTGCCCGTAGTTAGCCTCCCTCATCCACTGAGTATCGTACTCAACGGAGCCATAGCTGGAGCTCTGCTATCGTTTTGGCTGGGCTGCTGTCTTCTCCAGCTGATGTCTTTTTTACCTGGATTTGGATGGCTTGCGGATCTGATGATGGGCTTAAGTCTCGAGTTTCTTGCCGTACTGACTCAGCTGTGGCCTGACACCTGGAACGCTTGCCTCCTTTGGCAGCCTCTTCTCCCAGGCCTCTGTTCGCGCACTTGGGGATGGGCCTATCTAGGAGCTCTACAGAGCTTCATTTTAAGCTATGAGTTCCTTCAAAGACGGAAAACTTTAATGACTGCGAATCGATCCCTGAAGGACCCAAGAAGTGAGGCCTAGCACTGTTTTCCCCTTAAGCCTTTTTCTGCTGATCTTCCTTTGGCCCCTAGAGTTTAGCCCCAATCACCCGCCAACTTTTATACTCTGGAACGTAGGTCAAGGCCAGTGGGCCACTCTGAGCGAAAGTCATCGCTGCTGGCACTTTGATATGGGAGGAGAGCAGGCCCCGTGGGTGGCTATTTTTAAGGAGTGCCGTAAAAAAGAACAGTGGCTAAGTCTGAGTCACTGGGACTGGGACCACTTGAGCTTTGTTCGTCGCGCCCGAATGCACTGGCCCCGCCTATGCCGAAAGCATGCGCCCTTGGGCTCAAGCACTCCTTCTCGGGAGCGACTGATCTTGAACCTACCCACTTGCCCTCAAGGTTCTGCTAATCCGACATCCGTTGAAGTCCTAGAAGTTGACTGGTGGAGCGAAATTTCTCATGGCATTGAAAACCTCAAAGCCAATGACCTCAGCCGAGTTTTTGTCATTCGCTCGGCCTTGGGCTCCATTCTGCTAACAGGAGACGCCACTGCCAGGATGGAAAGACTCTGGGCCCATAAGCTCAAAGATATGAATATATCTTATTTGGTTCTGGGCCACCACGGGAGCAGGACCAGCACATCTGTTGAACTTCTTCAACAGTTGCCCCAACTCAGACTGTCTCTCGTCAGCGCTAGGAGGGCCCGCTACAATCACCCTCACCCCTTGGTCACAGAGCGACTCTCTCAGCGGCATATCCCCTGGGTGGGCACCGAGGATTTTGGTCACATTAGGATTTTACTGGTACAAAAGGGCGATACTCCAGCTCCAAATCACGAGCGACCGGCTCATAGCAGACAGCCCCATTATAGACATTGAGCCCATAGGCCAAGGCCTTGTCCTGAGCCACAGCATCCTCTACCCCCACGGAGGCCAACAGAGAGGCATATTTAAAAGTTGCATTGGTCAGAGCATATGTTGAGGTGCGAGCCACCACTCCCGGCATATTGGGAACACAGTAGTGAATCACCCCATCGATTTCATAGGTGGGGTTCGTATGGGAAGTGGGCTTGCAAGTCTCAATACAACCACCTTGATCCACCGCTACATCCACCACCACGCTCCCCTCAGTCATAGACTGAACCATTTTTTTAGTCACCAGCTGCGGAGCTTTGCGCCCCGTCAACAAAACAGCTCCAATCACCAGATCACTTTGCGCAACCGCCTCCTCCACATTTTGCATATGCGAGTACAGGGTATGAATTCGCCCTTGAAAAATATGGTCTAAGTACTCTAGTCTTGCCCGATTCACGTCCATAATGGTGACGTCGGCTCCAAGCCCTACGGCCATCTTGGCAGCGTTCACCCCCACAACTCCGCCACCAAGCACGGTCACACGCCCTCTGCCCACTCCAGTCACCCCTCCAAGTAAAATTCCTTTCCCTCCATGATCCTTCTGCAGATAAAAGGCACCAATCTGAGTGGCCATTCGACCAGCCACCTCACTCATCGGTGTCAATAGAGGAAGCGAACCGTCTGGGTTTTGAATGGTCTCGTAAGCAATGGCCTTCACCTTTCGCTCACAGAGCACTTTTGTGAGTTTGGGCTCGGCGGCTAAATGCAAATAGGTATAGAGAATCTGGCCCTCTTTAAGGAGATCATACTCCTCTGCCAAAGGCTCTTTGACCTTCACAATCATCTCCGCCTTGGCGTAAATCTCGGCCATGCTATCGAGAATTTTTGCTCCTGCCTGTTCGTAGGCCTCATTGGAAATTCGGCTGCCAAGACCGGCATCTCTTTGCACATAGAGACTGTGGCCCTCTTGAACCAACTGCCTCACTCCAGCCTCAGTCAACCCAACACGGTTTTCACTAATTTTAATTTCCTTCGGCACGCCGATAATCATGATCCTCTCCTCGAAAAATATATTGTGGAACGCCTGAGCTTCGCTCAATCTCCTGGACTTTGGCAAGACAGAAGAGGGCCACCCACCTCCGACAGCCCCTCTCCAAAAAAACGCGCCGCACAATAGTGCAGCCAAAAACCCCTAAAGCCTCATCCCAACAAACAGCTGCACCGCATAGACATTGGAGCCAACACTCAACGAGTTCAGACGAAAAACCGTATCATCTGCCACAGCCAGAATGCCCGAAAAGTAGCGCTCCCCCGCGTAGCCTCCTGAAATAGCGATATCCACTTTGTAGGCCTCACGCCAGGGAGCAAATTTCTCCGCACCCACCTGATAACTGCGGCTCTGCACTCCTATTCCAAACATCCCCGCTAAAGACAAAAACCATTTTCGGTTTTCATGCACAAAGGTGTGTCCATAGCCGCCTTTAAAGGAGAGGGTCCGAAAGTGGCCTGATCTCAACTCGGCGTCTTCACCAAAACGGGGCTGAAGAGGCAGCGGGATTATAAACTGAGGGTGGTCCCACAGCACCTCTGAGTAGACCAAACCCCACAAAAAACTTCCCCCACTGATTTCCTGTCGGGCTGTCTGATCAAGGGCGGCCATCAGGGAAAACTGAGTTGGAGAGACTATGTAGGTGAGGTTGGCGCTGACGTTTCTAACTTTCAAGTCCGGGACAAAGTAATACTCTCCAGCGGAGCTCAATCCCAGCTGGGAGGAGTTCTCAATATAGAAGCCCCGGTACTCCATAAAATTTAATACTAGATGAAAGGAGTCATAGGCGAAAGAAAACCTCCAATCCTCGTATTGAGTGGGTCCTCGTATCTCCTCTCCCTCCTCGGGGATCCGAAAACTCAAGCGCACTCCAAAGGTATCGCGGTAGTTGAGGTAAAAACCAACAAGACTGCGCGTATTGGGCTGCAAAGCAATTTCATCATCGGCATTGAGCAAGCTTTGAATGCGGTAGACGTATCCAGGCACTTCAACAAAGAGCTTTGGCGTCCAGTCCACACCAGGGAACTTATTGATTTGAGCAGTCGCTGGCAATGGGGCCAAGATCAATGAGGTGCAAAGAAGGCCACTGATCCCCCTCAAAGCGCTATGAAAAATACTGTGAAAAAGCCCAAGAATAACGACCAGACTCCACCTCACTGCGAGCAACGTCTGCGCCCAGTTCTATATGACGATAGTTGTCAGGGGAATCGATGATCTGACGCACCAAACGATTCATCAGGTCATGACCTGCTTTATAAAGAACCACATGCCCCATTAAAGGCATTCCTAAGGTGACCAAGTCTCCCAAAGCATCCAACATTTTATGTCGCACAAATTCATCTTTAAAACGCAGCCCCTCAGGGTTTAATATGTCCTCTGAGTCTAAAACCACTGCATTTTCCAAGCTTCCCCCTCGGGCCAGCCCCTTTTTCCTCAACATCTCAACATCCTTTAGAAAGCCAAAAGTTCTAGCCGAGGCCAACTCATGACTAAAAGTGGATTCATTGATATCGAGATCGAGGCTCTGACGACCAATCCGGGGATGGGAAAACTCAATCGTGCAGCTCAGCCGCAATCCATTATATGGCACCACATAAGCATGTTTGTCCTCATCACCGCAGTAAATGGGTTGGGTGATCAAGGCGTATCTTCGCGGCTGCTCCTGGTCCATCACCCCTGCCTGTAAAATAGCCTCCAAAAACTGCTTGGCACTGCCATCACAAATAGGAATTTCCGGCCCACTGAGTTCAATAAATAGATTATCTATTCGCAGGGCGGCAAGAGCCGACAGGCAGTGCTCGACAGTAGACACTGAAAAGGCCTCTCCTCCCAAAGTGGTTGCAAGGGCCGTGGCCGTGACTCGATCTGCACGGGTAGAGATGGCAGGACTCCCAGGCAAATCTCTTCTGACAAAATAAATTCCGGTATTGGCTGGGGCGGGGCAAAAGGTCAGCTCTGCAGGCTCTCCAGTGTGGAGCCCCACCCCTTGAACTCTTGCCCTCTGTCGAATTGTGCGCTGCAAAAACATTGTGCCTTTACTCCTCTATTCTCCTCAGGTCTCTTCAGATCTCTTCAGGGCCATCCTCTTCAAGGCCTTGCTGTTCAAGTTCGGTGCCAAAACCATTTTAGACTTCTAGTCGAAGGTCAAGATGATATCTTAAGGAGTTGGAATGACTTATCTAGTTTTTATTCAGGCACCCGAGACTTTACGGCTCTGCGCGTCGCAAGTGTTGTACAAATCGCACTGCCTGTTGTCAATGCAGCACAGCTGCCTATCATTAAAATATGGGAATTTTTTTCCATAAATTAAGGTCTTGGACTGACTTGCTGTGGTTAGCTGGTCAGCTTTTTCTGACAAGCTTGCTTATCGGCTGCTCGTCCTTCTCAGGGGGACAGCCCTCTAGAAACTCTTCATCCGAAGGCAGCTTCCTTATGCCCGATACAGGCTTTGAAAAAAGCCAAGCCGAAGGGGCCGCCTACACAGGAGACGGGATGCTTTACCGCAAACCCATCCCCCATCGCCGCACTCGAGTTCCCGATGTGAACTTCTATTTTAAGCACTGCAGTCTTTCTGGCGAGCAGAGTCATTATTCGAAAACCTCTTACACTTGCTTTGAGCCCAACTGAAGGGACCTATCCTAGCTCTCTGTAGAATCCTCGCTCTGTCTAGAAGCTGTCTTGCTCAGCTTATTTGCCTCAAATGCTGACGTGACAGCTCAGTGATGACTCGACCCCGAGGAGTCTTTTGCAGCAGCCCCTCTTGAATCAAAAAGGGCTCATAGACTTCTTCAAGAGTGTCAGCTTCCTCACTCAGAGCTGCCGCCAGTGTATCAATGCCCACTGGACCGCCAGCGAAATTGTCCTGAATCAGGTTCAAAATGCGTCTATCCATGGGGTCTAAGCCCAACTGATCCACCTCCAGCTGATCGAGGGCGTAGCGAGCCATCTCTCCATCAATCTGGCCGTTCCCCATAACCTCAGCATAATCCCTCACCCTTTTTAACAGCCGGTTGGCCACCCGAGGAGTGCCCCTGCAGCGGCGAGCAATTTCTTGGGAACCCTCTTCAGTGAGAGTCACATTGAGCAGAGCTGCAGAGCGGGACAGGATCTTATACAGGGATTGGTGGTCGTAAAAGGAGAGCCTCTCAATAATCCCAAACCGGTCGCGAAAAGGAGCCTTAAGCAACCCAGCTCGGGTGGTGGCTCCGATCAGAGTAAAGGCAGACAGCTGAAAGCGCATACTTCTAGCACCCATCCCCTCTCCAGTGACAATATCAATATAAAAATCTTCCATGGCACTGTAGAGGTACTCCTCCACGTCTCGGCTCAGGCGATGAATCTCGTCAATGAACAGAACGGAATGGGGTCTGAGACTGGTTAAAATGGCAGCCAAGTCTCCCTTGCGGTGCAGAGCTGGCCCCGAAGTACTTTTAAAAGGAACCTCCAGCGCATTGGCAATAATATGGGAGAGAGTTGTCTTGCCCAGGCCTGGCGGGCCACAAAGGAGAACATGATCCATGGACTCCGAGCGTTTTTTGGCAGCAGCCACAAAGACCTTTAGCTTCTCTTTGACTCTCTCCTGGCCGGGAAACTCGGCAAAGGACTTAGGACGAAGAGCGACCTCTAAGTTCAAATCTCCAGCCTCTGGCTGACCGCTCACAATGCGGTCTTGTCCCATAATTTCCAAATCACTCACAACCCCACTCTCCCTTCCATCTTAACTGTCTACAACTGCTGGGTGAGGGACCTCAGACCCTCTCGAACGCCCGCCTGCAAATCAAAACTTGGATCCATGGAATCAACCACCTTTTCCACTTCATGAGGGCGAAATCCCAAATTGACGAGTGCGGAGACTATCTCCTCACGAGCCGCTAAAGGCTTCAGTTTCTCAGCTTGAGCTCCCCCCTCACCCAGCACCAGCTTGCCCCGCAGAGATAAAATCATCTGCTCGGCCGTTTTCTTGCCCACTTTCGGCAAGGCCGAAAGCCCTTTGGTGTCCGCCGATTCAATCATCTCCACGAGTCGACTTAATGGTGCTGCTGAAAGAATATTTAAGGCCATTTTGGGGCCCACCCCGTTGACTTTGATAAGAGACAAAAAGACCTGCCGCTCAAGGGTCGATGAAAAACCAAATAGATGAATAGCGTCCTCGCGCACATGGGTATGAACCCATAGTTGGACCTCTTCTTGACCTTCCACATCCGTCAGGCTGTTCAAAGAACACAGCAAAAGATAGCCCACCCCCTGAACATCTAAGGTCAACTGATCTCCATCCACAAACAGGGGACGTCCTCGCAAAAAACCGATCATAAGCTTCTCCTCCATCCTAACTAGAGCTCTTGAACTTGGCGGCAAAAGCCTTCCAGTCGCCGGCCATTTTCCTGCCAGCGACTGTGGCTCAAGGCCAAGGCCAAGGCATCAGAGGCATCTTCCTGTATTGGCGGCCTCAACCCCAAACAATGACACACAAACATCTGCACCTGATCCTTTTCAGCAGCTCCTGAACCAGTCAGGGTCTTTTTTACCGAGCGCGGTGCGTACTCAAAGACCTCGCTTTCGTGGGCCCAGGCCAGCTGTAAAACCAGCCCCCGAACATGGCCAAGCTTAAAAGCAGAATCCGCATTCTTACCCAAAAAAATCTTCTCGACCACAGTAAACTCTGGGCGATACTGGGAAAAAACCCTCTCTAATCCCTGGTAGGCGACATAAAGCCTCTCAGGCAAGCTCATTTTGTCCTTGGTCTCAATGACCCCATGGTCTAAATGGACCCAATCTTCCCCTTCTTGCTTAAGAAGGCCAAATCCCATTTTTCGACTGCCAGGGTCCACTCCTAAAATAATGGCCACAAAAACCCCTCCGATTGCCTGACATTAAACCACCTTTTCTCGACCCTCTTCAAGAAGTCCCCATTGAAAATGATCTGAAGCAGTGCAAAGATAAATCATGAGTGAAATTCACCCTGAACTCATCGAGCAATATCAGCTCACTCTCGAACGGGACCCAAAGGCCAAGGTCTTTGCCCCTCTGGCAGAGGCCTATAGAAAAATGGGCCTAAAAAAGGAGGCCCTTCTCATCTGCCGCGCAGGAGTTCAGCACAACCCCCACTTTGCCGGAGGACGCGTTGCGCTGGCCAAGCTGCTCATTGAGGAAAATCAGCTGGAGGAGGCCAGCAAGGAGCTGACCTTGGCCACAGAACTTTCCCCTGAAAACATTATGGCCCAGAACCTTTTGGCAGAAAGCCTCTTAAAGCTGCGCCGACCCAAAGAGGCCTTAAAAGCCTATAAGATGGTTTTACTCCTCAACCCAAATAGCGAAAAAGCTCAAAAAGCGGTCAAAAAACTAGAAAGTCTGACTGCAGATGAGTTCGATGAGGAGCTCTTTGCCATGAGGCCTTTGAGTCAAATTGCTCAGGCGAGGTCTTTTTCGCCTCAAGCTCAGGAGGAACAGAATACAGCCCCTCTGCTCCGCCCCCAAGGAACCGAGGAACTGGAATTGAAGGCCCAGCGTGACCTAGAGAGGCTCTTGTCTCTGGCTGATGCCTATGTTGTACGCAATGACATGGAAAAGGCTCTAGCTGCTCTGCGCGAGATTGAGCGGGTGCATGGAAGAAACCCTGAGGTCAGTAAGCGCATTCGACTGATTGATCAGCGGCAGGAGCAAAGTGAGGAGGAACACCTTCCTCAGAGGGGTTCTATGGGTCGACAGCCAAAGGTGACTTTGGAGGAAGCTGAAGTTGAGCTGCCAGAGCTCACTCGTCAAGAGCAGCTTCGCCTAAGGCAAGTTGATTATCTTCGCAGGGTGCTCAGTCGCCTGCAAAACGGCCAGGGGCGCTAACCTGCCAGTAAAGTGCTGACACCATGGGTCCCATCGGGTATGAATAGATCCTGAGTTTTTAAACCCTCAACCTGGCGGAGACTCTTATACTATGCATGCAACGAGTGATTTTAAGAAAGGCTTAAAACTCCTCATAGATGGAGAACCCTACACAATTGTTGACTTTCAGCACGTCAAGCCCGGAAAGGGCAACCAATTCACTCGCACTAAACTGAGGAACCTCATCACCGGCAGCAATCTAGAGCGCACATTTAAGTCAGGGGAAAAATTTGGGGTTCCCGATGTGGCCTACAAAGACATGAGCTTTCTCTATAAAGATGAAAGCGGTTTCAACTTTATGGATCAAAGCTCCTTTGAGCAACTCAACCTCAGCGAGGAGCTGTTGGGGCAAGATGCCAACTTTTTAGTAGAAAATATGGAAGTCAAGGTCTGCCTTTTTAATGATAGAGCTGTGGGCATTGAACTGCCCAAATCGGTCAACCTAAAAGTGGCGCAAACCGACCCCGGATTTAAGGGCAACACTGTGAGCAACACCTTTAAACCCGCCACCATGGAGACGGGATATGTGGTGCAAGTTCCTCTTCACATCAACGAAGGAGATCTGTTAAAAATCAACACCACAGATGGAACCTATGTCGAGCGCGTCAGCCAGAAGTGATCCTGGCGCAATGAGTCAGGCCTCGCCCTGAGTGCTTTTCCCGCCGACACTACTAGAGGGAGAGATCGACTTTAGAGATTGGCCAGGAGAGATTGACTTGAACACTTTAGAATCCTCAGAGCGCTTTGCAAAGGACTCGGACCAAAGTCTGAGTCCGATTGAGGTGCAGATTCAAACAGCACTCTTAGAGAAAAGCAGTGTCTCGGAAATCAGTTTTCAGCTCTTTGAGCGCATTCTAGAAGCTGAGAGCTCCGATGAGGATATTCGATCCATATGTGTTTTCTTTCTCAATTCAGGGCAATTTCAGCTCTGCGCACAGGCTTTGATTGAGCTCCTAAAACTACAAAGACGCCTACCTTGGGAATTAGTGCCTGAAATTCTGAGCAAAGGACCACAGAGCCTCCCTAAGGATTTAATCCAAGCCATGCTCAAGGGGGCGAAGCGACAGGGGCAGCTTTCCGAACTTGCCACCACTAGCGCTTTAGACAGCAGGGAGCCTCAGCTCGTGGAGCTGCGCAAACAGGGGCAGATAGAGCGACAAAGGGCCTATGAGGAGAGGTTGACACAGCTTAAAGAAAAGCTCTTTTTCCTGCGCGATCAACAGCTACTCAAAGAGGAACGAAAACTACTCACTGAGCTGCTAAACCTCGCCCCCCTGGACCCAGAACTCCTCCAAGCTCAGGGAGATTTTGCCGAGCGTTGGGCTCGGGAGGTCATAGCAAGAGGACCCTCCTCGGAGACCTCAGACAAAG
>SKYF01000177.1 GCA_007128005.1 Bdellovibrionales bacterium
CAATAAAGTCCTTAAGCCTTTGCACTCTCTGCGGGGAGGGCTCCTCCACATCCAATTCGCGCAAGGCCCCCTCCTCGGCATCCCTGATGCCATAGCTCTTGGCCAACTGAGCTATATCTTTCTGAGCCGCCTCGCTGTAGGCCTTGGTATTGGCCTCACGAATCTGCATCAAGCCCTGAGTGAATGTCTTTAAGTCCCTCATCTTACGAGCCAGATAGCGAGTGCGATAGGTGGGGCTGCGAACAACAATTTTAAGGTCTTTAAAATACTCCCGAGCCGCAAAGTTATTTCCTGTCAGCAAAGACAACTTGTGTAAAAGAGGGACCAGATTGTCATCTCCTGAGAGTGCCTCCCAAGGGTTGACTTCAGGAAACTTCTTCCCTGTCTGCTCTTCTATTAGGTCGACAATGGCACTGTAGACCAAGTACTTCCCATCACCGGGCCTTAGGGCATCCATTGTCTGGTGACCTTGAGGTTGGTCCTTGCCCTCAAAAGTGTCATAGCGATCCATCAGAACAAAGTCCGGACCTAGCAATTCCGCCAAGGGCTTAAAGGCAAATTCACGTCCCACATAGGTCAATCCGTCCCACATTCCCTGTATGAGCATCAACCTGGGTCGTTGCTGCATCTCTGAGGGCTCAGGCAAAGGAGTGCTATAGTGAATCTGCGTCCACAATGCGTAGAGGGTGCCAATGGGGTTGAGCTTTCCACTGCGGACCACGTTGCGCATGAACTGTTTGTCTTTGTCTGCAATGCGGTCCATGAAGTTGGGATCATCCGCGAGAGTGCGAAAAAGCTTTTCTTCCAACTCCACCCGTTCCCGAGGGCTGCCCTGACCCATAGCCAAGTCAGCAGGAGGGCTTAAGGGCATCACCCCAATAATTTGATCCAAGACTCTCTTATAACGACCCTCGCGGTGGCGCGGCCAGTACTGGGTGTAAAAATAGAGCCAAAACTCCCCACCCCAGCTGTGCCCTGACAAAACCACCTTCACATCCGGATGGGTGGTCTTCTCAATGACGGCCAAATTGTACTCAATCAGATCATCAAAGCTATCCACAGCGTAACGGGGACCTTTTCCGTGTCCATGCTGATCCACCGCCGCAAAGGCAATTTTGTGCTTTGCCAAATGGGTTGCAATCGAGCTGCCATTCATAGCCTCAGCTGAGGGAGTTCCCCCTCCATGCACATGAAAGACCACTACTGAATCCCCTCTTTGAGGAGAGAAGAGATAGCCCTCCGACAGCCATTGATCCCAGGACGTCATCAGTGGCCTATTAAAGTAGAGCTGAGTGGTCGTCCACTGCCCCGGATGGACTTCTAATTCCAGATGAGCTGACATCCCCAGACCAGGACTAAATCGCGACACTTCAGATGGGTGCTCAGTATTGATACTGGGGGTCTTAAGCCAGGCCACCTGTGACCCAGCTTGAGTAGAGATGACAGATGAAAAGGCGGGAAAGGGATGAAGGCCTTTGCGCAGGGGCTGCGAGGCCTCACGCTGCCAACTGACAAATTGGGGGTCGGGCTGAGCCCTTCGAGCTTCTTCCACCCGACTGTGCCCCTGTGCCACATAGGAAATCAGAGGGGCTTGATGGCTTGCATGATTGAGCAGTTCCACACAAGAGGGCAGGAGAAAACTACCGGAGCTGGTTGGGTAGGCAGTTCGTCCTCCCCCATCTGCTGCAGACCAAGCAGAAGCGGAATAAAGAGCAAGTGTGATGAAAATTGCTAAAAAACGGCTCAAACTGTGACCAAAGCTACTAAACAAGCTCTCCCCCTCGTCAGAAGATGTAGAGAAAGTGTGACATAGCCCATCTTGACACATCTAGGTACTGTAGATTTTTTAAAAATCCTTAAAATTTGGAAATTGTTGACTTTTCGTCAACTTGACAGACCCCCAATTGACCCCAAATTAAAACTGAAAGTAAGAGCAAGGAAACAAATTAATGGAGGTGCAAGATGAGAAAAAGTCTGACAACTCGACCCACTCAAAGTGTTTGGGACTTTATGAATGAAATGGATCAAGTGTTCAACAAGGTGTTTGATAGCCCGATGAGTGCGACAAGCTCTTCGTTGGCTGAAATGGTGGATTTTGCCCCCCCTGTGGACATTGAGGAAAACAAGGATTTTTACTTGTTGAGCTTTGATATTCCGGGTGTGGATGCCAAAGATGTCAAAATTGATGTGAGCAATGGGCAGCTGACCGTCTCTGGACAGAGGGTAAAGACTCATCGTGAGGAGCAAGGGCCGTTGCGTCGCTATGAAAGGCAGTTTGGGCAGTTCACTAGGAGTTTTATGCTTCCTACTCAGGTGGAAGAGGACAAGATTCAAGCTCGCCACGAGGGTGGAGTTCTTGAAATTATGATCCCTAAGTCTGGGGCGGCAAAGCCAAAGACAATTAAAATTGAATCCGAGAAAGGTGGACTGTTCTCAAGGCTTCTTGGCAAGACAGACAAAGAGTCTGGGGACCAACATTAAGGCTCCCCCTGCCTGTCCTTAGTCCCCAATGTCTCGGCGCAACTGCATTCCTGGCCATTTGACTTGATCTGCCTGATGATAAGCATTGACCAGGGCTTCCTTCAGGTCAGAACCAAGACCTAGGGCATTGAGGACTCGTCCTCCCTGAGTGACCCAGGCCTCTGTCTGAGAGTTGCGTCCCGTTCCGCCGTGAAGAAAGTAACTGCTAGGAGTTTCAAAAAATACATCTCCCTCAATGGGGGTCCCTTTTACGGGAGAGGCCGGGTAGTTTTCTGCGGCCAGCACCACTGTGGCAGTGGCGATGGGCTTCCAGGCAGGCTCAGGAAGTTCTCCTCTGGCCACTGCCATTAGAACCTGTCCCCAGTCACCCTCTAACAGCGGGAGGACCACTTGGGCCTCGGGATCACCAAAACGCACATTGTACTCCAACACCTTTGGCCCCTTGGGTGTGACCATCACTCCAATGTACAGCACCCCCCGATAAAGAAGCCCCATGGCCTGAAGCTGACGAATGGAGGGTGCAACCAGTTGGCTCTCAATCTGCTCCAACAGCTCGGGCGCGATAGAAACGGGAGCCACAGCCCCCATTCCTCCTGTGTTAGGACCTTGGTCTCTTTCATTGAGCCTCTTGTGGTCCTTGGCCAAAGGCAGCAGGCGATAATCCGTGCCCTCCGTTAAACAGAGAAAGCTCAGCTCAGAGCCCTGTTGATGCTCTTCGATCAGTACCTTTTCCCCGGCAGGGCCTAAAATCTTGCGCTCAAAAAGGTCCCGCCCCACTTGCAGAGCCTCTTCCAAACTCGCACAGATAAAGACTCCCTTGCCAGCTGCGAGTCCATCGGCCTTCAGAACATAAGGGGGCTCAAAGTCAGCCAAAGCCCCCTTGAGCTCCTGCTGAGAAGTGACTACCTGGTATCTGGCCGTAGGCACCCCAGCCTCTATCATAAACTCCTTGGCAAAGCTCTTACTGGACTCAAGTCGAGCGGCCTCGCCGCTGGGACCAAAAACCGCAACCCCTTCCCGGCGCAGATCATCTGCCAAGCCCTCGGCCAGAGGTTGCTCAGGGCCAATGACCACCAAGTCTATGGCCGTTTTTTTGACCAATTTACTCAATGCCTCTGAATCCGAAGAGCTCACCTCGTGAACCAGGGCCTCTTTGGCCATGGCGGCACTGCCGGGCGCCACATGGACTTCTGTTACCGAGGCTGACAATCTCAGTGCTCGAACCAAGGCATGTTCTCTGGCCCCCTGACCAATGACCAATACTTTCATTTTGAACTCTCCTTTGAAAGACGTATTTAAGGCTGGTCCTCCTGCACTGTCAATTGACCCCTACATGGAAGCACCCTAACCTGAGTTTATGCGAACTATGTCCTTAAAACTCCAAGACAAAACTATCGTTCTTTCGGGTACATTTGACCCTCTTATGCAGAACCTAGCCAGCACTCTGACTGGCTTTGGAGCCGATATTGCCCTCATTGGCCCCAATGTCACGCAGGCAAGGCGCTTTAGCGATAGCCTTAACGATGCCCGAGAAATCGATCCTAACTTTGGTCGCAGTATGATTGTTGAGGCCTCATTGACAGATGAAAGTAGCGTTCAAGAGGCTCTGTCTCGCACGGCGGAGTCATTTGGTGGCCTGGATGCTCTGATCGACTCAACTGTCAGCCACTCAACAGGTCTCTCCTTTAGTAGTTCCACTGCTGAACAGCTGCTCGGCGAAGCTCAAGCCGTATTGCACAGAAGTCTGATCACCGCCCAAAAGGCCTTAAAATTTATTGAATGCCGGCAAAAAGGCAGGGTGATTTTCCTGGTTCAAGACTCCTGGCGCTGGTCCCTCCCGGGAGAGGAAATTTCCTCGGTCTTTCGCTCCTGCCTGCAGCAACTCACTAAAGTCCTCGCTCAGGAGATCACTGAAAAAAATATCACGATAAATGCCGTGGCCCTTGGGGTGACCGAGCCCTTTTTGCGAGAGCGGTTTCCCAATGCCCCATCCATTGAGCAAGCCTTAACTGAGCTCAAAAAACACTGCCCCCAAGCTCGTCTGGTTGAAAATCAAGATATCTCCCACCTCGTGGCTTTTTTAGCCAGCCCCTTGAGTTCGGCAATCAGTGGGCAAACCCTCACGGCCAATGGGGGCTGGATTTAAAGCGACCTAAAAAATTAAGCCAACTGACCTTCCGGGAGAGGCTGAGGCTTCTTGCGATCATCTGCTGGAGTTTTTGAGAGCGGAGCTTTGGACTTGGGCTCCTGCTGGAGCCCAAGGAGTGCAGATGCCCCACTGGCACGCAACTGACTGAGTGATCCAGAGAGGATAAATAATTTTTGCCGATCAAAAATTCTCGGCAAGACAACAATCAAAATTTCATAAAGTAAACCCTGACCCACCACGCAGATTCTCTCTTCACCCCCCACTAAGAGGCGTCGAGAGGACTTTAGGGTCATAGCCCACTCCATCACCAGGCTCTCTAAGGAGGCATAAATATCGATCTCCCTGGATGTCACTGGCTGATCGGGGCTGCGCTGTGGGGAATGAAAGGCGCGGGCAAAGTCCGGGTGATTGTCTTTTAAGATCAGCTGTCCTTGAGAGCCAATTTCCAACCATTCCTCCCGCAACTGATCTAAAAAGCGAGGCTCCCCATAGCCCGACAGCTCCACAAACTGCCTCTGCGCTCTGCCCCCAGAGAAACCACAAAACTCCGCAAGCCTCTCAAAAAACTCCTCTGCAGAGTTTCCCTCTGCCTCGGGCCATTTTTTTTGCAGCCCCCTCTCTCCCGCCTCCCAGAGCTGGGCTGTCAGCTGATTCACCTCAGGATCTAAACAGATCACAGTCGCTTGACGAAAGCCCGACTGACGAAAGGCCTCATAGGCTAGGGCTCTCTGTGGAGAGATCCGATAAGGTTTTAAATGTCCCAGCCCAAGAGACTCCACCCAACGAGCTCTCTTTCGATAAACCCAAAACTTGTTCCAAAAATGCCCCTCTTGACTATCTACAATCGTCATCCATTCTATCTGTTGGGGATCTATACCTGTGGAGGAATAAACCCTTTGAAGGGCCTGGGGGAGGTCTTCGAACCCGACCTTATGTTGAGCGATGACATGTTGAGCGACAACTTCTTGGGTGTTGTTTCCCCATCGACTCAAGACAAATGAAACTGTGGGCTCGACTCCGTTGGAGGCCAAACTATCAATCGTTAAACTGTACGTCGAACTCTGCGCCACAGACTTTTAAGATTAGCAAGGTCAGGCCCCCAAGATCAATCCTGGAATTTTTAAATTTTCTTTATGGTTTCTCACCCTCTGGGCTGTGGAACTTCACCTTTCAAAGCTGACGAGAGAGAATCAGACCTTCGGCCTGGGCAAACTTCTCCGGAGCCACATACAACCGGTCAATAGTGCGAATTTCCTCATATTTTTTAAAAATCTCTGTGCTGTCTTGAAGGCTGTAGGGCTGGGCCCTGCGGTCATATTGATCGACCACGTAGATCCCAAAGGGCTTTTCCTGGGGAGTCATCGTGTGATATTTACTCAGCCTTAGCTGAGAACTGGCCCAAATCACCTCGACCCCTTCAGATTCAAGGGCCTGGGCCATTTTCTCCGGTCGCTCCGTGGCCCTTGTAGAATGCAGCTCAAAGAGCATACGAAAGGGCTTTCTCTCCGAAATCCTCCGAGCCCAGGGGTTGTCCACTGAAGCCAGGTGTTCAAAAAGAGCATAGTCTGTGCACTTGATGTACTCCTCAATCTCTGCTGGGAGAAAGAAGCTACAGTCCGGAGAAGTCAAATAACGACTCAAAATCTCTTCGTAGATGATGCCCTTGTGATGAAAGTAGACCATCAAATGCATATGGTGCCGCGCTAACAGGAAATCATCAAAGGTATAAAGGGCTCTGCGATTGAGGGCCAAGTGGAGATTTCCATCCACTAAATGCGAGCTCATGTTGGCCAGTAGCCACGACTGCTCCACTTTCCCATAATTGGTCCCACAAAAATAGGCATCCCTAGCCAAATAGTCCAGGCGATCTACGTCCATCTCAGAGCTGATCAACTGACTGAGAATCACCCTAAAGTTGAAGCCCTGATCCAAAAAAAAATCATCTTCAACCTGCAAGCTCACATCTACTAAACAGGCAATGTGTTCTGGCCCAATATCGGGAAACTGGGCGCGCAAAATGGGGGTCAAGGAAGAGTCGGTGATAAATTTAATCGTGTAGTCCTCATGATTGGCTCTAGACTTCAAATCAGGTGCCCCCTGGCGCAAGCGATAGATTTCCACTCCAAGATCCCCAAGCGGGGGCATCACCTCTTCTGTGGTGTGAGACAGGGGACCATGGCCGATATCATGAAGCAGGGCTGCAAGCCTCAGCACCTGGCGCAGTCGCTGACGAACCTGATGATTGGAAAACTGAAAGTCCTTAAAAATATGATCAAAGGCCACCGCAGCAAGATGGCAGACCCCAATCGAATGCAGGTAGCGGTTGTGAGTCGCCCCAGGGAAGCTGAATTCGGAAAAACCCAACTGCTTGATCGAGCGCAATCGCTGATAGGCCAAACTGTCCAAAACCGCCACCTCAGCCCGAGACAGCTCAATGGATCCATGAATGGGGTCTCTGATCTCCATATCCCCTTTTAGGCCTTTCATCTCAAGGCGTCAAAAGCATTTTAGCCTGGCTCATCTTGGACTTACTCACTGCTTCAGGTTAGACTGTCGCCAAAAATGCCGAGGAGCGCAAAAATGCAGACCTATCTCCAGCTCATGGAAAAAATCTTGAATGAGGGTGTCGACAGAGAAGACCGCACGGGTGTTGGAACGCTCAGTCTCTTTGGACACCAGATGCGCTTTGACCTGAGCCAGGGCTTCCCCCTAGTGACAACCAAAAAGGTTCATCTGCGCTCAATCATCCACGAACTGCTGTGGTTTCTCAAAGGCGACACAAATATCCAGTATTTAAAGGACAACAATGTCAGCATTTGGGACGAATGGGCTGATGCCGAGGGCAACCTCGGGCGAGTCTATGGGGCCCAGTGGCGCTCGTGGCGGGCACCTGATGGGCGCTGCATAGACCAGATCCAGCAGGTCGTTGAAGGCCTTAAAAATGACCCCTATTCCCGGCGTCACCTGGTTGTGGCCTACAATCCAGGTGAGATTCAAGAAATGGCTCTGCCTCCCTGCCACGCTTTTTTTCAATTTTACGTCGGAAAAGATCGGCTCTCCTGTCAGATGTATCAGCGCAGCGCCGATGTGTTTTTGGGAGTTCCCTTTAATATCGCTAGTTACTCGCTTTTAACCTTAATGATGGCCCAGGTCTGTGGCTACAAACCCGGAGAGTTTATTCATACCCTTGGGGATGCCCACCTCTACTCCAATCACTTGGATCAGGCCCGACTGCAGCTCAGCCGCGAGCCTCGACCTCTGCCCCAAATGAAACTCAACCCTGAGGTCAAATCTCTCTTTGAATTTCGCTATGAGGACTTTGAGCTGGTGGACTATGATCCCCACCCTCATATCAAGGCAGAAGTGGCGGTTTAAGATGATTTTATCCCATATCGTGGCAGCAGCAAAAAATGGCGTGATCGGCAAAGACAACCAACTCCCTTGGCACATTCCCGAGGATCTGAAATTCTTTAGAGAAAAAACAAAGGGCAGGGCCCTTATCATGGGCCGAAAGACCTTTGAATCTGTGGGGCATCCCTTGCCTGATCGTCTCAATGTGGTGGTCACTCGTAACCCAGACTTCAAACAAAGGCATGAAAGTCCAGACTCCAAAACCCCCGTGCACGTGGTCTCCTCTTTAAAAGAAGCCATCGATTACTGCTCTGAACAGGTTCACCGCTACGGAGAAGAGGTGTTTATTATTGGTGGGGGGGAGATCTTTCGCGAGTCTATGAATATTGTTGATCTGATTTACCTAACGCGTATCCATCGAGATTACCCCGGCGATATCACCTACCCAGACGTAGATCCTCTGAAGTTTGAGGAGATCGAACGCCGGGACAGGAGCGAACCCACCGAATTCTCCTTTCTTACCTACTCGCGCAAAGACCTATAAAATAAGAACATAAGTTGCCCTGCACCCCCTTTTCTACGGGACAAACACCTTGCAATCCACTATAGTAACGTGTACTATAGTGTTGTATATGGCGCAGTTTAAATTCGTCCTCTGGTTGGCTTATTGGTATCTCCAGACTGAGTCATTTGAATTTGAATGGGATGTGGGGAATTGCACAAAAAGCCTTAAAAAACATGGGGTTAATTGTGACGATGTTGAATCCATCTTCTCTCTGAAAATGGCCGTTCCCATTGGTAGACAGGTTCGCCCTGAAGTCGAAGAAGAACGACTTTGTATAGTCGGGCCTACACGAATCGGAACATTTATTTCTGTGGTTTTTACTCTCAGGGATGGGCGAGTTCGCCCCATAAGCTCTAGGCCGGCGAGTCGAAAGGAGAAGATGCTTTATGAAAAAATACGCAAAACGCTTGAAGGAGTACGATAAAATTGACTTCGACCCCAAAGAAATCATCGAGGGGATGAGTCGTCTAAAAGGTGCTCGTCGCAAACCAACCAGTGTAGCTCTTGAAGAAGAACTACTGAGTGAGCTCAAGGCCATAGCACAGAAACAGGGGGTGCCCTACCAAGTGCTGATGCGATTATTAATCGCTGATGGTGTAAAGAGGCTGAAAGAAGCCGTTTAAGCCCATATAGCCCTTAGTCCGGTTTTTCTCAAATAGGGACAAAAATCCTCAAGCCTCAAACTGAGACACCGAAGAGAGGGATGACAGTAAAGAACCCACTGGGATGGGCCCAGTAGGCATCAAGGATCGATGCCTAGTCAATTCTTCACGGAGGAGGAAAAAAATGGGTTTACGGATCAATACCAACACAGCTTCGCTGAACGCTCAGAGAAATCTGATGAGCACGAAGTTGGGTTTAGACAGAAGCCTGGAGAGACTCTCCTCGGGCTTTCGCATCAATCGAGCCGGTGACGACGCTGCCGGACTCGCAATATCAGAAAATCTAAGAGCTCAAATCAGAGGTCTTAGACAGGCCTCTCGAAATGCCCAGGACGGTGTGTCTTTGGTGCAGGTGGCTGAGGGCTCACTCAATGAGATCAGCTCGATCCTGATCCGGCTGCGTGAGTTGGCTGTTCAGGCGGCTTCAGACACCATTGGCCCGGTCGAACGCCAGTTCTTGAATGTGGAGTTTGACCAGCTTCTCTCGGAGATCGATAGGATCGCCGACAGCACTGAGTTCAATGGCACCCAGCTACTCAGCGGAACCGGGTCCATTCTGGACTTTCAGGTCGGCACCCGAAACGATCCAAACATCGACCGTCTGTCGTTTGATGCCTCAAAGGCCGATGCCAATACGGCGGCCCTTGGGATGAACTTGACCAGTGTTGCCGACAAGGCCTCAGCACAAAACACTCTGGCAGCCATTGACTCGGCGATTGTGAGTGTTTCGGCCATGAGGGCGGATTTTGGAGCGATTCAAAACCGACTCCAATCCACCATCAGCAACCTGGCCGTGTCGGTAGAGAATATGTCTGCAGCCAACAGCCGAATTCGCGATGTGGATGTGGCGGAGGAAACTGCAGAGTTGACGAAGAATAATATTTTGTTGCAGGCAGGGACGTCTGTGCTCGCACAAGCGAACCAAACAGCCCAAACTGCATTGACTCTTTTGAATCGCACCTTCAGCTAATCACTTGGGGGGGGGACTCCCCCAGTGATTCGATGACTGGTGTCTTGGTTCAAAACTTTTAGCTCACAAGAGATGCAATGGATTGCATCTCGACCCCAAGGCAAATTAGCTCAAAGGGTCACTAAATATAAATACTTGTTTCCTGCGCCGCAGGGGCCGCCCCTTATTTAAGGGCGGCTCCCTCATTCCATCCGGCAAGCCCACAAAAATTATTTGAAAACTGGACTCATAAATACCATCTAAAAAGCCGATCTCATTATGGGGACATACACCCAATTAACAATAACCGCGGCACACGATGTGCCCGTAGCCAAGGGATTGGCGCTTATCAAGGAGGATGAGAAATGCAAGGAGGATAAAAATGGGATTACGAATATCTACCAATGTGGCTTCTCTGAATGCTCAGAAGAACCTCAGTGGAACCGGTCGAGACCTGGATCGTTCGCTGGCTCGACTCAGCTCAGGCTTTCGCATCAATCAAGCCGCTGACGATGCAGCTGGTTTGGCAATCAGCGAAAACCTGAGAGGGCAGATCCGAGGACTCAAGCAGGCCTCACGCAACGCCAATGACGGTGTGTCTTTGGTGCAGGTGGCCGAAGGAGGGCTCAACGAAATGTCTTCTATGCTGATTCGATTGAGGGAGCTTGCCGTGCAGGCCGCTTCCGACACCATCGGTGACACTGAAAGACGGTTTATCGATGTCGAGTATCAGCAGCTGAAATCTGAGATGCAGAGAATTGCAGAGGTCACTCGGTTCAATGGACGAGACCTGCTCAACGGCACAGGGGGAGTACTGGATGTTCAAGTGGGTGTGTACAATGACCCCTTTAAGGACAGGCTGTCCTTCAATGCCTCTGCGGCCAATGCATCCCTGGATGCTCTGGGCCTTACGGCAGAGACAGTGGGCACAAAAGAGCAGGCTCAGGCCAGCTTGGATGTGGTGGACAGGGCGATGGTTTCAGTCAATGCGATGCGCGCCAACTTTGGAGCCTTGCAAAACAGACTGACCTCAACCATCAACAACCTGGCCATTGCCCATGAGAACCTGTCAGCTGCCAACAGCCGCATTCGCGATGCCGACATTGCTGAGGAGACAGCTGAGCTCACTCGCAACAGCATCCTGATGCAGGCAGGAGTCAGTGTCCTGGGGCAAGCCAACCAGATGCAGCAAGTTGCTCTCCAGCTCTTGAGCTAAGAGAGACACTAAGACCTGAGAGCTATACTTATTCTAAAAAATCCAAGAAGGCCTCCCTAGGATGGGAGGTCTTCTTATAGGCCCCTGCGCCCAAAATGACTTCCTAGCTGCGCCTCTGGACTTTAGTCCCATCGACAGCTTCAAGGAGAGTCGGTAAGCTCAAACATATCGACAAAAATGAGGGGGCTAAAATGATCCAAAAGCACAGTAGAATCCGAAGATTTCAATTGAGAAACTTGGTCGTACTCGGCAGCATTTTCACCAGCTTGGGGCTGATGGCCCCCCACATAAGTCTCGCCAGTGTTCCCAGTGGACAGAGACTCTCCCTGGGTCAGGGCATCGCCAGTCCAGCCAACACGAACTTTGTCAATTACCGTGGAGGCTGGACAGCTCAAAACCCCGTAGGGGCCGTCGTTCAAGAGAACTGGCGGGTGACAGGACAGTTCAGTAGCAATGGCAACAATGTATTTGGTGGAGAATTGGGCTACGGAGATGGCAGCTTTGGCTTGGCCGGAGGCTATCGGCAGGCGGACTGTGACAACTGTGATGGACAAGCCGCTCTGGCGGCCGCCTTTACTCCTGCAGCTTCCGTTGGACTGGGCTTTCGCTTTATGGAAGACCTCTATGGAATAGGACTCCTCTTCAATACAGGACAGGGCTGGCGCTTTGGAATTACCGGAGAGCTGGACGATGGCGGACCCAGCTCCTCCGACCGGGTGGCAAGACTGGGGGCTGGACTTGGCTATATGGCTGGAGCTTGGAGCTTTGTCCTAGATGCCTCTCACCGGCTTGTTCACAGCAGTCAAAGCTCCGATGATCGCATCTTACTGACTCCAGGGCTAAGCCTTCGCGCTGACTTCTTAGAGGTCTCTCTCAACTACAAAGTCGTGGTCAACGACAACAGCTCCAGCGGGTCAAGCACTGATGGCTTCTGGTTTGGACTTGGCTTGAGTGGGGCCAGCTACCATGTGGGACTGTACATGGACTATGAACAAGAACTCGCTGCCAACCTAAGTTTTTATTTTTAAGTAGGTCCACAGACCTAAAGCTCCTGCTAAAAAATAGGCAATGAAGGCCGTCCAGGGCCAACCAAAAGGACCTGAGCCCTGGGCAAAGACAATCATCAGAGTTCCAGATAAAATAAGGCTGCTTATTACAAGGCCAGAGACCAAAAGACCTGCGGATTTTTCAAGAGCCGCGGGCAAGGACTCCACTCCCTCGACCTGAATCGGAAGTCTGTAGTTGGGGCTGTTCCAACGATGAAGGATCATCCTCAACTGAGAGGGCAGTAAAGCCACCAGACTCTGCATATCTCTAAGTCCCTGGGACACTCTTTGCGAGCTCATTTTGACCTGTCCAGCCAAGGAATTCTTAAACAGTCCGGCCGAATCGTCTAAAGTCTCTGCCAAAAAATCAAAATCTGCTGAGTGTGTTTTAAGTACACCTTCAAGAGTCACCAGGGAGCGGAAAAACAAAATCAATTCTCTAGGCACCTGAAGATGGTGCTTTGAAGCCAAGGCCACTGATTCCATCAGCCAAAGTCCTAGGTTCAACCGAGGAGCCCCGGGCCCTACCCGAGAACCCAAGAGATGGCGCAAATCCTGAGAAAGCAGAAAAATGTCGGTTCGTGCAGAGTAAGGGGCCAAGGTGACATAACACTGGGCTAAGCGATCAAAGTTTTGATCCCTGACTGCCCAAAGCAGCTCCCCAATGGCTAGTTGAGTGGAGGGACTCAAGCTCCCGACCAAACCAAAATCCACCAGGGCCAGTCGATCATCTGGAAGCCAAAAAATATTCCCCCCGTGCAGATCCCCATGAAAATATCCAAATTCAAGGACCATCTTGAAGTAGGCCCTATACAGTTGACGCACAAACAGGTCTTTTTCAACAGAGGACTTGTCCCGAACCTGACACAGGGGCTGACCATCAAGGTGCTCCATCACCAAAACTTGAGATCCACTCAATCTGGAATCCACCTGAGGAATGTAAACATCGGGAGAGCCTGCAAAAAACTCCCTGAATTGCTTTAAATGCCTGGCCTCCACGTCAAAATCCAGTTCCAAGAGCAGGGACTGGGCCAGCTCATCGACCACTGCGGGAAGCTGCAGATACCTTAACTGTGGATATAGAATTTCCAATAGGCTGACCGCCTCAGCTAGAAGTCCCAAGTCCTCCTTGATCAGCTTTTCAAGGCCTGCTCGCTGAATCTTAACCACCACAACACTGCCGTCTAACAAAACCGCCCTATGCACCTGGGAAAGGCTGGCTGCACCCATGGGAATAGGATCCAACTGTGCAAAAGCCTCTGTCCAAGGCCTGCCCAAATGGTGGTTCAAAGTCTTTTCAATGAGTTTGAAGTCCTGGGCTGGAACTGAGTCCTGGAGCTTGGCAAGCTCTTGCCTCCACAGCAAAGGCAAAAGATCGGGACGACCTGAGAGGAACTGGCCGAACTTAATAAAAACAGGTCCGAGCCTCTCTAAAACCTGCCGAAGACTCTGTGGGGAAAAGAGTGTCTCAGCGGGATTTTCGAGGCGAACTCTTGCGACGAGCCTTTCGAGCCCCTCCTGAGCGAGAAGAGTGAGAATGCTTTGTAGACGCAGAGCGCTTTTTAGACGGCTTCTCTTGCTTCTTTTGCTTTTCTTGCTTCTCTTGCTGCTTTCGCCTGCTGGATTGAACAAGGCCCTCTCCCCCGGCAAGTACAAAATCCACTCGCCCCTGATCGCTGTCGGTCGCAGCCACCTGAACCTTCAGCAAATCCCCTATGGAGTAGGTCATACCAGACTTTTTGGCAACTAGGCGCAAGTTTTCTTCATCAAACTCAAAGCGCTCGCCCCCCAAGTCTTCTAGGCGCACCAGCCCATCCACCTCAAATTGACGTAAAAGTACAAATAGGCCAAATTTGGTCACCGAAGACACCATGGCCTCAAATTCCTGACCAAGGAACTGGCTCATAAAGCGAGCCTTCTTGATCGCTTGAATCTGACGCTCCGCTTTGACTGAGCGCTGCTCACAGGCACTCAGGTGAGAGCCTGCCCCCTCCAACTCCTCTAAACCCATGGTCTCATAGCCGGGCAACCTTAACACCACTGATTTCAAAAGCCGATGGACGATCAAGTCGGGGTAGCGACGAATGGGCGAAGTAAAATGAGTGTAATCGGAAAAACCCAAGCCAAAGTGGCCCACATTGTGGGGGCTGTATTTGGCCTGAGACATTGAGCGCAGGGTTAGAATATGGAGAACGTGCTGCTGAGGCTTCCCATCAAAGGCCTGCAGAGCCTTGGTGAGTTTGTTCTGTAACTTCCCAGAACCTGCCACCTTCACCTTAGAGCCAAAGGCCTCTAAAAAACCCTCGAGCAGTTCAATGGAGTCTCGATCTGGGGGCTCGTGGATCCGATATATCCCCGGCACCTCTCGACGGGTGAACTCTAAGGCCACGGCCACATTGGCCATCAACATCATCTCCTCGATCATGCGATGGGAAAAAAGTCTCTCCGAGCGGATAATGTCCACCGCATTCCCCGTCTCATCCAACTCCACCTCAGTCTCGGGGATTTCCAAATCAATGGAGCCCTCGCGAAAGCGCTTCGCCATTAAAATCTTGGCCAGATCTGCGGCCCGTAAAATAACATCTTCAACGGCCTTCAGATGATCCGGCCCCTCTCCATCAATCACCTCCTGGGCCTCACCGTAGATCACCCGAGCCTGGCTGTTGATCACAGCCTCGAAGACTTCAGACTTTAGCATCAGGCCCTGAAAATCAAATTCCATCTCACAGGCTAAGGCCAGCCTATCCACATGGGGATTGAGGGAGCACAGGTGATTGGAGAGCTTTTCTGGAAGCATGGGAGAGACGAAATTGGGAAAGTAGGTGCTTGTGCCGCGAAGATAGGCCTCTTCATCCAGAGCTGTTCCAGCCTTCACATAGTGACTGACATCGGCAATGGCCACGATCAACCGAAATCCTTTGCCGTGTTTTTCCACATAGATGGCGTCATCAAAGTCTTTGGCCGTTCTCCCATCAATAGTGATCAGCTTAAGTCCCCGTAGGTCTCGACGCCCCTCGATCTCTTGAGCCGTCACTTCATTGGGCAATCGATCCACATCATACATCACCTGAGTTGAAAATCGGTGCGGAATGTTGTGGGAGTGGAGCACTCTTAGCGCGTCATTCATAGGGTCCAGGGCATCGCCAATCACCGCCACCAGCTTGCCTCGAAAGCCCTGGTCGGAATCAGGAAAGGAGACGATCTCCACACTCACCCATTCTCCGTTTTTGGGCTGATGGACGGCGTGGGGAATGACCTTTAAATCCTCTCCCCAGGCTCCGCTGGTGTCCCTTAAAATCCCTCTGCCTGGAGACATCTCGTAGTACTGCCCCGTCACCCGGGCGACATTTCTCTTTACTACCTCTGCAATTTCACCGCGAAAGCGATTTCCCCTAGGTTCCGGATAAACCGAGACCATCACCCGATCGTTGGTCATTATGCCCTTCATAGAGTGCTTGGGGATGTAGACATCAGACATATCCGGGCTGTCCGGGATAAAAAAACCAAACCCATCGGGGTGTCTTTTAATCACTCCCGGAACCGGTTTTCCTCTAGATCTTGTATTCTTCATATGGGAGGCAGCCTAGCATGACAAGAAAGGGGCTTCAATTGCGATGCTTGAGAAAGGCAAAATAGCTGCTTACTTCACTTTCAAGAGGAACCTGCCCCCCGCAGCCGGGGCAGGAGATCTCCTGAGGTAAGTCCAGAGACTCACGATGAACCACTGACCCCTCGAGATAGTCTTGGCCCCTCTGGGCCAAGTAATCCACCCCAGAACTGCAATGGGGGCATTTTAAAGAGAGCTCCACTGAGGCCACCCTTGCCTTCAATTGACTGATGGCCTTCAGACTGTTGAGCTGATCCAAAATCCCTTGAGAGCAGCGATGCAAGACGAGTTGCTCTACCCCAAGCTCAGCCAACCACACTTGAAAGAGTCTGAGCCCCCCAGCACTGATGGACTTCACTTGAGAAAAGTCCAATTGAAGCTCCTTGGACAGACCTGACTTCAGCTTTAGACTCTTAAAGGTCCCCGATTCATCAATATGTCCCTGAATAGCCACGGTCTCAGACATCAAAAACGAGCCCGTCCCATGCAAACTCCCAATCCACTTCAAAAACGTCAGATCCGGAATCTCTTAAGGCTTTTAGACGTGCCTGATAGTAGTCCTCGGTTCTTCTCTGAAGGTAGGCGATGTGCTCATCGCTGGCTGAAGGGTCATGGTGCATAAAGTAGACTTTGGGAATTTTTTCTCTCATCGCTAAGTCCAAACCTATGGGAGCTGAGGAATGACCCCAGTTGGTTTTTTCAATGGCCTCCTCGAAAGTGTACTGGGCATCAAACACCATCACATTGCAGTTTTGGTACAGGGGCAAATCAAGTCCTAGATCGTCTCGACTCACCCTGAGGGCTTCACTGTCCACACAGTGAGAGTAAGCTCGTCCCTGATGTTCAAAGCGATAACCCCAACAGGGATCGGGGTGATCGAGCTGATAGGGAGTCACTTGAATGTCGCCAATCATCTGGGGTTTACGAGGCTCCATGGAGTGAAAGAAAATCTGTGCCCCGAGGGCCTCAAAGGGAACCGGAAAGTTCGGCTTAGTAAACATCCGGCGGATATTTTGCTCCAGATCCTCTTGAACAGCGTAAAAGTGCACCCTATTGCCCGGAATAAAGATGGGAATAAAAAAAGGCAAGCCAATCAAGTGATCCCAGTGAAAATGGGTCATAAATATATGGGCTTCACCCTTACCCATCCCACAGGGGCCAGCCATCAAATGCTCGGCAAGAGGACGAATGCCGCTGCCTCCATCCACGATCAGCTGCGTTTTGTCAGTAAAAACTTCCACGCAAGAGGTGTGGCCGCCGTAGCAGGGCTGCTGACTCTCTGGAAGGTTTAAAAACTCATCAACTGAGAGCTGGGGGTTGTTTTTTTGCTGTTTGACGAAACTCTCAAGGGCCTTCTTTACTTTAGAAAAGGCCTGACTGCGCGCAGGAGCAGCCGGCAAAGACCCCCTGACTCCCCACATCTTCACTTTCATAAACTCCCCACCGCTAAGTTCTTGTCCTTTGACTCAGTCTAATTGAGGATTTAGCCTATTGTCCAACCCTTCCCCACCCTCATTAATTCCTTGTCCGTAAAGCCGGCTTGGCCTATGAAGTCATTATGTTACAGTCCCTTTGCGACACAGCCTTTGCCCTCTGGCCGCAGCCTCTGCCAACAAGAGAGCAAGTGGCAAAAGCCAAAATCATTGCCCATAGAGGGCTTACGGGTCTTTCCGGTGACAGGGAAAACTCTCTGACAAGTTTTCGACGTTGCCGAGACGCGGGGGTTTGGGGAGTGGAGTTAGATGTGCGCTGGAGTCAAGACAACATCCCCTTTGTACTGCACGATGAAGAGCCCAACCGCATTTACCCAAAGACCAAGATAAAGCCTAGCCAGGAGAATTTTTCTACCCTTAAAAAGCTCTGCCCAGACATACCCAGTCTTGAACAGGTCCTAGACAACTGCGCAGGCCGCACCCATCTGATGATTGAGCTGAAAGAACCCTTAGACTCTGAGCGTCAGGAGCGGTTGAAGAGCCTTCTTGACGGCTTTGAAGCCTGTACTGACTATCACTTGCTCTCCTTGCAGCCCAGTTTTTTTAGAGACCTCGGTGGCTTTCCTCGCGAAGCCCTTATTCTTGTGGCCTTGACCAACACTCGGCAGATCAGCCAGGAGGTCCTCAACCAAGGCTATGGCGGCATTGCCGGACACTATGTTCTTATCAACCGGAGAATTCTTAAGCTCCATCAGCAGCGGGGGCACAAAGTGGGGGTGGGCTTTGTGGCCTCGCAAAACAATTTGTACCGAGAGCTGATGAGAGGCATAGAGTGGATTTTCACAAACCGAGCTGTCGTATTGCAGAGTTATTTGGACTAGAGTTGAACATTCAAAAAAAGAGGGGGGTGGTCTATGTTGGAAAAGAAAGTTCCTGAGCTGAGTCTGAGTCAATACACCGAAGGCTCACTGAAAGAGCAAAAACAGTTCATCGACGGGCTGTTTACCTCCCTAAGGGACTTTGGCTTTGTCATTTTAAAAGATCACCCAATAGAAAAAGAGCTCTTGGAGGAGGCCTACAGACTGAGTCGGGATTTTTTTGCCCTGCCCACCAAGACCAAGCAATCCTACAGTCAATCCGATATGGGCTTTCAAAGAGGTTACACTCCCTTTGGACAAGAGCATGCAAAGGACGCCCAAGTTCCAGATCTCAAGGAGTTTTGGCATGTGGGCAGAGACCTTCCGGAGGGGCACCGCTACGGAGATCTGTTTCCAAAAAATATCTGGCCTCAAGAGATCCCCGAGTTTCAGCCGACCTTTCAAAAGCTTTTTTCTCAGCTCGACGGCGTTGGCAGAGTCATGCTCAGGGCTTTAACTGGCCCTTTGGAACTCCCACAAAACTATTTTGATCTGATGACAGAAAGCGGGAGTTCGATCTTACGTCTGCTCCACTACCCGCCCATTGCTGAAGGCGTGGACCCTCGCTGCATTCGAGCTGCTGCTCACGAAGACATTAATCTCATCACCCTACTCGTCAGTGCTTCCGCATCAGGACTTCAACTCAAGACCCATGAGGGCAAATGGCTTCCTGTGGAAACTGAGGCCAATAATTTGGTTGTGGACTCCGGGGACATGCTGGCTCGCATCACTAACGGGGTCATCCCTTCCACCACTCACCGAGTGGTCAATCCGGAAGGCCCCAACACCAGTCGCTACTCCATGCCCTTTTTTATGCATCCCAACCCAGATGCCCTCTTAAGCTGCATTCCCTCCTGTCGAGGAGAAGGCCCCAAATACCCAGATATCACCGCCGATGAGTTTTTAATGGAAAGACTCCGAGAGATTGGCTTAAAGCATCTGCCTAAAGAGGGACCCAGTTTATAGAACCCATAAAAATATTTCACTAGCCCTGGACCTAGACCTTTGGTAAGTAAATTTTACATTAACTAGGGGGGTTTAATGAAATTTTTATCTGTTCTGCTTCTATGTTGTTCCTCAGGCCTGCTCTTGAGTCACAATCTAAGCCACGCTCTGAATTTAACGCACCAGATCTCAGATGCCTCTTCAGACGAATATTTTGAGCTGGTGGAGATGACCATTGAGGCCCTTGAGCCCGATGACGAGCGTTACGATCACCTCTTTCCAGGACTGATGTTGGAGTCTGTGGCCTCTGATTGCTCCGGCCAGAAGCGTCTCCACTCTCTGAACTCAGGAGTGGGCACAAACCCACCGCAGCGACCAGCTCCCAGCCCCTCCCGCCCCCCTCAGTCAGGGGCCAGCAATGGGGGGATTGTGGCTGTGGACCAAATTATTTCCACAGGAGAAAGGGTCTGGAAAATCGTGGAGGCCAACCGCCCCGTGGTTCACAGCCAATTGCCAAGAGCCCACGCTCTACCTAGGGGTGTGAGCTGCTGGACAGATCTTCAGATGTGGAGCATTCCCCGCACCCAGGATTTTAAGATCACCTACAGAAATGGCTTTGGGGTCGATGTGATCGACTTTGTCTACCGAGTCTCCTACACCTCAGGAGGAAACTTTGAAAACCAAGGGGCCTTTTTGTCCAATGTGTCTGTTCAAGCTGCAACCCTGAACGTCTCTTGGGGCTTTACTTTTCACGCCACAGCCCAGGTTGGTCAGGTTGTTAACCTTGGGACCAACGACGACCCTCTGGCGGGAATGGAAATGATTGTCAACTGGAAGGCCGGCTCCGTTCTCCGTCACATGGAGAGCACTCAAAGTGTCTTTGTCTCTGGAGATGGCGTGCTTCGCAAGCTCTAAGGCTGACTAGCGCAGGCGAGCGAGGCTGTCCTCAAGGCTTTGGATCTGTGCCTTGAGCTGATCCAGCTGAGCTCGCCCCTGCTCCACAACTTCTTCAGGAGCATTTTTTATAAAATTATCATTATTTAGCCGTGACTGAAGTTGAGAGATCTCCTTGTGCTTTTTCTCAAGTGATTTCTTGGTGCGCTTGATCTCCTCGGCAATATCCACCAAACCCTCTAGGGGCACCACCACGTCCACTCGGACCTCTCCCACCACAACAGGTGTCACCGCACACTTAGATAGCGAATCCACGGGCCCAATCTCACAGACCTCAAGTTTTGCCAAAGACATGATGGAGTGCCTGTTGTCCCCCAACAGCTTCTGCACCTGGGCACTTTCAGGGACCAGGCGAGCAGTGATTTTTTCCCCGGGCTTGATGCGATTTTCTCCGCGGATATTGCGGATGGCTGTCACCACTTCTCTGACCAAATCCACGGCAAAGGCGACTTCCTCAGATCCCACAGACAGCCACTGCTTGTCATTGCGTGGGGTGGGGAAGCTCTCCACCACCAAGCTCTCTTTCGCCTTGATTGGCAATTTTTGGTAGATCTCCTCAGTGATAAACGGCGTAAAGGGGTGAAGGAGTCTCATCAGGCGGTTTAAAACCTGGGCCAATACAAGCTGAGTGGCCTTTTTCTCGCCCTCAGAGGAGCCATAAATCACCGGTTTAATAAACTCTAAATACCAATCACAGAACTCATGCCAGGCAAAATTATATATGGCATTGGCCGCATCGGCAAAACGATAGGACTGTAAGGCTTCATCCACAGCTCCTTCCACCAAGCCCAATTTGTAGACAATCCACTGATCCGCTGCCGACACATCCGCTTTTTGAGGCAAGGCCTCCAACCCCTCTTTGGGGACTTCAAAGCCCTCAAGAGCAGATAGGGAAAAGCGAGCTGCGTTCCAAATCTTATTCATAAAATTGCGGTAGCCCTCAAGCCGCTGGGGCGAAAACTTGAGATCTCTTCCGGCAGCAAGCTGAGAGATCAGGGTGAAGCGAAGGGCATCGGCACCATTTTTCTCAATCAGCTCCACGGGGTCAACGGCGTTGCCTGAGGACTTGGACATCTTTAGACCCTGAGCGTCCCGGATGAGTCCATGGATATAGACCGTGCGAAAAGGGACATCTTTACAAAACTCCAGCCCCGCCATAATCATCCTGGCCACCCAAAAAAAGATAATGTCATGGCCAGTGACCAGAACATTGGTTGGATAGAAGGTCTTCAACGCCTCTGTTTCCTGTGGCCAACCCAAAGTGCTAAAGGGCCATAGAGCCGAGCTAAACCATGTGTCCAACACGTCTTCGTCTTGCTGAATCTTCTGACTCCCACAGTGGCTGCACTGAGTGGGGTCCACCTCTGATACAGACAACTGGCCGCAGTCCTCGCACTTCCAGGCAGGAATGCGATGCCCCCACCACAGCTGGCGGGATATACACCAGTCCTGAATAATGCTCATCCAGTGCAAATAGGTCTTTGTCCAGGTTTCAGGCTCAAAGCGCAATGTTCCACTCTCAACCACTCGTTTTGCAGGGACTGCAAGCTCCGAGGTCTTCACAAACCACTGCTCGGACAAAAGGGGCTCCACCACACAGCCCGTGCGGGAGCAGTGTCCCACCGAATGAGTGTGAGCCTCAACTTCAACAAGTAAACCAGCCTTCTCCAGATCCTCCACCACCTTGTTGCGTGCCTGCCCAGCCGTCAGCCCCCTGTAGGCCTCGGGAACACTTTCATTGAGTGTCCCATTGCGCTCCATAATATTGATCATTTCCAACTGGTGACGCTGGCCAATTTCATAATCGTTGAAATCATGAGCCGGAGTGATCTTCACTGCGCCTGAACCAAACTCCCTATCGACGTATGTGTCGCCTATAACGGGAATTCTGCGTCCCGCAAGAGGAAGCTCAATCTCTTTGCCAATAAAATCTTGAAAGCGAGGGTCTTCTGGATGAACGGCAACGGCCACATCCCCTAACATGGTCTCTGGCCGAGTCGTGGCCACAACTAAAGAGCCCGATCCATCGGCCAAGGGGTAACGAATGTGCCAAATGTGACCCTTGACCTCGCGGTGCTCAACTTCTAAATCGGATAGAGCTGACTCCAACTGAGGACTCCAGTTGATCAAACGAGTGCCCTTATAAATCCAACCCTTCTGATAAAGTGAAACAAAGACTTTGCGGACAGCTTTTGACACATCTTTGTCGAGAGTGAATTTGAGGCGATCCCAATCACAGGAATCTCCCAAGCGCTTCATCTGCTCGACAATACGGCTTCCGTACTGCTCCTTCCACTGCCAGACCCTCTGCTCAAAGGCCTCTCGCCCCAAATCCTGACGACTCAACTTCTCCTTGCGAAGCTCTCGCTCTACCACGCTCTGTGTGGCAATTCCGGCGTGATCCGTTCCTGGCAACCACAAGGCATTGTAGCCAGACATCCTCTTCCAGCGAACAAGTACATCTTGGATGCTGTGGTCAAGGGCATGACCCATATGCAGTGAGCCTGTGACGTTGGGCGGAGGCAAAATCACACAAAAAGGTGGCCGAGTGGAGACATCCTCAGCTTTAAAAAAACCCTGTTCCTCCCACCAACTGTAGAGACGGGTTTCGACTTCTTCAGGATTGTAACGATCTGAAAGTTGATTGGGGCTCATAGTTTGGGAACTTAGCACCCCTTGCCAAGGCAGGCAAGCTGGGCCTGGCCCTACTCCGAGACCTCCAGACCCCCTTCCAAAACATACACATTGAGATAACCCTGTGCCTCCAACTCAACGGCCAACTGGGTCGAGGCCCCTCCATCCGGACAGACCAGCACAATCGGGTGACTCTTCGCCGACTCCTCTCCTAGGCTCTGAAGGTGTTTTTTTATAGCTTCAGCGGTCATAGGCCGAGCCATCTCTAAGAGAGCGCTTTGAGGATGGCCTCTCAGCTCTGACTCCTTGCAGAGGGCAAAAAATAAAAAGGGCACATTGTTGAGCTTGAGGTTTTCCAACTGAAAAAATCCAATCTCCTGAACCTGGTCAGGATGAATTTGACGAGACCTCTTTCCTCCTTCAGGCAGGCTTCGATAAAGCCTCAAACTGAGCCCACCAGCTCCCAGAGCCAGCACAGATGCAACAAAAAAGGGCCAACTCGGCCCAAATTCTCCATAAAGCCATCCCCCAATGGCTGGCCCCACAATCCGACCCATCGCTGAAAAGCTCTGATTCACACCCAGTGCTGAACCCTGCTCATCGGCCTCAGCTAACAAGCTGATACTGCCCGTGATTGCAGGATTAATAAATCCTGTTCCCAAGGCCATCAGGGTCACCGCTCCCGCCAATTGCCAGACCTCTGAAGACAGACCAATCAGACCATAGCCTATAGCTGCAAACAACAACCCCAGCAGCAACAATTTCCTTTCACCGAGCCGAGAAATCAAAGGCCTTATTAAAACCCCTTGAGTGAGAACCATAATCAGCCCCACATAGGCAAAGCCAAAACTGGCTAAACTTAAGGACCAAGAGTATTCGTCTTGAACTAATAAAAATAAAGGCGCTTCAATGACTGCTAAAGCACAGCTGCTCATAAAAAAAGTCAGCATCAGGGGGCCAAGCACAGGTTTCTTCACATGCTTGATCAAAAGCTGAAACCGAGGCTTCGCCTGGTGGTAAGCCAAGGGCTTTTGTGGAGAACGACTTTCTGGGAGCACAAAGTAGGCAAACAAAAAGTTGAGAAGACTGATGCCCGCTGCGACGACAGCCGCAAAGCTCAGACCCAAGGGAGGGGCGTCCCCCAATCGCTGCCCAATCTCCCCAAAAATTCCCCCAAAAAAGGGCCCCAGCATAAATCCCAAACCAAAGGCAGCCCCAATAAGGCCCATCCCTTTAGAACGCTCCTTTTCAGGAGTGACATCAGCAATATAGGCCATCGCCGTGGCGATGTTTGCCCCAAAAAAGCCCGCCAAAGCCCGAGCCAAAAACAGGGTCCACAGGGAGGCGGCCATGGCAAACCACAGGTGAGCGACAGCCACACCCAACAGTGTCAGCAAAATAACTGGACGTCTTCCTACTCTATCGCTGATTTGACCCCAAAAGGGGGCAAAGAGGAACTGCATCAGAGAATAGACGGTCATCAGCAAACCGATCTCAAGGGGGCCTGCCCCATACTCCCTGGCCAAGTAGGGGTTGAGGGGAATAATCATTCCAAAGCCTATGAGATCAATAAAAACAGTGATAAAAATAACAGCCAGGGGTTTATTTTTCATGCACATTGGGTTGTACTTTTCCTATGTTTAGACTTCAACTCAGATTTTATCTAAAACAGGCCTGGAGGAAGCATTGAGGCAAAACGTGAGGCAAGAAAAGTTAGTTTTTTGGGCTCTGCTAGTTATCGGCTTGTTTGGCCCTGCATTCATAGAGGCCGCACCCCTTCACCCCACGCGAGCCTTGGAGCCAGGACGCTGGGCCTCCCAAGCGGGCTTTAGTTTTTTCAATACAAGTGCCAATTTTGACACCCAATGGGGCTCTTTTGAGCGGCTCCCTGACTCAAACTCCTACCAGAACTATCTCTTTGATTATAGAGGTCAGTACGAGCTCAATCAGTTTTGGGCTCTTAAAACTTATCTTGGTCTTGCTGTGGCCGAGAGCTTTGATGGGATCTACTCTCGCTCCAACTCCAGCCTTACGGAAGTTGGCCTGGGGACCAGTTTGGCCTGGTTTATATCCCGCTTTCAGGTCTTTCCCGAGTTTTGGTTTTACTACCCCCTCAATCGAGTCGACCCTTTGACGGATGCCGTTCTCACGGGAGAGGGTGCTATGACTTTGGACACAAATTTGTGGCTGCGCTGGGATCTAGCCAATTGGCTCCAGCCCTTTGCTCGTATAGGCTGGTCCTACCGGGACGAGGGACGCTCCTCCTTACTTCACTGGGATCTGGGAACTCACCTCTATCTCAATCACTGGATTTATAGGCTTCAGTTGCAAGGCTACAATTCGACAACCGATGATGCCTATTTGCTCAACCCTGAATTTCGCGACAATGTGACGACAGCCGTCAATGGAGGCAGCTTTCGGTTCTTTTCTATCAACCCCAGTCTTCTCGAGTTTCAAGCCAAAGTAGATTACGCTCTCAGCCCCGAAGTCTTTGTCGGCGTTGGGGGAGCTTACACCCTCGATGGTCAAAACTCCGCCCAAGGCTACACCCTCTTTGTCACTGCAGCTGTGGATGTACAGCTGGGCAAAGTCGCAAAACCTCAACCACAGAGAGAGAGACGCCGTCAGGAAGTTGAACGCTTCCGCGTGGACACAAGGGATTATGACGAGCAGCTGTTCCGAGAGCGCCCTTCACCTGAAGTTGAAGAGCAAATGAGACGAGAGGAGCGGCTGAGGCAGCAGAGACGAAGGCAACTTGAAGAACAGCGACGTCGCCTACAGAGGCCGACTCAACCCAGTGACGAGGAGATCGACCAACTGCTTCAAGAGACCGAGGAGCGGCTCCGATAACTCCTATGAACTAGAGAGACTTTGAGATGGCTTCGGAAATTCGACTGCGAATCACTTGAGCTGAGTCAGATCCCGTCACTTCGCTCGAGGTTGGACCTGCCTGCCCTTGCCCTGCCTCCGCTTTTCTTGTCTCTTTCATTTCAACCTCTCCCAACTGCGACTCGATCACGGGACTGGGCATAATTTTTTGAGCTTGATCTAGCATGGTCAAGTGAGACTGAATGATGGCCTTTAAATTGTTTTCAAACTGCATTCTTAAGCGCTTAAGATCATTGATTTCTTGATAGATACGCTTCAAGGAGTCTCGGGCGTCACGGACAATCATCTCCGCTTTCTGATTGGCATCATTGATAATTAACCGAGCTTCCCGATCTGCATCTGCCTGCAACTTTTCAGACATCTTAGTTGCGGTTGTGATGGTATTCTTCAGAAGGTCGTCTCTTTCGCGAAAATCGGATATGGTCAATTCTTTTTCACGCAGAGTTTCCCTCAAACTGTTTCTCTCTCTAACCACTGATTCATACTCATCAGCTACACTGCGCAAAAAATCCATGACCTCATCGCCATCTAGGCCCATCATTTTCCGAGCAAAAGTCTTGTGAGCAATATCTATTGGAGCAATCTTCATATTCAATATCCCCCCGTTTATATCCCTCTCAGCTTAAGTAAGGCTGAGAAGGATATCAAGGCCCTTGGTCGAAGCTGCTCTGAAGTGTGATAGAATCTCGACCACAGCCCCCGACCTTAGTCCAGTCTGCCAAGCTCCCGATCTCGCATGACAGCTTTTTCAAAGCTAATACGCAGTAGCCTTTCCATCTCTAGCTCCCGAATGGAGTCAAGCCCAGCAGCCGTCACTCCTTTTTTTGAGACCACCTTATTCTGGAGTTCTTCAATTGTAGTTAAGGGGGTTTCGTGGGCCATCAATGCAGCACCCATAAAGGTCCCCACCGTCATCCGACGAGCCTCCTCGGAAGAAAAATCGTGGTCCATCAACCAGTCTTGCCAATACTCCATCAGCTCATAAACAAACCCAATGCCACTGGAACAGGCCACAGTCAGAGCCTCGAAGGCCTCTCCCTCCTCCACAAAAACAATTTCTCCAAGGGGTTTAAACAGATCCTGAGCAAGGGTCTTTAGCCACAGGGCCTCCCCTGAGACGCTGCACCCGATGACCGAACGGCGCACTTTGACAGCGGCATTGGGCATAATTCGAATCAACTGATTCACATTGGGAATTAGTTTTTTCAAGTTCTGTAGACTCACTCCTGCAGCCAGACTCACAACTATGTGAGAGCCATCAAAGCTCGAAGCAATTGGTTCAACAGCAGTCACTAAGTCCTGAGGTTTTACTCCCAGCAGGATCACCTCGGCTTTGTCTATGAGTTCCTCATTGTTGGCCGCTTTGTGAACTCCGGTTTGCTCCACCAGACGATCCAGTTTTCCTGCTGAGCGATTGCTCACCCAAATATGCTCGGGCTTGACGCTTGCAGATTCAATGAGGGACCGAATGATCGCCTGGCTCATGTGGCCGGCTCCCAAAAAACCATAGGTTCTCATACTTGCCTCCCCTGCCGCTCGCCCAACAAAATAGACCCCAACCTGACAATTGAGGCCCCCTCTTCAATGGCCACAGCATAGTCCTGACTTGTACCCATGGACAAGTGAGGAAGTGAGCAGTGAAACTTTACTTCGAGTAGAGACTTTAGCTCTGCCAATCGCTTAAAATAAGGCCTGGAGTTTTCCGCGGAATCCTGATGAGGAGGCATTGTCATAAGCCCATCTAAGATCAAGTAGGGCGAATCCTTGACTTGCTGGGCTAAACTCTCCAAATCCTGAGGCGACACCCCCGCCTTTGAAGGCTCTCCAGATAAATTTACCTCTATGAGAACTCGTTGGCTCTTTGGACTTAGATTTAGATTCGCCTTCGCCATCTGCCTCTCCAATTCAACAACCAAACTCGGCCGGTCTATTGATTGGATCAGGTGAAATCGTTGGATAACCCTGCTGACTTTATTGCGCTGAAGGTGGCCAATGAAGTGCCATTCCAGCTGAGTCACATCGACGGGCACCTCATGAAGCAGCCTTTCCTGTTTTGCGAGAGCCTCCTGGACATAGTTTTCTCCAAAGCAGAGCAATCCCTGGGCCACAGCCTCTAGAATTGTCTCCACAGGCTGACCCTTGCTGACTGCCAACACCTTCACAGGGTGGTTCCAGTTCTTTGGCCGACGACTCAGAGCGATCTCAATCTCCCTCTGAACACTCTGCCATCTACTTGCGATAGACTCTCCAGCCCTGCTCATTGATTGTCCTCTCTAACAGCTCCATGGGTAACCCCACCACATTGCTCCAAGATCCCTGAATGGATTCCACAAGATTGCCTCCAAGCCCCTGAATTCCATAAGCCCCGGCCTTATCCAAAGGTTCACCTGTTGCAATGTAGTCCTGAATTTCTTGCTCAGTCAGAACTTTCATTTGGACTGAAGTCTTGTCCACTCGACCTAGCCTGAGCCCAGTCGGGCCATGCTGAAGACAAATGGCGGTAAAAACCTGGTGAACACGCCCGGACAAAAGCCCCAAAAACTCTGCCGCTTGAACAGAATCCTGGGGCTTACCCAACAGGCGATCCTTGAAAACGACGGCAGTATCTGCAGAAAGAAACAAATATCTGTTAGAATTCAACACTTTAACGCTTTGCAGATATGCCTCCAGTTTACTCTCTGCCACAGCCATGAAAGCCTCGGGCAGATTTAAGTTTTTATCAATTATTTCCGATACTTTTACTGAATCTACTCGGATGTCATAGCCGGCCTCAGTGAGCAACTGATACCGACGAGGAGATTGGGACAGAAGGAAAATTTGCAGCATGGCAGAGGATAAAACACGAGAAAGTAAAAAATGTTAAGCTTTGAATTCATTATCTTAATCAGTGGCCTGGCCTTGGCTGGATTCAGCGTGTACCTGTTCACCACGGCGGTCTTTACCAACGATGCCGACAGCGAAGCCTTGGCCTGGGCTTCAGGGGACGAGCCCAAGCCCTCTAAGTCTCCCATTATCAATTTTTCCCGCAGCCTAGTTCACAACTTCACTCTGCAACATGCTCAGAAAATAAAAAGTCCCCGGTATCGCTCCAAGGTGCAAAAAACGATCCTCACCGCTGGTCTGAGCCAAGAACTCAACGTAGATGAATACATTGGCCTCCAAATTCTCTGGGGAGTCATGGCACCGATCTTCTTTGTAATTATCAATTTTGCTCTTAGTCTCAATTTGCCTCTGTTTCTTATTCTAGCCATGATTCCTCTAGGAATCTTCTTTCCCTCTTTTTATTGCTCTGGACATCGCAAACAGCGCTACACCTCTGTCGTATCAGACTTGCCTTTTTTCACTGATCTCCTGGCTCTCTCCACCGAGGCCGGCCTGGATTTTATCAACTCCATTCAGCGCATTGTGGAAAAAGCAGAAAGCAGCGTTTTGGCCGAAGAATTTTACATCGTCTTGAAAGACATAAAACTCGGCTCATCTCGTGCGGAGGCCCTCAAAGGCCTTGCCCAGCGTCTTCACATTCCTGAAATCACAAGTTTTGTAGCCGTCATCATAGATGCCGATCAGACGGGTGCACCCATAGCACGAGTCCTTAAGGATCAGTCGGAACAAATGCGTCTTGAACGCCTAGTTCGGGCAGAGCGCGCAGGAGCCAAGGCCTCCCAGCTTATGCTACTGCCCATGATCGCCTTTATTGTCCCGGCTGTGATGATTGCAGTCTTTGCGCCCTTGGCCTTGAGTTTTTTATCCGGAGGTGGTGGCTGATGGCTAGGCTTATTAACCTCACCCAAAAGCAAACTCTGGCCGGCTCAGTTCTCAAAGCACGAAGTCTGTGGTCGCGTATGAAGGGCCTGTTGGGAAGAGACTCTCTGGGACCCTCTGAAACCATGTGGATTGCCCCTTGTTCAAGTATTCACACTTATTTTATGCGCTTTCCCATCGATGTGATCTTTGTCGACCGAAAACTCAGAGTGAAAGCTTATTATTTTAATGTCCCCCCAGGCAAAACCATTTGGCCCAGATGGGGATACCATTCCGTTTTTGAGTTCCAAGCTGGAGCCTTAATAGAGGCTCACATCCAAAAAGGAGATCAACTCCATGTGGAGGATTAGAGTGCTCACCGGCCCAATGGCCGGAAAAGCCTTTGAGCTAAAGAGCGGCACCAATGTCCTTGGTCGGGCAGCCTCTTGTGATGTGGTTTTGAACGACAAAGGCATCTCAAAAGAGCATGCTAAAATTGATGTCTTAGACGATAAAATAATTCTCAGTGATCTGAACTCACGCAATGGAACCTTTATCAATGGAATCAAAATCAAATCCCAGCGAGTTCATGAAGAGGACAAAATTGCCTTCTTTAATATGATCTGTGACCTCAAAAAACATGAGAATGTACGCGCCTTAAGTCCATCTGTAAGAGCACCCACCAGCTCACCACAATTGTCACACCAACCTGACTCCTTAAACCGCGTTTATATGCAACAGGCCGCTTTTGATCTTCAGTCGCCCCCCCCTCAAGATATGGGATATTCGTCCCAGGCAGAAGATCCAGGCGCAGACTCCGCCCCTCCCATCAAGGGCAATCAGTTGGCTGACTTTCCTAAGCTAGCCCAAAGCTATATTGAGAATGTTGCTCTGCCAGGAGTGTATCGTTTAGCAGAAGTGATGGAATTTCGCTGGGTACTTATGCTCTTTATGATTGCCTTTATTCTACTTGTGACCTCTCTGTCTTCTTTACCCCTTATGCGTATCCTCAAAGCCAGCATTGAGCAGGAGAGCCAGCGCCGAGCTATGACGATTGCTCGGAACCTGGCCCAATTTAACGCCGGAGCAATCCGAGAAGGGCAACTCACCGGGACTTCTGTCAACATCGCCACAAGAGAGGTTGGGGTCGATGCGGCCCTTATCATCTCCAGCTCAGACGGAAGTGTGATTGCGCCGGCCAACCGGGCTGCTAAATATCCGGACTTGCCCTTTGTCCACGAAGCCCGTCGTCTGGGACAAGAGTCGGTTGAACAGATAGATAGCTCAACCATTGGAGCCATCGTACCCATAGATGCATTTAACCCTGAAACAGGTGCGCGAGGAGTCATTGCCTATGCCGTTGTTATCTATAATATGGGCTCTTTGGCCGTAGATGATAGGCAGACCATAAGTCTATTTATTCAGACGTTTTTTATAGCGGTTGTGGTGGGCTCTATTCTATTTTTTCTGCTCTTTAAGCTGATGGAGTTCCCCTTAAGAAGTCTTAACTCCCAGTTGAGTGTAGCGTTAAGGGATAAAACAGACAATCTCTCGGTAGATTACCAGTTCCCAGCCCTGCAGGAGCTTATTTCGAATATCAATAGTCTTCTCAATAGGACCTTTTTTGGCGCAGAAAATGACGGTAGCTCCGCAGCTATCCAGGAAAAAGACCGCAGCCTCGAGCTACAAAACACTGTGGATGTCATAGGCTACCCAGCAATTGGCATTGACGCAGAAACACTGACAGTTAGACACATAAACCAAGCCTTCGAAGAAAGAACTGCACAGAGCCTCTCGCATCTTTTACATATGCCTCTGGCCAACATCACTGACCAAGCTCTACAGCTCAGCCTGAGAGACCTGGCCGATCAAGTCACTCAAAATCCAGACCAAATATCTAGCAATGATTTGGAAATTGGAGGGGAAAATCAGCAGATTTTAGCTTACGGAGTGTGGGGAGGCACAAAGCTAGCTTATATACTCATGATCATTGTGCCAAAGGCGGGGGAGGACTGATATGGGCCATCCTGCCTTAGCACAAATTCCTACCCTTGAGTACAGTCTGAGGATCAGTGCTGGGCCCGAGAAGGGGAGCGTCTACAAAATCGTCTCCGCTCAAGTATCTATTGGGAGGGATTCTGAAAATGATATCGCCCTAACTAATGACAAGAAATGCAGCCGAAAGCATGCAGTTATCTCAATCGCAGCCGATGGGTCCATACAGATTCAAAACGTCAGTGACCGCAACAAGCTGTTTGTTGATGGCCAAGTCACCACCTCACGGCCCCTACGCAACGGATCAAAGATTCAAGTCGGAGATACTGAGCTCTCACTGCATATTCAGATCAAAGCATCCAACAAGAACCTTGCGGCCCCGGCCTCAAGACGTCCTATTGCGGGAAAAGCCTCAAAGTCTGCCTCTTCACTGAACCCAGCCCGCATCTTTCTAATCCTCTTCCTACTCGCTTTTTTTACGATGCTGCTCACTGACGGCCCCTCAAATGAAGATACCCCAGTAGACCTTCGTACTCGCGAAGACATCGAAGCAGAGATTCAGCTCACTCGGGAGTTGAAACAAAAAGCTGAGGAACAGCGCCGCCAACCTCGTCAAGGGGATCCTCTCACTCTCAAAGAAGCTCGGGCCAATTACGTTAAGGGGTTTCGGGATTACCAGGCCGGACAGTATGAGCGGGCAATAAAAGGATTTCAGGCCTGCCTGGCCCTTGATCCAGAACATGTTCTGTGTCAACGCTACCTGCTCTTATCCCAGAGAAAGTTCAACGAGTTGGTTCAATATCACGTGGTGTTGGGGCGAAGATATCGAGACCAAGGCCAGTATGCGGCCTGTTCCTCGGCCTTTAGAAACGTCATGGCCATGGTCAAAGACCAGAACAGTGATATCTACCGCGAAGCAAAAGCCAACTTTGATGCCTGTCGAGCACAGATCGCGGAGAGGTTCTGATGGGTCGACTCAAGGTTTTTAAAAGTGGCTATGAGTTTATCCAGGTTGAGTTGATCTCAGGAAACAAATATGTCGCCGGTCGATCCAAAGACTGTGAGATCGTCTTGGAAAAAGATAAGGGCATCTCACGAAGGCACATTCAAATATGGGAGGAAAATGGAATATGGTCTGTTCAATTACTTTCCCAGTATGGAGCTTTGATTTATGAGGATCAGCCTGTAGAAGCTCTAGACCTTTATGACGGCTGTGTTTTTTCCTCTCCCCCCTATGAATTTCACTACCTAGCTGATAAGCATATCGCCGCAGAACCCGAAGCCCCTGTGGCCACTCAGCAAACAGAACTACTCGGGGGGGAGACTGAAGTCACTTCTCCGGGCATCAGCCACCTTGTGCCTTTTTTAAAGATCTATCTCCCTAGCGGACACAAGGAAACTCTTCAGCTTGAGGGCAGCCTGTGGACTGCGGGCAGAGACCCCAGCTGCGAAATCCATGTCCCAGTTGAACACCTCAGTCGTCGTCATTTTGACCTCACTCAAACCAACGAGGGCTTCTTTCTCACCGATCTAGGTAGCTCCAATGGCACACTTGTCAACGGGAATTTGGCTCCCGCTCACGAACCTATAGGCATCCAAAGTGGAGATGTCATCACCATAATGGACGTCCGCATTGAATTTCAGGTTAGAGATACCAGTTTTGAAGACAAACTTCAGGCTGCGGTGGATCCCTCAGTCTTTGAAGCTGTGGAATCTGCATCCTTATCACCCGAGTCCTCTGACAGCAAAGCCCTCTCCCTGTCTCACTCTCCACAGGCCTTGGTTCTTCCCGACTTCCTGGTTCCTGCCGACGCAGGGCCGGATTATCCATTGGATTTTCCCTCCGGAGGAGCCGTCAAGGTCCATCAAGGGCCTCTGGGTTTTTGGCATCGATTGGACAAGAATCAAAAAATACGTGTCGTTTTGATTGCTCTTCTCCCATTGGTTCTCTTCCTGCTTTTCAGTGAACCTAAAAAGGAGGAACGGATAGACCTCCCTTCTCTCCCACGAGAGTTTGACCACTTGACAGATGAACAAAAAAATCTCGTTATTGACCTGTATCGCCTCGCCCAAAGGCAGTTCCAAAGCCGAGATTTTGAGCTCTGCCTCGTTGAGCTTAGAAAGCTTCACGATGTGATTCCAAGTTATTTGGAATCCAAGATCCTAGAACAAAACTGTCGCACAGGCTGGGACATGCAGCAGAGAGAAATTGAGCGAAGGAGAGAACTTGAGCGCCTGCGCCGAATCGAAGCCCAAGTCAAGGACTTGACTCAGGCTTGCGCCCAACAGATCACCCGCACTACCACTACCGATGAGATTCGACGCTGCCTGAGAGAAGCCATTGAACTCTCCCCTGAAAATCCAGGCATCTGGGAGCTCATTCAACAGGTAGAGGCAGAGCAGGAGAGAAGAGAGCAAGAACAGCAAAACCAGGCCCTGAGACAGCAGCGATTTCGAGCCGGTCAGTCCATACTTTCCAGGGCCCGAAGCCTAAGAGAACAGGGCCAAGCACTGAGAGCTATCGCCGAGTACGAAAAATTCGTCAACGGAAACTACCCAGACCTCAACAATAGCCTCCCAGCTGCACGATCTGAGCTTTCTCAATTGCAAACTCAGCTGAACCAGAACCTCAGTAGTCTTATTCAACAATGCCAACAGCAGTTGGGGGCAGAAAACTATCGCGAGGCCATTATGACCTGCCGTAGAGCCCAGCAACTAGCACCTCAAAATACACAGGCCAGAAACCTTATCCAACAGGCCATGAATCGGCTCAGACAAAAAATGCAACCTATTTACCAAAAGAGCGTTATCGAAGAAGACATTGGCAATGTGGATGCTGCCAAAGCCATGTGGCAGGAAATCCGAGAAAAGAGCATCCCCGGTGAGGATTATTACGACAGGGCGACCAATAAACTCAGACAGTACAAACTGATTTTTGACTAGGAGGCCTAAAAATGCCCTTGGAAGAGAGATCCTATAGCGGAAAGTTCTTCAGACCTCGGCCTGAAGTTCTCGCCGACCCTCAAGACCAGCTGTTTTTAGTCGCAACTCCTTGGGGCCCAAGAAGTACAGCAAAAAAAACCATTCAGGTGATTCAGGATCACTTCTTATCCAGTTTAGAGGACCAAGAGGCCACATCCCCTTTTCCCACTCTCAGTTGCCTGTCAGCAGCCGAGAACAACCTGAGAACCTCATTACAAATAGCTAATCAAAATATTTACCGAGAAGACAACCGCAATGAATACACTGCCGGTGTTGAGCTGTTTGCAGCCACCCTCAAGGGCAATGAACTCATCTGGGCTCAGGTGGGCCAGCCCGCAGTTTTTTTAAGTCGTCCCAACAGCCCTCTTGTTCCCCTTAACACTCCTATCGATATGACCACCGACTTCGCCCATAAAAAAAACTCTCTTCACCCTCTCCCTCAGACCCTTTTGGGCATCGACCCATCAGTCAACTTGACCTCTCAGTCTGTCCGCCTTCACTTAGGGGACGAGATCCTGCTTCTATCCCGGAGTACATTACCCCCAAGTCTGTTTTCGCTCTCTGAGTCCGATCGATCAGTGGATGCCGTCAGTCGGGTTTTGGCAAAATCCGATTCAGAAATGCCTTTTTGGATTGGAAAAATTCACTTTGAGAGTGTTCTGAGTTGATTTCTAAGCCTAGCGTTTAGAGCGGCTCAACACCCGATTTCGAGCGATTGCGGCGTACCTGCGCCTTTCAGGCAAGGCCAGATAGAGATCGACTAGATTCGGCCCTCTAAGAACATTTAAGTCAACGTCCCAATTTAAAAAATTGGCAAAACTCATTTCTGCAACTTTTCTTTGCAACTTGAAGTTTAAGTATCCGCGCAAAAAGACTTCCTGTAAAATCAGTTTTTTTTGAGCGTCTTCCTCCATCACCCAAGCTAAGAGATCAATAAATAGGCGATCTTCACACTCCTGATGGGTCGGACGTCTTTTTGGAGCTTGATCCACATCCAGCCAAATGGCACAGCCTTTAAGAAGAAACCCTTTTAACTCCTGACCCAAATTTCTTTTTGCGACATACCTCCAAGAGGATTCAACAAAGTCTTTCCCAGTAACAAAGTACTCCCAGTCTCTTTGTCTTAAAGCCAAATCGGCTCTCCAACCTAGAATCTGACTGTCCCAGGGCCTATCCTCCATCAGGCTTTCAATTTTATCAATTCGGTCAAAAGGGTCAGATCTGCCCTCGGGCCAAATAGAAGCCGATATCTCAATTTTTTGGAGGGTGCTAAAATCTAGACTCATCCACGGCTCAAATCCCTTATCTTCAAAGAACTTTTCTGCCTCTTGAATAATTTGAGAGACCCGAGGCTCATCTACGTTCAGTGGCATGACCTCCATTCGATCCAGCAGGGAATTATAAATTTTTAGCGGTTCCTCATATAATATAAGAATCTCTCCGGATCTCAGAGCAAATCTAGTAGAACCAAACTCGCGCCATTGAGGCCATGCGGACTCTAAAAGTATAAACCGATCTGGATCCCAATCTACCTGGGGTCTGATCAGGGTGTTTTTCAAACTCACAACCTCTAAAGAGCGGAGGGGGGGCTGTGGACCTACAGCCTTAACAAAATCATACAAGGTTGCGCCCACATCTACTAAGGACACATTGCGATCGATCTTCCACTCCAAGCCTGGTTCTCTGCGGCGTTGGGCTGGTTTCACAAAAAGTGCAACTCTAGCCTCTGAAGAATAAAGAGAGTAAGGTGGGAGCTCCCCTGGGCGCCTTGGCCCCTCACTCCCACCATTCAGACCCATAAGTACAACATGGGTTTTGTGCCATCTCTTTTTCCTTTTCAACCCCTCTACCAGGCCCAATAGAGCGTCACTAATTTCAATAAGTTGCCCCTGAGAGGACCTTTCTCGAGCCAGCCCAGATGCGGAATACGTAGGGACATCGGGAAACTGTAAGTCGGTCAAATGAAGAACTGAAAAGAAGGGGTCATTCCCGACCTCCCTGTCTAACCAGGATAAGAACAAGCGCGTCGTTTGGGATGCCTGCCTGTAAAGCCGACTCAGATCAATCCGCAAGTTATCCTCAAAGAGTTCAAAGCCCTGGCTTAATCCGGATCTTCGCCAGATAGGAGGACCTCCCGCGAAAAAAGCTGTGCGATAGCCTCTCTCAACGGCCTCCTCTGCCACCGTCTTCACCTGGTTGGAGAGGTGTTGGTCTCCATTGTGCCAGACGTTGTGTTCGTGAGGATAACGAGCTGTCAATACAGAGGCTAATGCGGCCTGACTCTGGGTTGACGGGGTAAAGGTATGGGTAAAGCGCACAGCTTCGTCACAAAAAATCTGCAATCCTTCCATCTCCTGAGCCAAGTGGGGGTTTAAACCACAGGAAAGGAGATCAGCTGACAGATTCTCAACAGCAATAACCAACACAGAGGAAGTAGGTGAAGACCTCCATCCGCAGCCCGACAACAGGGCCAGGCAAAGAGTCCCCCAAAATACACTCTTAAAATAAAACAACTGAGCTCCAATAAAAATTAACGCCTCCCAGCACCAGCTGACCTCAAATGATACCTTGACCCCTACTTTTAAGACCAGCGATAATTTTGAGGGTGGATTTTTACGTATAGAGGAGGCCTTCCATGCTCACAGAACGCCTGTACATAATTGCAGATCTAGGACACGATATCACCCTGTGGATTCTAATAGGTTTAAGTGTGTTCAGCATCGCGTTTATGCTCGAACGTTGGCTCGTACTGCGCTCTGTAAAAAAAAATAGCCTTAAAGTCAGTTCGCGCCTCAGAGAATCCCTTCAGGCCAATAGCCTCAGTGAAATTGAAGACCTCAGCCGAGATCGAGAGACATTGGAGGGCAGGGCCTTAAACTATGGCTTGCGTCATGCTCGGGAGCACGGCTCTGAAGGCCTGGAGGAAATCTTTAATTCCTATGCAAATATGGAGCGACCCTACTTGGAAAAGTATCTTAGCTTTCTCGCCACCGTGGGTTCAAACGCCCCCTTTATAGGTCTGCTTGGCACGGTCTTTGGAATCATGGATGCTTTCAGGGCCTTGGCAGTCACTCAAGGTGATCCGGCAGCCGTGATGATTGGAATCTCTAAAGCGCTTATCGCCACTGCAGTAGGGCTGATGGTCGCCATCCCTGCAGTGATCTCCTATAACTATTTTCAGCGTCAGGTAAAATCTATCTTACAGAGCCTTGAGAGTGTCCGTGACATCTGCTTGGCCTATGCAAAAACCTATCGGCGGGGGGAGAGCTCCTAATGGCCGCAAAGATTTCGGGCGACGATGAGCCCATATCGGACATCAATATTGTCCCCTTTGTGGACATTATTCTTGTCGTACTCATTATTTTTATGATCACGACCCCCTTTATCATGCAGTCTCATATAAAAATTGACCTCCCTCAAGCGGCCAGTGGAGAAGATGGAACTCCAAGTGAATTCAATATCTCAGTGGCCTCAGATGGACGCATTCTCCTGAACGGAGAGGTCAGCGACTTGCAAAGGGTCAATGCCAAATCCCAGGAGCTCAGTCAAACCAACCCTGAAGTGCAAGCCATCATCGCCGCGGATCGAGAGGTCCCCCATGGACAAGTTGTCGAAGTTATCGATGCGGTGAAAACTGGTGGTGTCAAACGCTTTGCTATCACCATAGACCGCAAGCGCCAATAGACCTTTAAAAAAAGTCAAAAATCAACAACAGCCCTCTAGACCTTTGGCCGACCCCTTTCCTGACAAGCAACAGGGGGAGCCAATGGCAGATCTAAAAGAACGGGGCCCAAGGGCCCAACAACGACTCAATTTGGGACAAATCTCTGATTCTCAGCTGAGCCTGCGAGTTGCGCGCAGCCGACAGGAGATGGAGGAAGCCTATAAATTGTGCTTCGAAGCCTATGCACAAAAAGGCTACACCAGTAGGGTTGAGGAGGCTCTTGGCATGAGATTTAGCATCTACAATGCCTTGCCCACCACCCTCACACTGATTGCCCAAGATGAAGGTAAAGTTGTCGGCACTCTCACTCACATTGTTTACTCCAGCCTTGGCCTCCCAACAGGAAAGATCTTTGACCTCCAGCACCTCTTACGACGCAGCCCCTACCTCTGCGAGGCCTCGGCCTTGGCTGTGGCTGATTCTCATCAAGGTCATGGAGGCCATGTCCTATTTCATCTTATTCGTAACTACTTTGCTCTGTGCGAGGAATCCCAGGCGCTAGACCAATTGATTATCAGCATCAATCCCAGCCACAAGTCCTTCTACGAAAATATTCTTCTCTTTGATCGACTTGCAGAAGGCTGCCTCAAAAATGATTATGACTTTGTCTGTGGAGCTCCCGCCCTTGGAATGCAAATGCCCCTAGGGGAACTGCGAGGGCGAGTCCACCAGAAGTACGCTCACTTACCCAAAAAAGAAAATCTGTTTCATTTTCTCTTTGGTGGGACACTTTATAGTGAACGCCCATTCGTCCAAGATGGCTCTGCCAGCCCTCTTGTCATTGATACTCCAACGATGACTCCCGAAGACCTCTACCACTTCTTTGCTCAACTGAGATCAGATCTTGTTTTGAGTCTAAAGGAGCAGCACCAGTATTTCATACGTAGCAGCTATAACTTTCAAAATTATCAGAGTGTTTTTGATGAACTTGGACTATTAAAACCAAAACTCAGGCGCCAGTTACATAGATTTACCACCAACATACCCATCTTTTTCCTACTTACAGGACAGATCACCCAAGTTCGTAACGCCTCCCGTAGCCACCTTGCTGTCAAGAGAACCAAGAGACTTGATGATTTCCCCCATTCTGGATTCACAAGAGCATTCATTGATCTGGGATCAAGGGGTCCAGTTGAACTCAACCTTAAACTGACCCAGTCCACTGAGCGAGATCTCGTCTTTGAGATCAAGAACCATAGCTCGGCCTGGGAGGCCTTTATGGATAAGACCGAAGCAATGTACTTGCCTTCTAAACGAGAAGGGCTCTACAATCTGAAAGTAGCATGATCGATAGACAACTCTCCAATCTAAAGCCCTTGGTCGTGGACACGGCCACCTATAGCTCGCGCTACTATCGAATTTCCTCTGATTTATTATTCATGCAGCGATCCCATTTTTGGCAGTCTCCTGCCTCTGAAATTGATGCTTTTCCTGACCTATGGACTCTCACTTTTTGTGATTTTGAGCCGGGGCAGGTGGCTTTAAGAGCCAGGGGTAAAGTCCTTCCCCTTATAGGAAAAAACATTGTTTTTATCCCCAAGTTTAACCTGGTGGAATGGATTCTTGGGACCGGTCATCTCAACTGGTCCTGTATACTTTCAAAAAATGACCCACCTACGACTGCCCCTCGGACAGCCTGTGTTTTTCCCTGGCCGAAAAATCTGGACATCCTCAATCCCACTGATGTCCTCAACTGGCTGCAAAACGCCAACGCCCTCCTTCCCATTGATAAAATGGACAAGAGCTCTGTGGTGGCTGAAAGGACAAAGCAAGAGATCGACCAGAACTTTAAACAGAGTTTTAAGATTGGAGATGTAGCTAAAAAGCTCGGTTACCATCACTCCGTGATGGACAGAGAGTTTAAGTCCTGTTTTGGCATCAGCCCACTCACCTATCGCAACCGTCTGAGGGTCTTTGAGGCCCAAAGTCTTCTGTTATTTCAGTCATTGGATGTCAGTCAAACAGCTCAAACTGTGGGGTTTTGCGACTCCAGCCAATTGAGTCACCACTACAGAAGCCTCATAAAAGCCTCTCCGTCGCTGTTTAGGCCACTTAAGACTGACTAAAGATCCTTTTGCTTAAGCTCCGCTCTCCACTGCAATCTTGCCCATTGGATTTCTCAACACTTGGTCTGTTTTCTCCACTCGGCTGAGTCTTTCATAGGGAAGAACTCTGCTGTTAAAAAGGGCAAAAAGCTCCTGGTCGAATTTGCTGGGGACAGATTGAGCGCTCAGAAGAACCAACTCAGCCCCCCGCCTCGAACAGGGCCTTGCCACAACTGCAAGCTCAGACTTTAAAGAACTCTCCTTTTCCAAGAGCAGCTCCTCCAAACACAGGTTCAACCGCATCAGGTTCACAAGCTCTCCACTGACTTTGATGGTCTGTTTCAGTCGACCCACAAAGCTCATCCGATCTTGAGACCAGAACTTGACTTGATCCTCGGTCTGATACCAGCTGTTCTGCTTGGGGTCCTGGGCAACAGGTGGCAGGGAACTCGCCAAGTCCACCTCCAGCTGAACTGTTAGGAGACTTGAGGACTTGATCTTCAAAACACTCTGTTCCGTTAACTCCCACTCCATATGTGACAGCCTCTTAAAAACTGGCAGACTGGAGTTGGCTTGAGCTCTCTCAATCCCTAAGGAGCTGAGCTCTGCTGTAGCCACCTGAGAGGCCGCCTCTGTCATTCCATAGCTGGGCAAAAGGGGCCAACCCAAGGCTCTGGCTCTCTTATAGAGACTCTCTCCTAGGGCTCCCCCTCCAACCAGGACTGCTCTCAAACTATCAGGGGCTTGGCACCCCCCCTTCACCAAATCATAGACTTGAGTGGGAACAAGGGAAGTCAAGCTGACCCTATGATCTTGAAGGGCCTGAACAAAGCCCCGAGTCTCCCAAGGCCCTGGCCACAAAAAGGCCTGCACTCCGGACACCAAATAACTGCGGGCAAAAATGGACAGCCCTCCCACATGAAACAATGGCAGAGGACAGAGCCAGAGATCCTTTGACTGCACCTCAAGATGCCTATTGACGGCTTGAGCGGAGACTAAGAAAGCCTGACGAGATAGGCCTACCAGTTTATAGACGCTTGGCCGAGTGGTACCTGAAGTGGCCAGCCATATCAGCTCTGGCCAAATCCTTCTCTGCTCTTCACTTCTCTCTGCGATCTGCTCGCGAAGCTTGAGAGGCCAGTTGGGATTCAGCAAAAGGTGAGACCCCTTGCCCTCCCAGTCGACTGTGGGTGTTGTCAGAGAGGACCTCATAGGACCTCTACTTCCTTCCAGTTCCGTGCCTTTAGCTGAGATTCAAAACCCAGCCCTCCACCCTCAACTTCCACATGAGCTTGAGGGCCCTGATAGGAAATGCTCTCTGAAAACTCATCTGGCTGATAAAAATCTTTGGTTTGCAGACCACAGACCTCATCGCTTGTAAACTTCTGTGCCTGCAGCATAGCGTAGACCTGCCCCAGAGGATGGTCCAAGTTGGTGGTGGTGATCACTCTTTGTACTCCCGAGCTCTTTCTGGCCCAGTCCATGTCTCCGACCAAAGGCTTCCAGATGCGGATCTTTGCCTGTCTTAAAACCTCAAAATCAATCTGTCGGTCTGCTGCCACAGGAGCCCACCCTTCCATCTCCATCCAAGACTCCAAAGTGGCATCACTGATGGGGTCTTCAATAAAGTCAATCCAGGGTTCTAAAATGGCCTGGAAGTCTCTCCACCAATTTATAAATTGGGTGGCTGAGTGAAAGCTTCCATTAAAGTCCAAGCGAAGACGCTGATGAGGACTCAGACTCCCTAACCACAACTCGAGAGTGTCCCTCACCTCTCTTTGATTCTCAGCCCGAAGTTTGATTTTCAAGTGACTATAGCCAAGCCCATCTAGATCCGAGCCCGGCACAGGGTTGAGAATATGACTGAGAGGGATCATATGGTTCAGATTGAGTAAGCTCTGTTGATGAGTCCGGCCCAGGGCGTCTTCTTTGGCCATATCGAGAGCTCTTTGTACCAGAGGCTCGGGGGAACGAAAGCCTGCTGACAAAGAGGGGAGCAGCTCCCTTAGGCCTGGCTCTCCAAGCTCCGGCCATGACTGCAAGCAGCCATAACCCATATCCAGGCTGCTTTCACAAAACTCACAGCGCAAAAGCAGCCCTTCTACCTCTGTCAAATTTCCTGCAGCGCTCTTCAAAACGTAGGGGCTCACCCAGAGTCGCCGCAGCTGACTCATGATAACCTACTCATGGCATAAGCCCCATCACCACAAAGGCAAAAACAAGTTGAGCCCCAAACAGAATGTGCACCACAGCCGCCTTGCCCAAAAGCTCATTGTAGTGAGCCCCTGGCTCTGTGAAAAACACCTGGTGGATAATCTGACGCACCAGAGGCCACACCACCAAAGGCAGGAAAGCCGCAAGCCACTGCCCCTGCTGAAACCAATAAACCCCCAAAGCTAGGGCCAAGAGATAGATCAAAAGGATCTCTATGCGGGAAAACTTCAGACCAAAGCGCACGGCAAGGGTCTTTTTTGCTGCCCTCAGATCCTGTTCCCTGTCCCGAATATTATTTATGACCAACAGAGCCGTGGCCAAAAGCCCGACTTGAAGACCGGCCACAAGGGCGGCAGGGTGCAGAGTCATTGTGTGCAGGTAAAAGACCCCTCCCACTGCAATCAATCCAAAAAATAAAATCACAAAGACTTCCCCTAGCCCCAAGTAGGCCAAAGGCAGGGGGCCCCCTGTGTAGGCGTAAGCCAGAGCCAAGGAGACAAGTCCGATGGCTACTATGGGCCACCCCCCTTGCATAACAAGAGGAATCCCTGAGACAAATGCCAACAAAACAAACACAGCTCCCATCATCATGACCTGGCGGACAGAGTACAGACCGCTTTGAGTCACCCTCTGGGGGCCAATCCTATCCGACTGATCTGCGCCTTTCTTAAAATCAATGGCATCGTTAAAGAGGTTGGTTGCAAGTTGAATGCACAGAGCTGAAAATAAGGCCAGTCCACTGACCCACCACAAAAGCTCATAGCCTAGAGCAGGCACAAGGGCTGTGGCCACCAGCACGGGAACAACAGCTGCCGTTAAGGTCTTGGGGCGAAAAGCCTTCAGCCAATGGATCATCACACAGTCCTCTTAAGGTAGTCGTGGAAACTTGGAAAAATCTGGAGAGCGCTTTTCCACAAAGGCATTTTTGCCCTCCTTGGCCTCTTCAGACATATAATAGAGAAGAGTGGCATTGCCGGCCAAATCCAAAAGCCCCATCTGACCATCGCAGTCTGCGTTGAGGGCGGCCTTTAGACAGCGAATGGCCAGAGGCGAATGACTCAATATCTCCCGACACCAGGCCAATGTCTCTTGCTCCAGCTCCTCATAGGGGACGACCTTGTTGACGAGCCCCATCTCCAGGGCCTCCTCAGCAGAGTACTGACGGCAGAGAAACCAAATCTCTCTGGCCTTTTTTTGACCCACCACTCGAGACAAATAACTGGAGCCAAGTCCTCCATCAAAGGATCCCACCTTCGGCCCCGTCTGGCCAAAGCGAGCGTTGTCAGCCGCAATGGTGAGGTCACAGACCACATGAAGCACATGCCCCCCACCAATGGCATACCCTGCCACCATGGCGATCACTGGCTTAGGCAGAGAGCGGATTTGCTTTTGTACATCCAAAATATTGAGTCGAGGAATCCCGTCGCTGCCCACGTAGCCCGCATGGCCTCGCACTTTTTGATCTCCTCCAGCACAGAAGGCCTCTTTGCCCTCTCCGGTTAAGATCACCACTCCCACTCGCGAGTCCTCTCGCACCCACTCAAAGGCTTCCTGAAGCTCCTTGACTGTTTGAGGTCTAAAGGCGTTGCGCACCTCAGGTCGATTGATAGTGATCTTGGCAATTCCGTCTTCCGTGACTTCTAAGCGAATGTCTTCAAAACTCTTTACCGAATTCCAGGCGGTCTTCTGTACATTTATTTGACTCATTTCATTCTCCTTTGGGGGCCTTAAGTCTGCTTTAAAATTTCCATCACCTCTTCCATCTTCGCCTCGACGGAAAAGCGATACCCCCCCACATAAATCCGCAAATGCCCTGAAGAGCGGCTGGTCCCGGTCACCTCCTCAAGGGCTCCCACACTCGTAAGTCGAATTTGGACAAGTTGGCTGTCTGTGGTCTTAAGCTTCATAAACAGTCCGTCTTCACTGATTTCAATTGGATTCAACTTCTACCTCCTCAAGGTCAATGCTTTTTAAAAAATCCACCAAATGTCCTGCCAACTCTCGAGGGGCCTCCACTGGCACCCGATGCCCTGCCCCCTTGACTTCCCGCCACTCACCGGGAATGCCCTGCTCTCTGAGCTGTCGATAAAGCTGAGAGTAAACTCCATCATGTTCTCCCCAACACCACAACAGCGGACGGCCAATCTCCTGCACCTCTTCTAGCGAAAACAAATGTTGGGTTCTGTCCCAGCGAGCCAAGGCCAGAGCCAAGGCCTCACGATCAAAGTCCTCCTCCTGAACTCTGTAGGCTTTGGACCGAGAGTCTGAACCTCTCAAAACATCCTGGCCCTGCCAGTCTTCAGCCAGCCGAGCAAAGTCCTCGCCTGAGGCAAAGCGTTCAGACCAATTTTGCCTCCAGGCCTGGCGCTCGTAGCTGTCCTCTTCCCCTGGGTGGGCAGAAATTAAAATCCCAGCAGACCACAGCTGAGGGTAGGCCACAAGAGCCTGCATGGCCAGCCGTCCTCCCATGGAGTAACCCAGCAAAACACGGGGGAAGTCCGGATGAGTGTGCACCTCTACTAACTCACAAAAGCGCTCCACCCACTCGGACATGGTAAGGTCCGCCGACAAAGGCGTGTCTGGTGAGAAAAGGTCCGGAGCCCAGCAGCTGAACTCCAGTTCGGGATGGTCCGCAGCCCAGTGCCCTAAGCTGTGATCAAAAATATCACCTCGGTTGAGAAATCCATGTAAAGCAATCAGTTGAATCATTGCCCTCTCTTATAGACCCTTTTTTAGGGCCCTTTCTAGCCGCTCTGTGGCTTGGTTGTCCGGTCGAACTTCAAAGATCATGGAGACAGAGTCAAGGGCCTTGAGCTCTTGGGGCTGAGTGAGGAGTCGATATTCCAGCCCCCACATCTCGGCCCAAGACCGAAAGCCCAATTGATGGCGATTTTGATAGATGGGATGCCCATACAGCCCCCGAAATATCTGCCCCCCCTGATTGTTCAAAATCACCAACTGAGCCCTGGCTTGAAGCCGAGCTTGAATTTGGCCAAGGGGCCAAAGGCCCGCCAAATCATAAAGAGCGCTGAGATCTCCCAGTAGGGCCCAATTCTCCTCATCTGAACCCTGAATAAGCCCCAGAAAACTCGAAACGAGACCATCAATGCCGTTGGCCCCCCTATTGGCATGAATCCTCCACTGCCTGGGCCCCACACTGGCCCAGTTATCCCACTCTCGAACGGGTAAACTGTTGCCCAAAAATACATGGGCCTTGGGGCCGATGGACTCGGAGATTCTGCGCACCCAGGCCCACTCGGACTCTGGCTCCCCGTCCACTAGCTGATCCAACTGCCTGCGTCTGTCCCTGTCTCGATCCAGCAGGGCCTGTCTCTGCGAGCCCGGCCAGCAATTGCTCAGAACCTGCACAGTCTCAAGTGCTGAGGGCTCTGCACCCCAGAGCCGCTCAAGGTGGACGCTCTCTGTGCTGGAGCTCGGTCTTTGCCGACTTAAACCTGAAAAGCCACCCAAGGCAAAAGACAGCACAGGAAGACTGCGAAACTCCTTTTCCAGATCCCGCCACAGGCGCAATGAGGGAACGCCGCCAAAGCGGAGGATCCCATCAATTTCCCCCTGGCGAATCAGCTCTCGCAACAGCGACTCGCCACTGGTCCACTGCAGCCGCCTGAGCTCCTCCGGGCCTTGCCTCAGTCCCGAGGGGGCCTCCAGCAAGCAGGGGGCTCCCACAGCAATCAACAGCTCCGCCACCCTCTCCGCATAGCCCAAGGGCAGTCCCCCCACAATGACCAATGGACGCTGAGACCTCTGAGCAAAAGCCCTCAAACTCTCTGCCACAGAGCCTGTCCCTGACTGGGTGGATAAGGACGGGCTAAAGTCCCTTGCCTTTTTAGGCGCCTGAGCCTCCTTCAGACAAAGCTCGAGATCCAGCAAAGAACCATCCATCAGAGGCCCATCAATCAAAGGTTCATCAAAGCACAGGTTGATGTGAATGGGCCTTTGGACCGACCAAGATGACAGCTCAGACCAAGGGGTTAGGTCCTCAGGGCTGCAATCCAGACTGCTCTCCACATAGGTAGAAAACAGGCCCACCTGCTCGATGCTCTGGGGGGCCCCCTGCCCGCGGTAGGACTTCGGCCTGTCTGCAGTCACCAGCACGAGGGGAACTCTCAGGTAGTGGGCTTCAATGGCGGCAGGCAGGAGCTCCGCTGCCGCCGTGCCTGACGTGGTGATGACCGCCACCGGCTGCCTCAACACTTGGCTTCGTCCCAGAGCAAAAAAAGCCGCCGACCTCTCCTCGAAAAAAGTCCACAGATGAAAGTCAGAACTACGACTTAAGAGTTCGACCAAGGGGGCATTTCTCGAGCCCGGGCACAGACAGAGCTCCCTCACTCCAAGAGCAAAGAGATGCTCCAGACACTGCCTTGCCACCTCAACATTCATTATTTAAACCCCTTAACACCACAGACCGCTTGAGAGCCAGCTCCTGCCACTCTCCCTCAAGCTGACTCTCCTCCACCACTCCGCAACCACTGCCCAGACGTAAAACCCCATCTGCCCACTGCACATTGCGAATGGCCACCACGGCCCAGCTGGGTCCACTTTCCGGCCCCTGATAAAAGCCAAAAGGCGCTCCAAAGCGACCGCGATCCAGCTGCTCTGTGGAGGCCTGCTCCGTCCAAGGAGTCAGGGCCTCTCGGGGAAAGGAGCCCAGCGCGGCCGTGGGATGCAACAGCTCCACTAAGCTCTGAAAGCCTTTGTCCTCCTCCCAGAAGGACTCCTTCAGCTCTGCCCTGATATCCGTTCTTAAATGTTTAATCTGCGGCATCTGCCATTCATATGTCTGCCCACTTTCAAGTTCCCTGACTTGAGAAGCTCCACCCAGTCGCTCACAAATATCCCTGACCACCCACTGGTGCTCAGCCCACTGTTTAGGATCTGTCAAAAGACTCGGCCCTTGAGGTCGCTCCGTCCCCGCCAAAGCCATTGTCTGAAGTTGGCCCTTAGGCTCAAGACTCAATAGGAGCTCGGGGGTCAAGCCCAAAAGGCCCTCATTCGCGGGGGCATCTAACCAAAAGCCATACAGCCAAGCCGGGCCCAGTTGGCTTGAGAGGTTCAGCAACCAAGCCCTCCTCTCCTCGACAGTGGGACAGTGGCTGCGGCGAGCAAAGGTGATTGGCACCAGCTTGCTTGCCTGCTGCTCGGCGATCATCGCCTTGGCCCGAGCAAAATCCTGAGCAAAGCCTGAAAGCTCTGGCTCCTGCCAAGGACTACCAGCCCCTTGCCTTTCTTGCCCTTTGGTGGCTCTAGCACCCGCCCCTTGCAGCCTATCCCTGAACTCAGAAAGCTCTACTTTTTGATGGAATCGAAAGCCCAACCAGGGAAGAGGCTCCCTCAAAAAAAAATCTGGGGCGTAAAAAATGGCCTGAGCCCCTTGGGCCCTGGCCTGTTTGGGGTGAGCAAAGGATCCCAAAAAACCCCAACCCAAATGCAGGCCTCCACCAGGATCGGAGATAAGGGCCCCCTGACGGAGAAATTCGCTGAATTCCTGATCCATTTGCTGATCCATTTGCTGATCCATTTCCTGGTCCATACAGAAACTCCCTATTTCGCATCTCATAAAAGGTCACCGAGATAATGAAATAATCTGCTCAAATTTACCCTAGGGCTGTGCTATCAAGAGCTGCAGGGAGAGGACGTTGAACACAATCCACAATTCACCTTTAACAAATCGCGTTAAAATTGGCGCCTGTGAGGTGGGAGGCAATGATTTCTGTCTCATTGCGGGCCCCTGCTCCTTGGAGTCTCTGGAGCATTTTCAGAACGTGGCCCATCGAGTAAAAAGCCTTGGTGCTGTGGCTCTCAGAGGAGGGATGTTTAAACTGCGCACCAGCCCTGAAAGTTTTCAGGGGCTGGGCAAAGAGGCCTACTCCATCGCCCGACAAGTGAAACAAGAAGTTCAACTGCCCTTTATCTCCGAAGTCACCGACCCACGGCACATTGGAGATATGCTCGACCTTGTCGATGCCTTTCAGGTGGGCTCGCGCAATATGTACAATTACTCTCTCCTTAAAGAACTGGGCTCTACCGACAAGCCCATTCTGCTGAAGAGAGGCTTTTCGGCCCTTATAAAAGAATGGCTTTTGGCCGCCGACTATATCGTCAAAGGTGGCAATGATCAGGTGATCCTCTGTGAAAGGGGCATTCGCAGCTTTGAAACCGCCACCCGCAACACCTTTGATATCAATGCCGTCTCCTATATCAAACGCTACTCTTCTTTCCCAATTGTCGCCGACCCCTCTCATGGAACTGGTGACAGCCGCCTGGTCGTTGATGTGGCTCTGGCGGCTGTGGCGGCTGGCTGCGACGGGCTTCTGATCGAGGTTCACCCCAACCCCTCCCAAGCCCTGTCCGATGGCTTTCAAGCCCTGGACTATGCGGCCCTTGAAGATCTGACCACTCAACTCAATTTGCTCTTGCCCGTCTTTGGCAAGAGACTAGGAGATCGATGACTCCCTCCACCAGCCCAAACCCAGAGTTTATCCGCTCCCTGTTTAGCTCTATCTCCAGCGACTACGACAAGGCCAATGACGTCATCACTTTTGGCCTGGCTCGCAGATGGAGGCGAAAGCTGGTGAGGTGGAGTGAAGCCAGCAAAGGCAGCCGGGTCTTAGACTGCGCCACAGGAACCGGTGATCTGGCCTTGGACTTCAAGGCCCATGTAGGCCCAGAGGGAGAGGTTATTGGCACTGACTTTTGTGAGGATATGCTCAAATGGGCCCCCAAAAAGGCCCTTGAGCAAGGTTTGCAGGTTCAGTTTGAGTGGGCCGATGCCACAGACCTCAAATACCCGGATGCCTCCTTTGATGTGACTAGCATCGCCTATGGGATTCGCAATGTGAACGAGCCCCTCAAAGCTCTCAGCGAGATGGCTCGAGTCACTCGGCCTGGAGGCTTTGTTATGGTTCTAGAAACTGGGGACTCTCAGTGGCCGATCTTTAAGAGCTTTTATCGATTTTATTTCAATCATGTGGTTCCGCGACTGGGAGGCCTTGTCACCGGACATCGATCTGCCTACGAGTATTTAAATCGCTCGTCTAGCAAGTTCCCAGCAGCCGACAAATTTGTGGAATTGATGCACCAAACAGGCCGTTTCTCTAAGATTGATTATGTTCGACTGATGGGCGGGGCCAGTTTTATCTATCGTGGCCAAGTGTCTGAGCCTTAGGCCGCCCTTTTTTCATCCATCAGCCGCTCTATCTCATAGAGACTCTTTTCCAAATGAACTGGGCTAGGTGCTTCCGGCAA
>SKYF01000148.1 GCA_007128005.1 Bdellovibrionales bacterium
CGCTCCTTTGATGTCGATAGGTATCGAATTTTCTTTTGTGATCGAGATCGATCCGAGTGGATTCAGTCCGGTTGGCAGGTGAGAAACCCCTTTGAGCCTAGGCGAGGTGGGGGCTGTGGGAAGCTAGCCCGCTAGGGGCATTCTAGCCTGAGGGGGAGTCCAAGTTTGAATGATTTTTTCAACCAGCTTTCAAAGGGCACTTTGGCCGCTCTGGTCATTGGGGCGGGAATTTTGTTTTTGTTGATCTACGATCCCCCGCGCTCTGTCTGTGACATTCAAGTGGATACTTTTAGGCAGAGTCAGGACCGCTTTTTGTACCCACAAAAAAAGGGGGTGGTGGAGATGCGCCCTGAGTTTGATCGACTGATTGATCACTGTCGCGGGACGAATTCTCCCGGGGGCTGTTATGAGTTCTTTCTGCAGATGCGGACCATGGTTGCAGATATGAACAAGGTCTCAAGGGAGTGTCGCAGCCGAGTGGGGCGGGTCAGAAATCTCAAAACGAGGGTCCTGGACAGCTTGGAGCTGCTGGTGCGGCTGGCTTGGGGAGAAAGCCCTCCAGCCAGTTACACCCAGAAGTTTGGTTGGTTGGATGCGGCAGATATGTCGTTGTTTTGTTCTCTGAGGCTGGTGGTGGAGCTCTTCTACGGCGAGAGTGAGTGGGAGAAGTTCCGCGAGCGAATGTTTGAGATCCTGCCAGGGGCCGCTGAAATGCCCCGCCAAGAGGTCTGGGAGCTGATGATTGTCTCGGAAAACTGTGCTCGATTTCCTTAAAAAGGTACTAGGAAAGAGACAAGAAGTATCTGGCTGTCAGGTAGGAGAGCCCACAGGCGGAGATACAAAAGATATTCTGTGCGAGAATATAAAAGGTCAGCACACTCCATTGGCCGTTTTCCATTAGGCGCAGGGCATCCAGTGAAAAGCTCGAGTAGGTGGTCAGCCCTCCTAAAAAGCCCACAGCCAGGGCGGCTCCAAGAGGGGTCCAAGCTGTGCCCCCTCGAGCTACCATTTCTGCATAGAGCACTCCAATCAAACTGCTGCCAAGGATATTGACCCCCAAAGTGGCCCAGGGAAAACTGGTCACCCCCACCAGCCCAATCACCAGCCAGCGCAGGCTCACCCCAAGGGCTCCCATCACAAGAGTCACGGCAATCCAAAACATGATCCACTCTCCCTCAATGATGAGTCCAAAGCTCATCTAGAAATTTTGTATAAGGAAGAATCTCGATTCCATCGATAATTCGAGGCACCTTATCGAGACTCATAACCACATATCGCTCACAGAGGCCCTCTTCACGCAAAGCCTTGAGTCCCTTCAGGTCCCGGTCACTGACATTTTCCTTGGCTTTGACTTCGATGGCGATTTTTTCCGACAAAATAAAATCGACCTCAAAGTCAGAGGTCGAGCGCCAGTAGTGTAAGGAAGAATTGGGACCAAAATTGTAGTCACAGTAAGTTTGTAGCTCATGAAATATGTAGGTTTCAAAAGCATCTCCAAACTCTTTGGTCTTTGGTGCCAGGGACTGACGGCCCACCAGATGGTGAACAACTCCTGTGTCAAAAAAATAAAATTTGGGTGTCACAATGGCCTTTCGCTTCTTGGTTCGCTTAAAGGGCTCAAGGCGTTGGCCAATCAGCGTGTCCTCTAGTATTTGGAAATACTCGCGAATGGTCGGAGCTGTTACTTCTGTATCAGAGGCAATCTGACTGTAGTTGAGCATCTGTCCGTTGGAAAGGGCTGCGACCTCCAAAAATCGACTAAAGACCCCCAGATTGCGAACAACAGCCTCCGCAGCAATTTCAAATTCCAAATAGGTGTTCACGTAATCCCGCAAATCCTCCCTGGGGTTGTCCGAGAAGTAAACTGAGGGAAGAAGGCCAACCTCTAGGGCTTTTTGGAGCTCAAACTGCTCCTTGAGCTCACTCTGAATAAAGGGATGAAGATGTCTTGAGCGGGCTCGGCCTGCCAATAGATTCACACCTTTGGTCTTAAGGCGGCGAGCACTGGATCCCGTAAGGAGAAAGGTGATTTGATGCTCCTCTATCATCAAATGAACTTCATTTAAGAGGTCAGGAATTCTTTGGATTTCATCGATCACCACAATTGTGTCATCTTTTGTGAGCTCCTGCCGAATCAGAGCAGGGTTTTTTTGAAGAGAAATATAGGTATTGGAGTCCAGTAAATTGTAGGTTTTGGCCTTAGGTAGAGAGTTCCTGATGAGTGTGGACTTACCCGTTTGTCGTGGCCCCAACAAAAAACAGGATTTCTTTTCTAGTATTTTCAGAGGGTTGAGGGCGCGAGGAATGTACATAAAGAACCACTTTATATTATCATGATAATTAAAAGCAACTCTTTTGAGATTACGCGCCCTTGTTCAGGCTGTCAAAAAAGATATTTGGCTCTCTGGATCAATCCAAAGAGATGGGCTTTGGAGAGATCAGCTCAGGTCGCTCAAAGCGATCGTAGGCATCGGAGCCTGTGGGTAAAAGGGCCAAAGAGCGGGCCTTTTTAACGGCTCCAGCGGCGTGGCGCTGTTGAGTGTTGCTCAACTTGCTGATGCGAGAGGGGATGATTTTTCCACCTTCCATAATAAAGCGGTACAGAGTGACGGGATCTTTGTAGTCAAAGTGAAAGTCACTGGGGAATTCTGGGCGATATTTTGAACGATAGGATTTCTTCATAGCAAACACCTTCTTATGCCAAATTGTCAGTCAATAGCGGGGGTATACGATAGAAATGGGTTGCCTACAAGATTCTTTTCCCCTATAGCTTCACTTTTGACTGAATTGAAATCGTAAAGACCCAATCAGGAGCAAGTCAGGAGCAATGTATGCCTCGCTGTGAATTGACAGGAAAAGGGCCCGTGGTCAAAAACCTGGTGAGCCACTCAAACATCAAAACAAAGTCAACCGCTAGTCCAAATATTCAGCAAAAACGAGTGTTTAGCCGTTCGCTGAAGCAGATGGTGAGCCTCAAAATGGCAACCAGCACCATCCGCAGCATGGAGCATATGGGTGGATTTGATGTCTTCTTGCTCAACCAGCCCAATGAAAAGCTGTCTAAAAGGGCTCTTGAGATCAAAAATCGCATTCAGCGTCAGCTGAAAGGTGGCGCGAAGTCGGCCAAAGGAGCGAAGTCATGAAGCTAAAAATCAAAAAGGGCGACACTGTAGAAGTGATCTCCGGAGCGGAAAAGGGCAAAAAGGGCACAGTGCTTGGAGTTGACAAGAAAAACCTCAAGATTCGCGTTCAAGGTGTCCGAGTGCAGACTCACTTTGATAAAAAAGAGGGGATCCTTAAAAAAGAGGGAGTGTTCGACTACAGCAAGGTGAAGTTCGTTCAGGCCGCTGCGGCCAAGGGCGCAAAAAAGAAGAAAAAGGCCTCTGCTTCAGCTGCAGCCAGTAAGGAATCCTAAGCCGCGGCTCCAAGAAAGGGCCTCGACATTGTCACCCCCCCACAAGTTTGTTATTCTGACCCCGACGTGAGAGCACTTCGGGGTTTTTTATTTTCTATGAGTTTACTTCTGCCACAGCTGGGCTGGGCCGCAGTCAGGCCGGCCGAGTCCTTTGTGCTGTGTCGCCACCAGCAGAATGTGCGCAGTATTGGGGTTTTTTCCACCGAAGGGGGCTGTGAAACCCACTATAGCAAAGGGGGTGTCGCCGAGGTGGTCGGGCGGGCTCGCCATCAGGATTCCTGTCAGGGCTTTATGGACAACATTCGGGGCAACCTTGAGGGGGCCAATTGGAGCTGTCGCCAGGTGGGCAAAGCCGCTGTGAGTGAGCTTGCAGAAGACTCTGCTCGGACTGTGCAGTGAGACAGCTTAAGGTCGCCCTCTGTCAGATGGTCTGTGGGGAGGATCTTGAGAGCAACTTCCTCCAACTCAAGGAGCTGTTTGTTCAGGCTAGCTCCCAAGCGGACTGGCTGTTTTTTCCAGAAAACTGCCTCTTTCAGCGGGAGAAAAGCTCCAGTCCCATGCAGAGTCTGGGGCTGGATCACCCATTTTTGGGAGAGCTGTCCCGTCTTGCGCAACAACAGCAGACAGACATTTTTCTTGGTTCCATTCCGCTGAGGGAGGAAGTCACAGCACAGCAACAGCGCCCCAGCAACGCCAGCCTGCGGGTCCACCGCAGTGGGCAGGTGGAGGTGGTTTACCGCAAGATCCATCTCTTTGATGTGGACGTGGAGGGAGCTCCCTCGCAAAGAGAGTCTGAGCAGTTTTGTCCTGGTCAAGGTCCTCAACTTATGGACTGCTCTGGCTGGAGGGCGGGCTTAAGCATTTGCTATGATCTGCGCTTTGCCGAGCTCTATGCCCACTACGCTCGAGAGGGAGTGGATCTGCTGACGGTGCCCTCGTCTTTTTTAAAGCCCACAGGGCGGGCCCACTGGCACTGCCTACTGCGGGCAAGGGCCATTGAGTCCCAGTGCTATGTGCTGGCTCCAGCCCAAGCGGGCCCGCGTCGCTACGGGCACAGTCTTGTGGTGGATCCTTGGGGAGAGATTGTGGCCGAAGCTAAGACCGCCGAGCCAGAAGTTTTGTTTGCCGAGCTCAATGCCGATCGCATAGAAAGGGTGAGAGAGCAAATTCCTATGGCACAACATCGAAAGGGGATCACTCTACAATGGACTTAAAATCAGGGATGCGCATGAGATTAGGGCCTTTGAAGGCTGTAAGGCTATCACTTTTGGTGGCCCTTGTTTTAGCGATGCTATGGACCCTGGCTCCTGAGAATCTGTGGGCCGATGTGCGCCCCAGGATCCATGATGCTGAACGGGACGAAGCCGCCAGGCAAAGGCTCTACCCTGGAGGGGTGGACGAGGAGGATCTTCAGGTTTTGCCCAGCCTGCCCACTGCGGAACGGCGTATGGATGCCGCCACCTTGAGGGCTCAGGTGATGCGTGAGAGTGGACGTCAGGCACCTGCCAGACAGGCTCCAGCCCCGAGCTCGGCGGACGAGGCCGAGGATGGAGACTGAGTGGCAAAGTTTTTGGCCCTCACTTCGCGCGGTCTTTTGGATGTTCTAGAGGCTGAGTTCAAAGAGCTGGGTTTTAAGCGCTTTGCCAAAACGGCCTTTGGGGTGAGTTTTGAAGGCAGTTGGGCTGAATGCTACAGGGCCAACCTTGAGCTGCGCACGGCCACCCGAGTGGTGCTTCCCGTCCTGGACTTTCCCGCCTACCGACCCGAAGAGCTGTACCAGAATATTCTTCGCCATGACTTTACCAAGTACATCGATCCAGAGACTCAAACTCTGGCGGTGGAGGCCTCCGTGCGAGACAGCGGAGAGTTTCGCGATCAGCGCTTTGTGGCCATGAAAGTCAAAGACGCCGTGGTGGATCAGTTCCGTGAAAAGTTGGGGCTGCGCCCCAGTGTGAACACCGAAAGCCCCGATCTGAAGATTGTGGTCAGAGCTGTGAAGCAGATGTTCTCGGTGAGCATTGATACCTCTGGGCAGGCCTTGTCCTTTCGCGGCTACCGTCAGGATACAAGTCTGGCCCCGCTTCGCGAGCACCTGGCAGCAGGTCTTTTGAAGATGACCTCTTGGACTCCGGACAAGCCCTTGGTGGACCTTATGTGCGGCTCGGGAACCTGGCTGATCGAGGCCGCCCTGATGGCTCAGGGCACTCCTGTAGGCAGTTTGCGCCGAGGCTTTGCCTTTGAGCGACTTAAAAACTTTCAGGCCGACCTCTGGGACGAGGTGCTCAGTCAGAGCCTGAACAAGGAGACAGAAGCTCACCCGCTGCTGTTTGGTTTTGATCTGTCCTCAGAGGCCATCAAGGCCTCTCGTGCCAATGCTCGGCGAGCCGGAGTGGATGAGCTGATTCGCTTTCAGCGCTCAGCGGTCGATCAGGTGCAACTGCCCGAGGAGTTAAAGGCGGCTCCTCCGGGAGTGGTTGTGGTCAACCCCCCCTATGGTCAGCGTCTCGGCAACAGGTACGAGCTTGAGGATCTCTACCAGGACTTGGCCTTTACCCTTAAAGGTCAGTTCAAGGGCTGGAGCTGCTACCTGCTCTCCGGAGACCCCGAGCTCACCCAGGCCCTTAAGATGCGCGCCACCCGCCGCTTTCCCGTCCACAACGGCCCCATCGAGTGCCGCTTCCTCGAGTACAAAATCAACCCCTGA
>SKYF01000089.1 GCA_007128005.1 Bdellovibrionales bacterium
ATCCCGCCTGAAACTGTAGAATTCTCGGCAGCAAATAATCGCGGATCTTCTCCTCTGAATTTTCCAAGTTAAAGTCTTGGCCTCCGGGTTTTGCAAGGACTTCATCAGCCCCCAAACTCAAAGCCTCTAAAGCGAGCTCACCCCCCCGCGGCGTCACCGCAGACAGAACGATGATTGGAACTTTACTGCGTTTTCGTATCTCTTTTAAAGTCTCAATTCCATCCATAATCGGCATCTCTAAATCTAGGGTCACCAGGTGAATGTTGTGCTGCTCCAGCCTTTCTAAGGCCAGCTGGCCATTGCTGGCGGTGGCGACGACCCTTAGCCCCCCATGTCCATCGAGGGCCTTGCGAAGAGCTGTTCGCATAAAAGATGAGTCATCCACCACCAACAAATTCATTAAACCTTGATCTCCTTAACCAAATCCTTAAGTCGAGTCGCAAGCTGATTAAGCCCCTGAGAGGCATCTAGAGTCTGACGAGCCCCGGCAGAGTTCTCCTCTGAGGCCTTTGACACAGCTCTTACCGTCCCGGCAATTCCATCAACTCCCTCTTTGGCCTCTTGCACAACCCTTGCCACATCATTGGTCGTGGCCGTCTGCTCCTCAACAGCAGCAGCAGTCGTCAAGGCAATGCCATTCAACTTCTCGATGGCCTCTGCAATACCCCCTATCGCATGAACGGCTCCGTCCGAATCCTTTTGAATCGCTTCGATTTTATTGGTGATCTCCTCAGTGGCAGTGGCCGTCTGTTTTGCCAATTCCTTAACTTCATTGGCCACGACAGCAAAACCTTTTCCTGCATCGCCAGCCCGGGCCGCCTCGATCGTGGCATTAAGAGCCAATAGATTTGTCTGCTGGGCGATGGAGCTAATCACCTTGATCACATTGCCAATCTCCTTACTACTCATCCCTAGCTTCTGCATCGTGTTGTTGGTGGTTTGCGCCTGGGAGAGAGCATCTTTTGCCATCTCCGCAGCCTTAGCAGAGGACTCTGAAATTTCCTTGATAGAGGCCACCATCTCCTCAGTATTTGTCGCCACAACCTGAACTCCCCGGGAAACCTCTTCGGTGGCTGAGGCCGCGGAGTTAGACTCTTCCGTTGTCTTCTCAGAGTTGGCTGAAAGCTGGTGAGCTGTGGCAGACAGCTCCTCAGAGGCAGCCGCCAATTGGTTGGATGTCTCCTCCAAAGTCTCTACGAGGGTGACTTTCTCGGAAATGATGTCCCAAGTGACCATGGGTCCCAAATAGTTTTTATTGTTATCATAAATGGGAGAAATCAGCAGGGACAATGTCTCAGGGCCCAGCTTAATGTTAGCCTGATGGGGAAGATTTCTCTCATCGGCCAACATCTTTCTTTGATGCTGGGGATTCTTATGAAAAACATCAATACTAGAGCCCACGATCTTATCTACTGGAATGGGGAGTAGCTTATCGATAGACCTCAGAGTCTGGATGCTTTTCGGATTAAGATAAACAATATTCAAATTTCTATCAGCCAAGATAACATTTATAGGCATATTCTCCATCATTGACTGAACCCTTCCCAAATTCTTCTCCACTTCAAGCTTTTGGGTCACGATATCCCACACCACCATGGCCCCGGTGTACTGCCCATCCCCATCAAACACAGCATTGACATTGAGCTCTAATTTTTCTGGCCCGAGTTCAATTATGGCCTTATGGGGAAGATTCTTTGGGTTGGCCAAGATCTTTCTCTGCATTTCAGGATTTTTATGAAAATCATCAATATTGGTTCCCAATATCTCCTCAGCAGAGATAGGGATATGCTTTTCAAGAACTTTTAGAGTTTCAAGACTCTTGGGATTGACATACCGAACAATCAAATCCCTGTCGCACCACATGATATTCACGGGCGCTGATTCTAAAATTCCCAAATAGATATGGGATGCCAATATGCCCTGTGAAACATCTTCTAGGCCTTGGATCGCACGCCCATTTTTTTTTAACCTTGCCCCTGCTGAAACAACTCCACCGCCCATGAATTCACCCCTTTATTGAATGGTTAATATGTTCTAAAATGATATCTATATCGACAATACTCACCAGGTTATCCCGAGTCTTAAAGACCCCCGAAAGAAACCGTCTAATCTCCTGATCAACAGTATCAGGCACAGACTCGCAGTTCTGGTCATCTATGTCTAAGACGTCCCCAATTCTATCCACCAAAAGTGAGACCAAGGCTCCCTGGCTCCTACATATTACATTCATCTTGAGTTCACTTTTGCTCTCGGACGAATCTTCTGAGCTCCAAAAAAGCTGGCCAGTATCAATGGCTGTCGCGATTTGTCCTCTTAGGTTAATGAGTCCACTGACCACCTGGTGCGCCTGAGGCACCGGCGTGGTGGGCATAGAGCGGACCACCTCCTGAACTTTCTCTACTTCAATCCCACACATCTGCTCTCCAACATAAAAAGTTGCAAACTGCCCCATTTTTTTCTCCGTTTCTTAAGAAGCCCGAGCCATTCGCTTGGCAATCCCAGCAATTTCAGCCAACAGCTTGTCCCCATCCAACTTTTCCAAATACCCGTCAAAGCCTAGTCGATTTCCACTATCTAGGTCCGATTGGCTAAATCTTGTGGTCAATGCGATCTTAGGGATACTTGAACTGATTTCGTTGAGACTCTTAGCCAACTCAAACCCTGTCATTTCTGGCATCTCAATATCCGTTAACAACAGGTCATAACTCTCTCCAGTTCTCAGCTTGTCATACGCAAGCTTGCCATTTTCCACATCCTCAACTTGATATCCTGCACCCAGTAGAATCTTTTTCACCTGCTTACGGAAAAATGGACTGTCCTCCGCATAAAGAATTTTTAAGGGTCGACCCCCTTTTTGAGAACTCTCTACACCCTCACCAGCGTCCGGGACTAAGCCCATTCGCCTGGCCACCTTATCCACAAAGGCCAGAATATCTACCACTGTAATGATTTCGTCTTCATCGAGCAGGGTGCCCAGAATTAGGTCTCGGTCACGAACTCCCATATCGACCTCTGCAGACAGAGAGGTGATATCGAGTATCTCATTGACCACCACCCCAAAGAGACGTCCCAACTTCTGGATGACCACCACAGGCAGGTTGGAGGAGTTAACAGGTTCAAAGCCCAACTCTTTGTTTAAATTCAACAGAGGCAAAGTACTCCCCCGATAGGGTACCACCTGTTGCTCTCCCGAGTTCTGAACTTGATCAGTGGAAAATTCCTCCAGCCGGTTGACCAGACAAAGGGGAATGGCCATTTTACCGGATTTTGAAAGCGAAAAAGTAAGATAGTCCTGAGACTCAAGCAGTCGACTCTTAGCCTCATCCTCTTTTCTCAGCAAATCCTGCTGACCCGAATTGTTCTCCAATCCGAAGATATTTGCTCTTTTGGCAATGCCGGCCACATCCAAAATAAGGGAAACTGATCCATCGCCCATGATTGTAGCGCCGGAGAATAGATTTAGGGATTTTAAAATCCGATTTAATGGCTTCACAACGATATCTGCTGTGTCTCTCACCTCATCGACAATGAGGCCAAAATGAAGGCCATCGGCTTGAAGAACCACAATATTAACCTCAGATGGCTGGGCCTGGCCAGCCTCCTTAAGGGATAGGCCTAGTGTTTGTCTCAAATCTACCAGGGGCAAAAGTTTTCCCCGTAGCCGGTAAATCATGGCCCCCTGAATGCACTCAATTTTTTCTCCTCTCTCACCCTCCTCAACACGGACAAGTTCAGAGAGCTTAACCTGGGGTATTGCAAAATTCTGTCCCCCAGATCGAATAATAAGGGCTGGCACAATGGCTAGAGTCAAGGGGATTTTGATCTGGAGAGTCATGCCTCGATGGGGCTCTGACTCAACAAGAACTGTCCCCCCAATTTTCTCAATGTTAGTTTTAACCACATCCATACCCACCCCTCGGCCGGACACATCGGTCACCGTTGCTGCCGTCGAAAATCCAGGGCGAAAAATGAGATTAATAGCCTCTTTGGCGGTCAACTCCTCGCCTTTCGTCTCCGATATGATTCCTTTTTCAATAGCTTTCTTCTTAATTTTCTCAGGATCTAGGCCTTTGCCATCGTCCGTGATCTCTATCACAACTTGTCCGCCTTCATGGAAAGAGGATATCTGAATGGATCCTGAGCCTGGCTTTCCCTTTGCAAGCCTCTCCTCTGGCATCTCAACTCCGTGATCGCAGGAGTTGCGAACGACATGAGTTAAAGGATCTTTTATTGATTCGAGCAAAGTTCGATCCAACTCGGTCTCGGACCCCACCAGTTTTAAGTCAATGGACTTTCCCAAGTCCTTAGCAAGGTCTCTGACCAGACGCTGAAATTTACTCAGCACATTGCCAATTGGCTGCATCCGGGTGCGCATCACTTGATCCTGGAGTTCAGAAGTCACTAAGTCCATTCGCTGGGTCAGTTGGATCAACTCAAGATCCTCGTGCCTCTGATTGTACTGAAGAACTTGATTTCTCACCAAAACAAGCTCCCCAACCAAATTCATTAACTTATCCAGAATTCCCACATTAACTCGGATGGATGCGTTTTCAGATGGCTCACCAAGACTCTCTTTCCGGAGGCCAACTTCATCTGCAGATGAATTAATGGAATGAAGAGAACTGGGATCGCTGGGGGCTGGCTTTTTTATTACTCCAGATTTCACATCATGAACCATAGATAAAACTTCCTTTCGGTGACTGTCTAAACTAGATTTTGCATTGTGATCATGAAGTTCCTCAGCGATTTTCCAGGAGTCTCCGCGGTCCAAAAAGGCTGGAGCACTTGGTTCAACAAAGGCCTCGGCCAATTGACAAATGCGTAAGGTAAAATCAATTTGATCCACCACCCCTAAACGCAATGACTCAACCAGACTCTCAAGATCCCCAATGGCAGCATGGAGCAACTCTATCTGGATGGAGTTTAGCATGCCAGATTGAGTTCTTATGGGCTCTAAGCAGCTCTCCAGAGTATGGGTCAAGGAGGACATACTCTGCAGGCCAATCAATTGAGCTCCCCCTTTCAAAGTATGAAAACCACGATAGATGGAGTCGATAAGTTCCTTTTTAAAACCCTCTCGCTCAAGCCTTGATAGGTCAGTGTTTAGCACCTGGAGAATTTCAGAGGCCTCCTCGCAAAACTCAGAAATTTGTGCCTGATCATCAGAGTTCCTAGCCATTCTTATCCTCGCTCCCTTGAGGGGTCGCATTTAAAGCTAGAGACTCAAGACCTAGCTGACTGAGGCTCGCCCTTAGCGAACTCAGCCAGCGAGACACAGCTGGACTGTTTGATTGAGCAAATAGGTCATAGTACTCAGAAAGCAGCGCAAAGCTGGACTCCAGTAAATTTATGTGCAGCTCTTGAGGTGAGCCTGATGCGGAATGCTCTGTGGAAAAAGTAGGCTCTAGTGGGATTTCCTTTGATAAAGCTGCCGGCTTGACATCACTCACCTTATCTGGACTTTGGTCTCCGAAGCTATAGTCAAACTCGGCACTCTGGCCTTCGATGATTCTCTTAGTGGCATCTAGGGCATTGAGAAAGAAGCTCACCTCCTGTTTGCTAAGGCTCTCAGACTCACTTCGCTCCTGAAACAGAGTTTCTACTTTATGGACATGATGATTGAGTTCTGTCCAGCCCAACATTCCAGCTGTCCCTTTTAAATTGTGGAGAACTCGAAATACAGAATTATAGTGTTCTTGGAATGGGGCTCCTTTGTCCACCTGAAGAAGAGCCTCTTCTGCTTTTTCAATCATCTCGTTGGCTTCTGCCTTAAATTCGTCAAATTCATCCATGAATTTAAATATCCAGTGTTTATTTACAATTTCGCGTCACTTAGTATGGGCTCTATTGTCGGCTATTAAAATCCGTATTTTTACGGAGCAGCCCCGAAACTAGACTCAGGTAGATTGAACCTCACTCAAACGCCCATGAGCGCCCAGACTACTGCGCATATATAGAGTTACCCGTATCAAAAAAGCGACTCAAAAAAACCCTGGGCTCCCAGACTGTCCAGTCCCACCAAGTTTGACCGGTTTTGGGTGTTTAAATCCCACGTAGTTTGACCGGTTTATGGGGG
>SKYF01000083.1 GCA_007128005.1 Bdellovibrionales bacterium
CTTTCTTTTTCTGTTCTCCCTAGTTTTGTCTTCCTTGATTTTCTATGACTTTGATTTCTCTCCCCAAGTCAAGGAAGGGGAGGTGGCATCGGCGGACATCAAGTCCCCGGTCAGCTTTCAAATGGTCGACCATGTGGCAACAGAAGCCAAGCGGCGAGAGGCTATGGCCGCAGTCCCTCAAGTCTACGACTACGATCCAGAACTTCGTGACCGCATTGAGGGGCGAATTTACACAGCCTTCCACAACCAGCGTCAGTTGCTGAAGTCCAGCCCTCTGGGAGTGGAGGTCGGTGCGAGTCGGGCTTCGGATGAAGTGGCAATCAAGGATTTTTTGCGGCAGTACAAGGCCCAGTTTGAAGAGGACCTAGGACACAGGGTTGGGGACCGAATTTTTGAGTGGCTCACTGAGAGGCGTTTTAATGTGCAGCTCGAGAATATCCTAATTCGGGCCAATAGCCGATGGCTACAGGACAAGTTGGTGGATGTGGATCTGCCAGATGTGGGTGTGGGGCCGAACTCCCAGGTGCTGCTGAGGGTGATCCACCGCCAGGGAATCGGAGAGGAGATCTTAATTGAGGTTTCGGAATTCAAGGATCTGCGCCGATTGAGCTTGTTTACTTTGGAGGAGGTTCGCGGGGCCGATCAGTTGAGGCTTCGTGATCAAAAAAATATTTTGCATCTTGCGCAAAGCCTATTGCAGCCCAATGTCACATTGAATCGACAGGAAACGGCGCTCCGGCAGCAACGGGCCTCTGAGGGTGTGTTGCCCATTCAGATTTCCGTTCAGCGCAATCAGACCATCATCAGCGCGGGCTCTGTGGTTCAGCCCAGTCATGTGAGCATTTTGCATGAAATTCGCGCCTTGCAGAGTGATCGGCGAACGGGCTTGGTGGTCCTTGCTGCAGCCCTGTTGTTTATGATCCTGATTTTGACCTCTTACTCCTTTATGCGCCGCTATAGCATCCGCAGGATTCATATAGAGTCCAAGGACCTAGTAGTCATGGGGCTGGTGACTCTGCTCACCGTCGCTATGACTAAAGTTTTTCTCTATATGACTGAGGCCGCCTTTGTGGAGCGCTTTGGGGATGCAATACCATCCACAGTCTTTTTGTTTGCAGCTCCTGTGGCTGCAGCACCCATGCTCGTAGGTCTGTTGATTATCTCTGGCCAAGTTGTCTGGCTGTTTACGATTTTTATGGCCTTTGTGTTGAGTCTGTTGGCGGATATGCATGTGGGCTTTTTTGTGGTGACTTTGCTTGGTGGAATGGCGGCGGCTCGGGGGGTGCACACCTGTAAAACTCGCAACCATATTTATTGGGCAGGATTGCGCACAGGCCTGATCAACTCTGCGGCCATTAGTTTGGTCATTCTATGGCATTACTCCTCTTCTCCGGAGATCTTTAATCAACTGTTGTGGAATGTACCTGCGGGGCTGGTGTCTGGACTGATGGCGGCGATGGTGGCCATGATGTTGGTGCCTTTGCTGGAGTCGGCTTTTAATTACACCACCGATGTGAAGCTGCTTGAATTGAGTAGTCTCAACCACCCCCTGATGAAGGAAATGATCGTGAAGGCCCCGGGAACCTATCATCATTCAATGGTGGTGGGAAGCATGGTGGAGGCTGCCGCAGATCTGATTGGGGCCAACGCCCTGTTGGCAAAGGTTATGGCTTACTACCATGACATTGGGAAGATGGAGCACGCCCAGTACTTTATTGAAAATCAGGGGCCCAGTTACAATCCCCACGATCATGTTTCGCCCTATATGAGTAAAACAATTTTAATTGCTCATGTGAAGGATGGGGCCGAGATGGCCTTGGAGCACAAGCTGGGTAAACCCATTGTCGATGGAATTTTGCAGCACCATGGGACGACCCTGATCTCCTATTTTTATAACAAAGCGCTGCAAGAGCAGGACGATGATATTGACTGCGTGGAGGAGGGTGATTTTCGCTATCCGGGACCAAAGCCTCAGTTTCGTGAGGCGGCTCTAGTGATGTTGGCCGATAGCATTGAGGCGGCGGCCAGGGCTTTGGAGGAGCCCACATCTTCGCGTTTGCAAAATATCGTCAAAAACATCATTCAGACCAAGTTTCTCGATGGTCAATTGGATGAGTGCAATCTCACTTTGAAGGACCTCAGTTTGATCGAACAGTCCTATCTGCGAGTTCTCTTAGGAATTTATCATCAGCGCATCGACTACCCCAAAAACAACTTGGCTCCTAAGTCTCAACCGCTCTCCAGAGCCGTGGTTCGTGGTGGAGGGGGACGAGGCTCCTTTTCTGCCTGATGAAACTTCTACTGATCAATCACAGCTCCAAGCCCATGCCCAGGGAGTTTTTAAAAACCTGGACTCGTGCCGTTTTGCGAGAGTTTTCTCGCTTGGGGCTGAGGAACCAGTGGCGCGGGCAGGAGCTGGTGGTGGTTTTAGTGGATGAGGCAGAGGGCCGACGTCTGAATCATCAGTTTCGAGGCAAAGACCGAGCCACAGATGTGCTCAGCTTTGCGGCTCCTGGCGGTCAGGGCCTAGGAGAGCTGGTGCTCTGTGCTCCGGTTGTGGCTCAACAGGCCAAGGAGCATGGTCTGAGCTTTCGCTGTGAGCTGGCCTATCTGGTGTTGCATGGCCTGCTGCATCTGCTAGGTTACGAGCACGAGCAGGGAGGGGCTCGGGCCAAGGAGATGTACAGTATCCAGGATCAAGTCTTTGCTCGACTCGAGCGCCTGTGTTAGTTTAGCCTAACTTTTTAAAAGGAGCTCGAGAACATGTCTATGGTCACAGAACTGCACGAAGTGAAGTCTCAATTGGAAGGCCTGCTTGAAAAGTCCGCTCAATTGCGGAGGTATCTTTGACATCGAGACCAAATCCAAGCGCCTGGAGGAGTTAGAGCAGGCGGCGCAAAATCCCGGCATCTGGAACGACCACCAGGAGATGCAGAAGATCAACCGAGAAAAGACTCTGCTGGAGAGATCCGTGTTGGGCTGGAAACAGCTCAACAGTCAAGTGGAAGATGCCTTGGTGCTGCTTGAGATGGCCAAGGAAGCAGAGGATGAAGCCACCTTTTCTGATGTGAAAAGTGAGATCCTATCCATTGAAAAAACAGTCAAAGAACTGGAGCTTAAGAGCCTGCTCAGTGGAGAGACCGATGCCAATAGCTCTTACCTTTCGGTGAATTCTGGTGCCGGTGGCACTGAGGCCTGTGACTGGGCGGGTATGCTGATGCGCATGTATCTGCGCTATGCGGAGGATCATGGTTACAAGGTGGAAATTCTATCGCTGTCCGAAGGTGAAGAAGCGGGGATCAAGTCGGCCACTCTCCTGATTGAAGGGCCCTATGCCTACGGCCACCTCAAAGCCGAAGGAGGGGTCCACCGCTTGGTCAGGATTTCCCCCTTTGATTCCAATGCGCGACGCCATACGAGTTTTGCCTCGGTGGCAGCTTGGCCTGAGGTGGACGAGGATATCGACGTAGAGATTCGCGATGAGGACATTCGCATTGACACCTACAGGGCTGGTGGAGCCGGAGGACAGCACATCAATAAGACAGATTCGGCAGTGCGGATCACCCATGAGCCCAGTGGAATTGTGGTTCAATGTCAGAACCAGCGCAGTCAGCATGCCAACAAGGACAAGGCGATGAAGATGCTCAAAGCTGCACTCTATGAGTTGGAGATGGAAAAGCGTCAGGCGGAGAAGGACAAACTAGAGGGCGAGAAGAAGGCCAATGAATGGGGCAGCCAGATCCGCTCCTATGTTTTGCACCCCTACCAAATGGTCAAGGACCACCGGACCAACTTTGAGTCGGGAACTCCTCAGGCTGTCTTGGATGGGGATTTGGATGAGTTCATTGAAAGCTATTTGAAGTCTCAGGCCTTGAGCCAAACTCAATAGGAGATCAGGGTGAGGTTTTTTCTATGGCTTGCCTGGAGGTATCTTTGGTCATCCAAGGCCTATCGCGGTGAGATTCTCTATTTGAGTCTTCTCGGTCTGGCCCTAGGGGTGGCAGCCCTTGTTGTGGCCATGGCCGTGGTCAGCGGCTATCAGAGCACATTGAGACGGGCTGTGATCGACATCACAGGCCATGTGATTGTGACGGGGCAAAGACCTCTGGCAGAGCAGGGGCGCCAGGTGGCCGAGCAAATGGCCCCTCTATTGGGCGAGTCTTTAGTGGCCCAGACAGCCTTTGTGCAGTTGGAGGCCATAGTCGCCCATGAGGGACAGGTCTCGGGTGTCTTTATCGAGGGAATGGATCCGGACAACTTCACTGAAGTGCTGAACCTTGAAGGGCGCCTGCTCGAGGGAAGGTTTCTTGAGTCCAATGTGACCCTTCCTGAGGCCCTGATTGGCCGGGGCTTGGCCTCTCGCTTGGGGCTGGGTGTGGGGGATGAGATCCGCCTAGTTATTCCGGCCTCAGCTGGTTTTGATGGCGGGGGAGTTCGCTCCAGGCTTCAGCGCTTTCAAGTGGTTGGGATTTTGGATTTGGGCCGCTACGATTTTAACCTTCGCTTTGTTGGCGTTGAGTTGAAACAGGCCCAGGAGTTTGCTCAGATTGGCGATTATATAACGGGCTTTCGCCTGCGACTGAGTTCAGATGATCTGGCGCGACCAGCCAGCCTGAGCCTGGGACGCGAGCTGGGGCGATTGGTTTTTGTTACAGACTGGCAAGATATCAATCGCAGTCTCTTTGAGGCGGCAGCCCTGGAGAAGATCGTCATCTTTTTGGTGCTGTCTTTGATGATTGTCGCAGCCAGCTTCACTGTGGCCAGCACCCTATTGATCAGTGTGGTCAGGCGCTACCGAGACATCAGTGTGTTGAGGGCGATGGGAGCGACCTCGCGAAATATCTGGCAGCTATTTACTCTTCAAGGGCTGTTGATTGGCTTTGTCGGGGCTTTGCTTGGCATTGGCCTGGGGCTGTTGGGCTGTTGGGCCTTTATCTGGGGTTTGGAGACCTTTGCCATTTTTCCGGCTGAGATCTATAAGCTCGATTCCATTGAGTTGGACTTGCGCTTCACTGATCTATTGGTCATTGTACTGGCTTGTGTGGGAGTTTGTTTTTTAGCCACTTTAGGTCCGGCCAAAAAGGGAGCAAAGCTCTCGCCGGTTGAGGGTCTGCGTTATGAGTGAGGTCTTACTTTCCGCCCGAGGCTTGAGCAAAGTCTACAGCCAAGGGGATCAGGAGTTGGAAATCCTAAAGTCGGTAGATCTAGATGTCAGCGCAGGAGAGTCCCTGTGTATTTTAGGGGCCTCTGGGGCTGGCAAAAGCACTCTGTTGCATATTTTGGGCACTCTGGATCGGCCCACTTCAGGACAGCTTTTTTATCGCGGGGAGAACTTGCTCTATAAGAGCGATCAGGAGCTGGCTCGCTTTCGCAACCAGAAAATTGGCTTTGTCTTTCAGTTTCATCACCTACTTGCAGAGTTCACAGCCCTTGAGAACATCATGATTCCGGCCCGCATTGCAGGGGTCAGTGCCTCTGACTGCAAGCGTCGTGCGGGGCATTTGGTGGAGGTTTTGGGGATCGAGAGTCGGCAGACCCATTACCCCTCTGAGTTGAGTGGGGGGGAGAGGCAGAGGGTGGCTGTGGCTCGGGCTTTGATGCGGGAGCCCGAAATCCTCTTTGCCGATGAGCCTACGGGAAATCTTGACAAAGAGAACTGTCGGAGAGTTCAGGATCTGTTTTTTGAGCTCAAGGCGCGGCTGAATTTGAGTTTGGTGGTTGTTACCCACGATGCTCAGTTTGCCAGTCGGTTTCCTCGACGCCTCCTTATGGAAGACGGGCGCTGGGTTCAGCACCGCCCCCCGATGGAGTTTTTTTGACAAGCCTAAGGTTTCGGGCTAGGCTGCCTCTCAGTTTATATCTAAGTCATTAATACAACTTGGGAATTTCTTTATTGTTTAAGCGAGTAGATCTTTTCAAAATGGGGGCGGTGAAAGCGGGTTGTGGTCTGCTGACACGGCTATTGTGGGTCACTCTGGTGCTGACGGGCTTTCAGACACAGGTTCAGGGACAGGCTCGCGCTCAGGCGGCAGGACCTGTGGTGGGGGAGATCGTTATTGAAGGCCAGCGGCGCATCGAAGAAGACGCCATTCGCTCACGTCTGAGTTCCCAAGTGGGGGAGGCTTTTTCCGAAGACAAAGTCGCAGCCGATGTGCGCGAACTCTTCGACACTGGTTTTTTCTACAATGTTGTGGTCAGAAAAAGTGGCCCTCCTCAAGAGCTTACCCTTACCTATGAGGTCACAGAAAAACCAGCCATAAGAGAAATTGTTTATCGAGGAAACAGTGAAGTCAAAGATGAAGATCTGAGAGAGGCCTCTGGGCTGAGGGTCTTTGAGCTTCTCGATATGTCCTTAGTGCGTGAGGCAGTGGAGAAAATTGAGAGGCTTTATGAGGAAAAAGGCTTTTTTCTGGCAAGGGTGAGCCATGAGGTCCAGGAGATTGAAGGGGCTGAGGATGTGCGTCTTATCTTCGATATCACTGAGAATGAAAAAGTTCAGGTTCGCAAGATCACAATTATCGGCAATAACAGCATTCCCACCAGTCGCCTGAAATCGAGAATGACCACCAAAGAGGGAGGCTTTTTTAGCTTTCTATCGGGCTCTGGATCCTACAGGCAGGAGGCCTTTGAAAGGGATTTGCAGATCCTTAACTTCCTCTACTTCAACGAGGGCTTTGTGCAGGTCAATATCGATCGTCCTCAGGTCTTTGTGACCCCTGACAAGCGCAGTATTTATATCACCATCCGCATTGAGGAGGGAGAGCAGTTTAGGGTCAGCTCGGTGGACTTTATTGGCGATCTGCTGATGCCCAAAGAAGAGCTTCTTGATGCCATTTCCATCGATGATTCAGAAATCTTTGTCTACGAGACCCTGCAAAGGGACCGCGAGATTATCGAGGCTATGTATGGGGACTTGGGCTACGCCTATGTCAACGTGATACCTCGTCCACAGATTCGCGAGCGCGAGCGCGAGGTGGATTTGGTTTTTGAGATTGATAAGGGCAACAAGGTCCACATAGGTAGAATCAACGTGCTGGGTAATACCAAGACCAGGGACAAAGTTGTGCGTCGCGAATTGAGGATCTTCGAAGGAGAGCTCTACAACGAGACCAGAAAGCGGCAGTCCATGGCCAATGTGCGACGCTTGGGATTTTTTGAAGAGGTCAGCTTCAACACCAAAACTCCTCCCGATGACCCCGATAAAATGGATATAGATATCGTGGTTCGAGAGCGCAACACGGGGACGATACAAGTCGGTGCGGGCTACTCTAGCTTTCAGAAGTTTATTTTTACCGGCCAGGTCAATCAGACCAACTTTTTGGGCAGAGGCCAGAACCTTGGGGCCTCTTTGGAGTACAGTCAGCGTCAGTCAATTTTTAAATTCAGTTTTACTGAGCCCTACTTGATGGACACCGAGTGGTCTTTGGGGCTGGATGCCTATCAGATGAATCGAGTGTTGACTGAGTACAGGGAGTTAAAAAAAGGTGGAGCCATAAGAGTGGGGCACCCTTTAGCGCCTTACCTCTACGGTTTCTTGCGCTACAGGCTGGATGACACGGATATTACTCTCAATGCTGACGCGGATCCGGCCCTCTTTCCTGTGGAAACCGCCGAGGGGATCAGGAGCTCTATCACAGCTAGCATTGAGTACGATAGACGCAATGACCGCTTTATGCCGACGGATGGAATTTACTCAAGCCTGTCCCTTGAGTATGCTGGCCTAGGAGGGGATCAGAAATTCACCAAAGGTTTTGCCAACTTCAGATACTATAAGGAGATCTTTTGGAAATTGGTGTGGCGGAACAATATCAACTACGCCTTTATCACTTCCAACGATCCAGCAAGGGAGCCCCCCTTCAACGACCTATTTTTATTAGGGGGTGCCAATAGTCTGAGGGGCTTTGACTGGTTTACCGTGGGGCGGAGAAAGTATTCAGAAAGAGCCTACGACGACGCAATTTCAGGTGGGCTATCACCCTCTCAGGCAGAGCTGTATGCAATGCGTCCATTTGGGGGTAAGCAGCAGTTCTACTACAATTTAGAATTCCAGTTCCCCTTGATTGAGGAAGCGGGCATTCATGCTGTGGTCTTCTACGATATTGGAAATGCGGAAGATCAGCTGCGGCTGAGTGATATGAGAATGAACGTGGGCTATGGCTTTCGGTGGTTTTCACCCATTGGCCCCTTGCGCTTTGAGTTTGGCTTCCCCATTGATCGGCGTGAGGAGTACGGAGAGAGTGCCATGAGCTTTCATTTTGCTATTGGTTCTCCCTTTTAAACTGTGTTTAAATGGGGTGTTTAAAAACAAAAAGAGAGGGAAACATGATGTTTAGAAGAGGAAAAATGGCAGAGGGCTTGAAGTTAGGGCTGATTCTAGTGTTTGGTTTGACTTTCTCAGCTGTGGCCGCAGAGCAGATCAAATTGGGCTATGTGGATATGCAAAGAGCCATTCAGGAGACGGCTGCGGGAAAGAAGGCCAAAAGTGAGCTTGAGGCAGAGTTTAATAAGCGCAAAAAAGAGCTTGAAAAGCATGAGGCGGACCTAAAGAAGAAGTCAGAAGACTTTGAAAAGCGGGCCATGGTGCTGTCAGAAGATGTGCGCGCAGAGAGGCAAATTGAGTTGCAGAGAGAGATGGCCAAGTACCGTGATCTGGTGGGCCGCAGCCAAATGGAAATTCAAAAAATGGAAAGGGATCTGACTCAGCCTATTTTAGAAAGAATGAGCCAAGTGATTGAGGAGATTGCCAAAAAAGAGGGCTACTCCATGATCTTAGAGCGCTCAGAGCAGAATGTTCTGTGGGCGAAGGATGAATTGGACCTCACAGACAAGGTGATCAAAGAAGTCGATGCTACCGACAGCGCGGGATCCAGCCGGAGAAGGCGGCGCTAAACCTTAAAATTTAGGTGAATCTATGAGCGAAGAACTCTCCTCAGTGGACTCCATGAGTTTTGAGGACATCCTAAAGATCCTACCTCACCGCTACCCTTTTTTGTTGGTGGACCGAGTGCTCGAGGTGAGGCAGGGAACAGGACCTAACAGTCGGGTGGGGCGCAAGGTGAGAGTGATAAAAAATGTCACCATCAATGAGCCCTACTTTGTGGGCCACTTTCCTCACAACCCAGTGATGCCTGGGGTTTTGCAAATTGAGGCTATAGCCCAGGCGGGGGCCTTGGCCTGTTTTAGATCCTCTGATCCTCCTATGGATGTGGCCATTGCCAATGTGAAGGATGCAAAGTTTCGCAAACCCATTGTCCCTGGAGACCAACTGGAGATTCACGCTGAAGTGGTTAAGGACAGGGGGCAGATGATCTTAATTCGAGGCGAAGTTTTTGTGGAGGCTCAACTCTGTGCGGAAGCCGAGCTGCTGGCCTTTGTGTCCCCAATGACTGAGAGATCAAAAGAGCCCCATAAATAGAGAGGGAGTTTGAGGATGAGTGTACATCCCACAGCTATTTTGTCCCCCCAGACAGAGTTAGACAGCGGAGTCACGATTGGGCCCTATGTGGTGACTCGCGGGCGGGTCTCAATTGGCAAGAATTCACAAATTGATAGCCATGCTGTTTTAGGCAGCGAGCACGGGCGATTGGAGATGGGAGAGGACAATCGAGTTCACTCAGGTGCGGTGATCGGTGGATCTCCTCAGGATTTGAAGTATGGCGGTGAGCCCACCGCTTTGATTGTGGGGAAAGGCAACACCTTTCGCGAATTTGTAACAGTCAACATAGGCACTGAGAGCGGAGGGGGGGTTACCCGCATTGGCGACCACAATTTGTTGATGGCCTATGTGCATGTGGCCCATGACTGTGATTTGGGCCATCATATTGTCGTGGCCAACACGACCAATTTTGCCGGGCATGTCAAGGTGGAGGACTTTGTCCGCATTGGGGGAGTCTGTAGTTTCAACCAATTTATTACCATTGGCCGCTACAGCTATATTGCCGGTGACAGCGCGGTCAACAAGGACATTTTGCCCTTTACTATCGCCCAGGGAAAGTATGCGGTGTCTCGTGCGACCAACAAGATTGGCTTGGAGAGAGCGGGATTCCCTAAGCAAGAGATTGAAAATATCCACAGAGCTGTGCGCTTTGTGCTGATGGGAGATCGCACAAAAGAGGAGTTCGTAGAGAAGATCGTCCAAGAGTGCCAGCCGTCTGAGGCCATTGAGTACTTACTCAATTTCATTCGCTCCTCTTCGCGGGGGATTGCCAAGTGATCCGCTCTGCTGTGGTGGGAGTCGGGTATCTGGGGAGGTTTCACGCCCAGAAGCACAAGATGCTGGAGGGGGTGGAGCTAGTCGCCGTCTGTGACACAGATCTAGAGCAAGGCAAGGCCGTGGCTCAGGAGTTGGGCGTTGAGTGCATAGCTGACTACAGAGACCTGGTCGGTCGAGTGGATGCTGTCGCGGTGGCAGCAAGTACGCCGGCTCACTTCGAAATCAGTCAGTTTTTTTTGCAGAATGGAGTCCATGTCAACGTCGAAAAGCCAATCACCCTCAGGAGCGAGGAAGGAGAGGTTCTCTGCCGTTTGGCTGACGAAAAAGGACTGGTGCTTCAAGTCGGACATGTGGAGAGGTTCAATCCCGCATTGGTGTCAGCCCAGGAGAAGCTCCATCGCCCTCTGTTTATCGAATGTCATAGGCTAGCGCCCTTTAAACCTCGTAGTGTTGAAGTGGATGTGGTGTTGGATCTGATGATTCACGATCTAGATGTGATTTTGTCCTTGGTTAAAAGCGAAGTGGTGTCGGTCTCAGCCATTGGAACCCCGGTGTTGACGAGTAAAGTGGACATTGCCAACGCCCGGATTGAGTTTGCCTCAGGGACGGTGGCCAATGTCACGGCCTCTCGGGTCTCTCTCAATAGCCAACGCAAGTTTCGGGTCTTTCAGCAGGATCAGTATCTGTCCGTGGACTTTGGTTTGGGCGAGGTGAGCCTTTTGACCAAGACAGGGGATCAGTGGCGGGAGGGAGAGATTCCTCTCGAGAGAGAGTCTTGGAATCTGGACAAAGGGGACGCTTTGTTGACCGAGACAGAGAGTTTTTTTTCTGCAGTTCGTGAGGGGAAAAAGCCTGTGGTGACGGGCTGGGATGGGCTGGTGGCTTTGCGGCTGGCTGAGCAGATTCTGCACTCCATTGAAAAGCGGCTGATAAAATGACTCAAGTTTTGATTGTGGCTGCAGAAGCTTCCAGTGCCCTCTATGCCAAGAGACTTCTGCAGCTATGGAAAAGCCAAGAGCGCAATATCCAGGCTTTTGGCATTGGCTCCAGAGAGATGGAGGCGGAGGGCTTTGAGATTGTTGCCCGCTCTGAGGACTTGGCCGTCGTTGGCATCCAAGAGGTCATCGCCCATTGGGGAGAGATCAAAGGGGCCTTTCATGGTCTGCTGAGAGCCGCCCAAAGCAGACAGCCCAAGGTGGCTCTCTTGCTGGATTATCCGGACTTTAACCTGCGCCTGGCTAAAAAACTTAAAGGTCTAGGTATTCCCGTGGTCTACTATATTTCCCCTCAGCTTTGGGCTTGGAGAAGCTCTCGGGTAAAGACGGTAAAGAGCTTTGTGGACAAGATGCTGGTGCTCTTTCCCTTTGAGGTCGACTTCTATCGCCGTCACGGCGTTGAAGTGGAATTTGTGGGCCACCCCTTGCTCGATGAGCTGGATGAGAGATACTTTAGCGAGGAGGACTTTCACTTTCGCCGCAGTCGCTACGGAATTCGACCGGGAGACAAGTTGCTCGGTCTAATGCCTGGGAGTCGAAAGTCAGAGTTGAAACACCATCTTCAAGTCCAGCTCGAGACAGCCCGACAGTTGGTGCAGGAGCAGCCGAGATTGAAGGTGGCACTGTTGGTGGCACCGGGTCTGGATATGGAGTTCGTTCGCTCTCTGTTGCCTGACCGTCTGACCTACTCCCTGATACTCACTCAGGCCGAGCCCTTTGATATGATCCATCTGTGTGATGCCCTTGTCTGTGCATCGGGAACGGCAACTCTCATGGTGGGGCTGATGCAAAAGCCTATGGTGGTGATGTACAAAATGAATCCCCTGAGTGCCTTTTTGGCCAAGCGGTTTGTGCGCTCGACTCAGCACTTTGCCATGGTCAACCTGATTCTTAACGATCGGGTCGTGCCGGAGCTGTTTCAAGAGCAGGCCGAGCCTGAGAAACTGGCCAGCGAGCTCAAGCCCCAGTTGTTTGATGAGGTTCGAGCTTCCCGGCTGAAGAGTCAGCTTGGGGCCTTGCGTGGGGCCCTGGGGGAGCAAGGGGCTACACAGAGAGTGGATAGGGCTTTGGATCCCTACCTCAGAGAGGCTGATGTTGGGGTGGAGTTGAGATGAAGAAGGAGCCATCAGGATCTTGGCTGTGTGCGCCCTTAGGGGTTGTTTACTCCAGTCTGGCGGGACTGCGCACGCAGCTCTACTCCCAGGGTCTACTCAAATCCAGCCAATTGAGCGTGCCCGTGGTGAGTGTGGGGAACCTGACTGTGGGAGGAACGGGAAAGACTCCCTTGGTGGCCCAACTGCTGCACTGGGCTCAAGAACGGGGTTTGAGAGTGGGGGTGGTCAGTCGTGGCTACGGTTCACGTTTTGAGGGGACTCAGCGAGTAAGGCCTGGAGATCCCCCTCTTTTTGGCGATGAACCCCAGATGTTGGCCAATCAGTTTCCCGAAGTTCCTGTTTACGTAGATCCCAAACGCGTTCGCGCGGCGGAGGTCTTGTTGAGAGATCAACAGGTGGATTTGATTTTGGCTGACGATGGATTTCAGCACCTGAAGCTCAAGCGCAGTCTGGATATTGTGGTGATCGATGCTCTGGAGCCTTCATGGCACTACCGGCCCTTGCCTTGGGGAAGGGCGCGAGAGAGCCTGGCCGGACTGTCGAGGGCTTCTTATCTGGTCCTGACAAAGGTGAACTTTGTCAGTGAGGAGGATCGCCAGCGGCTGAGGCTGAGCCTGCACAGTTGGGCCCCATCGGTTCCTGTTGTTGTTGCGGAGTTGGCTTTTTCTCACTTTTCAGACTTGAACTCAGGTGAGGACTTAGATCTTTCTGGACAGAGTCTTGTGGCGGTGTCTGGTATTGGCAGGCCTGAGGGGTTTAAGAAGCTCCTTGAGGGGCAGAAGATCAAAGTCTTAGAGCATCTTGTTTTTGCCGACCATCACAACTATGGCTTGCGAGACCTAAAAAAAATTGCCACTAGAATTCAGGCCTCGGGGGCCAAAGGAGTGGTGGTGACGGCCAAGGATGCTGTGAAGTTAAAGGCAATGGAGACAGATTTTCCCCTGTATGTGGCCCATGTGGAGTTGAAGTTCTTAGAGGGAGTTGAGCGTATCTATGAGGATCTTAGCCGCTTGGCTGGGCAGAGCTCTTAGTCAAGTCATCCGGATTTTGCCCCCATGGGGACAGAGAGCCATTGGAGGCCTCTTAGGGCTGCTTTGGTTTGATGTCTTCCGAATACGGCGTTCGGTGATCTTAAATAACCTGGAGCGAGCCTTTCCGGAGATGAGCCCTGGTGAACGAGTGAGGCTGGGCAGGAGGTCTTGTCTGAACATGGGGCTGACGGTGGTGGAGTATGCTTTTTTGCCCCGCCTCACCAGACAACAGGTGGAGCGCGAGTTTGTGGTCGAGGGTGCCGAGCATATAGAAAGGGCTAGGCGGTCTCCCTCTGGGGAGTCTCGGGGTGTGTGCCTGTTGACCCTGCACTTGGGCAATGGGGATTTGGCCTGCGGGGCCCTGTCTTTGTTGGGCTACCCCATGGTGTTGATCTCTAAGGAGTTTAAACTCAAGTGGCTCAATGATCTCTGGTTTGGCATGAGAGCTCGGCTTGGAACAGAGTTTATCCCCCCGCGCAACTCCTCTTATGCGATTTTAAAGGCCCTTAAAAAAAGTAAATTTGTGACCTTTGTGCTCGATCAGTTTATGGGTCCGCCCATTGGAGTTGAAACGACATTTTTTTCTCACCCCACCGGTACAGCCCTTGGTCTAGCTGTGATGGCCCAGCGCTCCCGCTGTCCTGTGGTTCCAGTCTACACTTACCGTCGAGAGGACGGAAAAACTGTGATTCGCTTTGAATCTGAGATAGCCTTTGAAGAGAAGGACACAGCAGAGTCCAGTCAGGCCCATATGACGCAAGTTTATACGGACTACTTGGAGTCTGTGATAAGGCGCCACCCGGAGCAGTGGATGTGGGTCCACCGGCGTTGGAAGGAGTTTGTACGCTAGTGCCATACGATCAAGACCAAGGAACTTGGATAAAGTTTTCGCTGACACTTGGAGGAGCAGTGATCTTACTGAGTGGAGTTTTGTCCTGTGCCTCTCGCCCCATGCAGTCGGACCGCGAGGAGGATTTGGTGCGCTTTGAGGACTACGATCAGATGATTCAAGTGGAGGTCATTGAAAGCCCTCCAGTGGAGGAATCAGCCGAGCCAGAGGTTGAGGTGAAGGCCCAGGTGAAGACCCAGGTGAAGGCCCCTTTGCCGAAGCCCAAGCCAAAGCCAGAACCAAAGCCAGCGCCCCCAAAAGTGACGAAAGAGGCTGCGAAAGTTCCTCCTTCACCGCCCGAAGGCGATCCAGAGCCAGAACTGCAGCAGGCGCCAGAGGTCTTGATGGCCCGGCAACCGGAAATCGAAGACAGCGAGGGTTTCAATGGGCGCCGCCCACTTCGCGATCCCTTTCGGGCGGGAGAGAAAGTCAGCCTAGCGGTGAGCTATTTTCGGGTGGTGGCCGGAGTTCTGGACCTTGAGGTGTTGCCCTTTGTGCAGGTCAACGGGGAAAAGGCCTACCACTTTCGTCTGAGGGCGCGGTCCAATAGCTTTTTTAACCGCATTTATTCGGTGGATGATATGGCCGAGACCTTCGTTAACTTTGAGAAACTGCGTCCCTACAATATGTCGATGAGCATTCGGGAGAGTCGCCAGATGAAGGAGATTCGCTCTGTTCATGACTGGGATAACGGCACTGTAAGTTACAGGGAGAGAAGTTTAGACCGCAGGGGCAATGAGCGAAACCGAGATTTTGACTGGGAGCTTTTGCCCTACGCTCAAAATGTTTTGAGTGGGACCTTTTATATGCGCAACTTTACTCTCACTCCAGGAAAGACCATTCAGTACCATGTGGCTGATAGGGGCAAGAACATTGTCGTGCAGATTGAGGTTCTCAGGCGGGAGAGACTCAAAACAGACATAGGTGAATTCGACACAGTTGTGGTGCAGCCTCGCTTTGAGATAGATGGAGTGTTTCGCCCCACCGGCGATATTTTCTTCTGGCTCACCGACGATGACAGAAAGCTCATTCTGCGCTTTGCCTCTGAGCTGAGAATTGGAGCCCTAGTCGGTCAAGTCATTGGCATTGAGCGGGGACAGAATTGACAGCCAATTTGGTTATCCAGACGGCCTTTGTGGGAGACCTGTTCCTCAGCCTGCCTCTGCTGCGGGGGCTTAAGGCTCTAGAGCCAGAAAGGCCTTTGGCAGTTCTGACTCGTCGGGGCCTGGGAGAGGTCCTACTTGCCTACGGTGTGGCCGACCAGGTTATCGAGGTGGACAAGTCCAGTGGGAGAAGTTGGCGTCAGGTCCGTGCGGCCCTTAAAGCCGAGCAGTTTCATCACATCCTCAGCCCCCACAGCTCGGTGCGCTCGGCTCTTTTGGCTTTTGGTCTCAGGGCTCAGGGGCAAAAGCTCGGCTATCGGTTTTGGTGGAACAGGTGGGCTTTCGACCTGAGGTCCTCAAGGCCTCATCACTGGCCCGATGCCCTTCGACAGCTCAGTTTGCTTAGGCCCTTGTCTGAGCTCTGGGGGGAGAGGCTCAGCAATCTTGAAGGTGAGCGAGGAGACTTAAACAATCCCGACGACTTTCAAAGGCCACAGCAGCAGGTGCCCTTGTTTGACTGCTCTGAGATTCCTATTCCGGAGTGGGCTCAAATAAAACTGGGGGAGTTGAGTGACCAGGGCCCATGGCAGGAGGAGGTGCAGGTCTGGATGGAGCAGCAGGGTATATCCTCCCAGAAAAAGGGGGAGCGGATCTTTATGGCCCCAGGCAGTGTGTGGCCCACCAAGCGCTGGACTCTGGAGGGGTTTGCCCAGGTGGCAAGGGCTTTGGCAACCGAAGGCTATGAGGTGATTTTGGTCGGAACAGCTCAGGAGAGAGAGCTCTGTGCCCAGATCACGGATCTTGCTGGAAGCCCCTTGAGCAACTGGGCGGGGCAGACGACTCTGGTGCAGCTTTTGGAGTCCTTTCGCCAAGGGGCCTTGCTCATTGGCAACGATAGTGGGTCTCAGCATATGGCAGCCAGTGTGGGTTTGCCCTTGGTTTCAATCTTTGGGCCCACAACCCTGAGTTTGGGCTATCGCCCCTGGCAGGAGAGGGCTCTAGTTGTAGGGCAGCCTCTGCCTTGTAGGCCCTGCGGCCCTCATGGGGCTAAAAAGTGCCCTCTTGGAACCCATGAGTGCATGAAGTCCATTTCGGCTGAGAGGGTCTTGTCTGCAGCCCGCCAGCTGCTGAATTGAAAGTGAGCTGAGAAGCTGATCTTTAGATATTGGACATCTGAGCCCATTGGGTCTAAACCCTGCACTGTGGTTTTGATTTAAAAATGGAGAAGATGGATTGAGGAGGCATTTGTGTTCGTTCTTAAGGAATTGCTTGCGGCCATCCGGAAGCATTTTGTAGTCCTTGGCCAGGCTCTTGGCGCTGTTTTTTTTCTTTGGGTGGTGCTGTTTTTCACCCGAGCTTATGCCGAAGACAAGGGTCTGGAGCCTGCTGAACCCCAGAGTCATCCAGCTGAAATGGGATCTCTGGTCGGGGGCTCTGTTGCGAAGCTGGAGATCTCCTCGGAAGATGTGGAGGACAGGGTCAACCTCTGGGGTGCCAATTATTTGTTTATGTACAGAGATTTTTCCGGAGACCTGACAGGAAATTTTGTCTTCCAGCCCTCTCAGCTCTCAGTGGGAATGCACCAGTTTGCTCTCAACTACAATTTGTCGGAGAAGTTTTTTCTGAGTGCCTCTACCAGATATCAGAAGAATGAAATCACTCTAGTTTCAAACATGGGTCCTCCTGGGGCACCCAGACAGATGGAATTCAGCACAGAGGGGCTCAGCGACAGTCAGTTGGGATTGAGTCGTCAGTGGAAAGGGGCTGGACATTTAATTCTGTCCTCTCAAATCAGTCTGCCCACAGGCAGCTATCGGGAACAGACCAGCTCGGGAAGACTTGTCTCCTATCCAGGTCAGTTGGGCTCAGGAACAGTGGATTGGGTGCCGAGCATAAGCTTTAGAGGTCGACAGGGCCCCTGGGAGCTGTCATCAAGGCTAGAAGGTCGTGTGCGAACGGGGCGCAACAGCTTAGGCTATCGACTGGGAGATGAGTTCTCTGCCTCATTAGGAGGGAGTTACTGGATGCTTCGCTATCTGGCAGTGACAGCCAGTTCTTACTTTCGAGCCTGGGATGAGGTGAGGGGTTTTGAAAATGTGGATAGGTTCAACCAGCAAGTGGCCGCAGCCGCCAGAGCCTCCAGCCAGAGGCCCTTCGCCACAGGTGGACCAACGGGTCCAAGTGCAGGCGATCGCCCAGGCGTCGGCACCGGCCCAGGTGTCAGCCCAGGCATCGGCCCAGGCGTTGGCACCGGCTCAGGTGTCAGCCCAGGCGTCGGCACCGGCCCAGGTGGCCGCTCAAGCGTCGGCACCGGCGGCCCTAGATCTGGCCCACCCACGGGTGGCAATCCCGGTGGTGGCAATCCCGGTGGTGGCCCAGGTGGCCCAGCTTCCGGCCCGGGCTTTTCCTCTCCAACATCCCCCTTCCAAGGCGGGCCTTCCGCCAACACGGCAGATGTTTTTGCCGCCCCCGGAACTCGTCTCTCAGCTCAGGTGGGCTTAAGATCGGGGATCTATTTGGGCCCCTATCTTATGGGTGGGTTGGAGGTGGGGTGGCCGATCTATGTCAGGCAATTGGGCCCCCTCGAAGGGCTCAACCCCACTTGGTATATCCTCACCCATCTGCGTTCTGAGTTTTAACTGACTTTTCTGCCCGCCCCATATTTAGTGACTGGCGCGAAAGTGACTGGCGATAACCGTCAAAGACAAGGCGCCCGGCTCAAATCGAACGGAGGCGTACTTGAGCGGTACGTTGGAGTGAGATTTGAGACGAGCAACGCTATATTTGGCGGTTTCGCGCCAGTCACTATTTACCCTCTAAGTTTCATCCCAAGATTCAAGCTCGCGATCGGGGAGGCGCTCTCCTCATCCTCTCCAATCCAAACTCCTTCACCCCCTCCCGCACATTGCACCCAACACACAAAAGACGGAGGTTCTCCTCCTCACAACCTCCACCCAAGGCCACAGGAACAATGTGATCCAACTGAAGCCCCTCCTTGCTCCCGCATTTCACACAGGCCCCATTATCTCGCTCCCATATGCGATATCTTTTTCCTTTTGAAATCGACCGCGGCTGAGGCCCCAAACCCCTAGTCCTAGAATCCGGTTCTTGGGCCCTAGCCTCCTCCTTCAACTCACCCCGCGGAGCACCTGACGCGCCCCCTAAATTAGAGTTATTGACGCGGCTTTTCTTCAACGTCGTAGCCAGCTCATCCCCCAATCGAGAATCCGGCTCTGCGATGGTCCTGGCTTCTGCGACGGTCCTGGAATCTGCGATGGTCCTGGAATCTGCGATGGTCCTGGATTCCGCGGTGGCCGCTGACTCTACTATCGCCCTTGACTCTACTATCGCCCCTGACTCTACTATCGCCCCTGACTCTACTATCGCCCTTGACTCTACTATCGCCCTTGACTCTACTATCGCCCCTGATTCTGTCTCGGCCTCTTTGACTAATGCCGAGGTCTTTTCCACGCGTCCTCTCTTTTTCCCGAACCTCTTGTCCATAAGGCTGTTAATGCTCAAAGTCGCCATCTCCTCAATGAGCTCGGCCCAGCTCATTCCAAGGGCCTTTTGTCCCAAAAGTGAACGAACTTCCTGAAGGCGAGCCAGTTGATCGGCCGTCAGCACCAGTTTTAGTTCGGAGAGCTCAGGGGAGAGAACTCTCTCTCGCTCCTTCAGAGCCGGCGTCGTCCCAAGGCCTACCTCCTGCATTTTTTTGAGCATCGTCACTTGACCCTGTCGCGCTGATTTGTGCTCCAAATCCTTCAGGACCTCAATCTTCTGCTCCATATTAAGGGACTGTTCTGGTGCCGCCTTTTTAACTTGAGTAAAAAAGCTCTGGGCCTGGCAGATGTGAGACAGGTTCAGGGCTCCACTCTCAATTTTTTGCTCCAGATGTCTGGCATCCCGTTCAGGCAGTTCACGCAACAGCTTCATGGCCTGAATTCTTCTCCCGGCTTGCCCCTCAGAGTAGCCAAGCTCCCTGACCGCATAGTCGAACAGGCTCTTGAACCCAAGATCCGAAAAGAGCTTGCGGCGCTCGACCTCTCTGAGGTGGTGAAGAATGTCGGTGAGCATCTCGCGCTCCCGTTGGACGAGCACACGCATGTGACTGAGAAGATCGCGATCACTCAGCCCTTCAGGTCGGCTGCTGTCAGGTCGGC
>SKYF01000180.1 GCA_007128005.1 Bdellovibrionales bacterium
CGCTATGTCCATCAGGCCTATTTGATGATGGCGGTGCAGAGGGGCCTTAGTTCGGCCATCATGAATGTGACAGAAAAAGACATTGCCGTTCGCATTGCGGCGGCCGAGCTGTTCTCTTACAAATCTCAGGCCGTGGAGCAGTTTTTATTGGATTGGTCCGAACCCATTGCCGAGTCGGTGGCCGCAGGCTCATTGGCCCCAGGAGCGGGTGCTGAGGCGAGCACTCTCCAAGGAGCCGGGGGCTCCGGCGGGGAGACTGGAGCTGTGGACCCCACTCAGTCGATGAATTTAGACCCTCTGCAGAGAGAGATTTTTTGGGATGTGGCCGAGGGAAAAAAGGAAAAGATTGAACAGGACATTGAGGAGTTTTTAAAGGCCCGTTCGGCCGAGTCCTTTGATCTTTTCTTAAATGTGATGACTCCAGGCATTCGCTATTTGGGAGATCTCTTTGCCCAACGCAAGCGCTTTATCCCCCACTTGGTGGCGGCCGCCGAAGCCATGAAGCGAGGGGTGGCCCTGCTGGAGCCTCACTTTTCCAAAGGATTGCCCGACGGAGAAAAGCGGGAAAAGGGCACCGTCATCTTTGCCACAGTCAAAGGAGACATTCATGACATTGGGAAAAACATCTGTATTTTAATGCTCAAGAACTTTGGCTTTCAAGTGGTGGACTTAGGCCGCAATGTTCCCATGGAAGATATTTTTGCCGCCGCTCGCGAGCATGAGGCCCAAGTCATTGCTCTGTCTGCACTGATGACCACGACCATGATCCAAATGAAGCTGCTGATCGAGGAAAACAAAAAGCGCGGCTACAACTTTAAAGTCATGGTGGGTGGAGCTCCAGTGACCGGGGAGTTTGCCTCAGAGATTGGGGCCGATGGTCACTGTGAAGATGTGGGCTCCATTGTGGGCGAAGCCGAAAAGGTCTTTGCCGCCTTTGGCTATCGATAGGGCATCTCTCTGATGGCCCTTAGCGCCGACCGCGCCAGCTCCCCATAGGGCCTCGGTGATCGGCCATGCGCTGAAGGACCAATTCTCCTTGCTCAGGGTCAAAGTGGCCTGAGGCCGAAAAGAAGCCAGCTCCAGGAATGGCTCCGCCCCCTTGGGCGTTGGTAAAGATACTGACTTGCTTGGACTCCAGGTTGTACTGCACATCGGCCCAGCGGTCGAGACTGAGGTCGTTGAGGTCGGGTCTGTGGATGCGGGCCTTGAGCTTGACTTCGTAGCCTCCCCCCCAGTTCTGTCCAGGAACTCCTGTTTGAGGCTCATCAATTAAATATATTTGAATATGCAGAGGAAAGGGCTCGCCTCCAGCGTCTCGCGCTCGGCCTCGGTAGAGCCCTAGAATCTCAGAATAGAGATCCGCCTGTCTCTGTCTGCGCTCATCGGCCTCACCTTCAGGGGGGGCAAAGACCTCACGGGATATTCTCTGAACCTTGAGACCGCCTAGGCGGCCCGCCCGGGTGCGAACTTCTCCTTCTTCAATATTTTCTCCGCGGATCAGCCCACGGATGGCCACCCTCTCACCCGTGGCCGAGTCACTGTAGACCATCTGTAAAAGCCCTGTTGTGCGATCGTATTCTGCTTGAAAGAACACATGATCCAAGGGGCTGATCAAATCGAGCCTTCGGAACTGGCCAATCAAGTCGGGTTTGGAGATCAGCCTTCCTGAGTTGGTTCGCCCTTCAAAGTTGGCAATCGCCTGAAGTCTCAATTCAACGGGAAAGCTCTCCAGTCCCTCAGAATAGGAGGAGGGCCTAATCAGCTGACCGACATAAACTCCCTCTACGGCCTGATAGAGCTCTAGGAGTTCAAGGCCTTTGCGGTAGATGCTTTCATCCTCTCCATATTTGGAGGGAGCCACGTCGCAGGCTCCTAAGAGAGCCCAACTGCCAAGTAGGGCCAGAGACCGAACACAGATTTTGAGAGAATATCGCAAGGTCGCATTCATTTAGGAGTCCTCCGGAATAAAACGGCCAAAAAGCCTATAGAACAAACGTCCACTTACACTCGAGATGTCATCGATGATGGCGTAACCACAGGGCACCCAGATAATGGTCAAGATAGTTCCGCTGACTAGACCCCAGGCCAGAGCCATTGTCATTGGCACCAACACCAAATCATGGCCGCCCAACCCGTATGCCGTGGGAAAGAGGCCGCCCAGGGTTGTCAGGCTGGTGACAATCACCGCACGGAGTCTGTCTGCAGAGGCCTTGGCCAAGGTGTCTTGGTAGGGGAGATTTTCCTCCCTAAATAGGTCATCGATATAGCTGACCAAAACAATGGCGGCATTGATAACCACCCCAGCCAACCCAAGCACCCCGATAAGGGCAAAAAAGCTCAAGGGCCGGGAGTGAAAAAAGAAGGCCCAGCTCACCCCAACCAGGCCCAGAGGAATGGTGGATAGAATCAACAGGGGGCGCAAGAAACTGCGGAAGAGAAAAACCAGAATTCCAAAAATTCCAAAAACGGATAGAATGAGCGCGTTGAAGAGTGAGGAAATGGACTCTCTTGTGCTCTCCTCCTCCCCGCCAAAAGACAGGCTCACAGTGGGAAACTCTGTTTGCATTTCACTGAGTATCCCCCGTGCTCTGGCATTGAGCTCTATGCTGGTGAGCTTTTCAGGCACGACGCCTGAACTCACCGTGATAGCTCGGCGAAAGTTGTAGTGCTTGCGTACGGTGGGGCCCTCGGTGTCACTGATGCTTACAATCGAAGTGAGGGGAATGAGTTTACCTGAGGGCTCCATGATCTTGGCTCTTCTCAGGGAGTTCAGGCTGGCTCGTTCCACGTCGTCCAGGCGAAGGCGCAAAAAGAAGTCATCTCCATCCATATTGAGCTCACTGACGATGGCTCCCTGCAGGGCTGTTCTCAGGGCCATTCCCACGGTTTGGGTGTCCAGATTGAGACTGGCAAGCATGGCGTGATTGGGCTCAATGCGCAGCTCAGGGCCCCCGCGGATTTCGTCGTCCTCTAAATCCACCACTCCGGGAACCTCGCCAATAGCGGATTTAAAGCGGTCCACCATACCGCGTAGCTCTTGGTAGTTGGTGGAGCGAAAAGTGATCTGCATGGCGCTGCCAACAGGAGGACCTCCACGCAGCTCACTGAAGCTCAGCCTTTCAAAGGGCCCCCTTGGAATAGAGCGCAAATCACGTAAGACATCCTGGACGTTGAGCTCTCTGGCGACTTCAATGGGAATGGCGATGGTGAGCATGCCCACATAGTCACCACTTTTGGAGTTGGGGTCTCCCAGACCAGCTTGAGACACTCCCGCACGTGAAATCACATAGCGGACCTTGTCTCTTCCCAAAGTGTCTAGAATTTGTTTTGAGAGCTGACCTGCCAACTCATCGGTGCGTTCAACGGTGGTAGTGATAGGGGTTTCAAAGCGGGCCACATAAAACTCCACGTCCTCGGCAGGAAAAAGTTCAAATCGGTTGTGTTTGATGGAGAGATAAACACTGGCTCCAAGTAAAAGGCCAATGAGAACAAACACCAAGTACCGAGCCCGAATGGCCACACCCATAAAGGCCTCAAAGCCACCGCGAACTGAGTCAAACCAGGTTCTGGCCTGTACATGGGAGAGCTCCTCCCCTTCGCTCCATCTTTTAAAGCGCTTCAGGCTTCTTAAGGTGAACTGAAGCCTGGAAGGCAGGAGAATAAAGGCCTCAAATAAGCTCATGCTCAGAGCAATGCTCACCATGATGGGAATCCACATAATAAACTGACCCATCACCCCCTTGGTGACCAGCATGGGAAGAAAGGCTGCTATGGTGGTGAGAACCGTGGCGCTGAGAGGCAACCAAAATTGGCCCACAGCCCGTATGGCTGCCTCTTGGCGTTTGAGACCCTTCAGTCTGAGTCTGGCAAAGTTTTCACTGATCACCACGGAGTTGTCCACTAGCATTCCCATGGCAATCACCAGAGCCAGCATGGTGATGGTGTTGAAATTCACCCCCATGCTGGGCATCAGGGCGAGAGCTCCAAAAATAGCCAGAGGAAGGCTTAAAGCCGTCATAACCCCCATCACTCCAGGTAGAAAAATCAGCAGAATCACAAGGACCAGAGCCATTCCCACAAGGGCGTTGGTGACAACAATTCCGAGTTGGGTCTCAATCCGAGTGGCTTCGTTGTTGTAGACGATGATCTCAAAGTCCTCGGGAAGGTAGAGCTGTTTAAACTCATCCAGCTTGGTGTTGAGCTGGGCGACGGCACGGACCGCATCGGCATCTGCTTTTTTAGTCACAACCATCAGCGTTGCCGGAAGCCCATTGACTCGAACAAGTGTACTGGGGTCTTCCATTCCGTCTCGCACGGTGGCCACGTCGCGAATGTAAATGCGTTGGCCTGAAAAGTTGGAGCGGATCACAATGTCGTTCATTTCCTCGGCCGAGCGAATCTGTCCGGTCACGCGCACAAGGCGCTGGTCTTCGGGCGAGCGGATAAAGCCTGCTGGAATATTTTGCGTGCGGCGTCTGACGGCTTGCTCCACTTCACTGATGCCCACATGGAGTCGGTCGAGCCTGCGTGGGTCCAAGAGGATTTGGAACTCCCTTTCCCGGTACCCGGTGAGTCTAACTCCAGCAACTGAGCTTACGTCCTCAAGGGCATTTTTAAGGTTGAAGGCCAGCCGGTCACGCTCTCTGTTTTGGTTTGTGCCGATCAGAGCGAGCTCGAGAATGGGGATTTCCTTGGCATTCAGTCGGGTGAACAGGGGCGGGTCCCTGATATCTTGGGGCAAACCCGTCACCCTTTGAACAGCTCGTTGAATCTCATCCATGACAAAGTTGACGTTCACATTGTCCATGTCCACGCGGATATTAATGGTGCTACGCCCTGCTTGGGAGATCGACTGGACATCTCTCAGGCCTTCAACTGAACGCAGTTGATCCTCAATTTTAATAGTGACTTTTTCCTCAACTTCCTCGGGGGAAGAGCCGGGGTAAATAGTTGTGATAGTGGCCCGGGCAAAGTCCACCGGAGGGCGGCTTTCTCGCTTGACCTTGTTGAGTCCCATCAGTCCTGCGAGGATCATAAAAAGAGTGATCACAAAGGTCAGCTTGGGATTTTTTATGAAAAAAGAAAAAAAGTGAATCATGGACTCACTCCGACGAGTTCATCGCGAAGGGCAGCCAGTCGGTTGAGAGCAATATGATAGTCGCCAATAGCCCTCGTGCGCTGAGTTTCGGCGGATTGAAGGGAGTTGTAGATTCTCACAACTTCAGAGATGTCGGTGCGCCCCTGCCGGTAGGAGTTGTCAATTTCACGGGCTGCCTGCTTCCACAGCTCCACACTCTTTAAAGAGCTCTCAGCAATCAAATAAAGAGCATTTATCTCTCGTTTGGCTTGACGGAGTTGATTGTTGACGCTGTCGCGGACCTTCTCCAGTAGGACCTCTCTGCGCTGAAGCTCGGCTCTAGCTGCCAGGATGTCGCCTCGCCTGAGAGAAGAGTCCAGAGGGTGGGTGAGTTTAAGGCCGATAAAGTAGATGGGACGGCTGCCATCAAGCATCTTTGAGAGGGCTTGGGTGGGCTCCTCTTCAGCTCCGGTCTGAGTGATTCGGGCAATGAGGCTCAGCTGGGGCCGATGAGAGGACTGAGTCAGGTTCACAATCTGGTGCTGCTCCTTCACCTGTGAGCGGGCCACCTGGAGGCTACGCAGGCCTTCCATTTCCTCCAAGGAGAGCTCACTGAATTCAGGCAGGGCGGGGAGAATTTCCTCGATTTGAAACTCCACCTCAGTGTGATAGTCCAGTCGGAGCAATCTCAAAAGTTGGTCCACATGGTTGAGGTATTGCAAAGAGGCCTGTTTGACTCGTTGCTGTTGAAGTTCTAACTCTGCCTGGGCGGAGGCCAGCTCCCCAGGAGCGGCAAAGCCCAGCCGGGCCTTGTTGCGGACATTTGCAACCAGTCTTGAGTAGCGGTCTCGGCTTTCCACACTTTCGCGCAAGTTTTCCTGAGCCACATAGCTGTGCCAAAAGTGCTCCATGGCCTCTAAAACGACATCTTCCAGTCCTTCCATGCGCTCCTTTTGTGCACGAAGGTA
>SKYF01000040.1 GCA_007128005.1 Bdellovibrionales bacterium
CAGGAAGCTTGAGTGCCCTTTCCAGAGATGAACAGGCCAAGATGTTTGAAATGACTCAAAGGCTGAGTAGCCATCAGGCCAGAAAGCTCCAAGATGCAAGTGGGGGCAGGCAGCTTGCCAGTCTGTTTGAATGTGCCGCAAGGGACAATATGGACCTGATTGCCACGGAGGATCCAGGGACCAATCCCCTCGGGGAGGCCAATTTTGCCAATGTATGGGATATCAATGACAACTCCAACAGATCCAGTAGAGACTTTGTCTTTGGCTCCATTGTCTACAATGTAATTAAGGGCAACGGGGGAGTAGGTAACCTCAATATTGGGGGCTATGATTATCATGGCAATGCCAGGGCGACCACTGATGCCAGAGATGTGACTGCAGGCCAAGTGATTGGCCGTGTGCTTGAGTCTTTTGCGGTGATGGGCAAAAAGGGCTTTTTGATGGTCACCTCAGATGGTGGAGTGGGCAGCCAAAACTCTGAGATTGCCGGCAACAATTTTACCAGCGACAGGGGTGCAGGAGGGGTCATTTATATGATCGCCTACGATCCAACTGGGCAAACTCGGGCCAGTGACTTTCAGGTGGGTCATTTTACGTCAGGTCAGGCCGCAGATCGAGATTTTGTTACCTCTGGAACAGTAGAAAGGGGGATGGCGGCAGTATTTGCCAACTATCTCTCTTTTGCAGGGCAGTTGGGGCGCTTTGAGTCTGTCTTGCCGAGGATTTTGAGTGCAAATGACCTAGATAAAGTCGTTAAGATTTTTGGCTAACTGGCCGATAGGGATAGAAGAGGGGTTTAGGGGAGAGAGGCTTAAATTTATGAATAAGAAGTCCGTCTTTGTTTTAACAATGCTCACCATGGGGATTTTGCCGATTCTGTTTAACAACTGTTCGGCTCAACATGACCCAGGGGTTGGGGATATGTTCTCTTCTGTCTCAGCTTGCGAGCCCATAGATGATTTTGCCAGGACCTTTCATCCCTTCTTACGCAACAACTGTGCATCCTGTCACTTTCCCGGAGGATCAGGCAAGGGGGTTTTTGCCGCCAATGACATTCAGATGGCATTTGAGGCCTTTAGTTTGGTGGGCTATTCGATGGTCTCTGACTACGCAGTCAACCCGGCTCACCAACCACCTCATACCGGACGACATCATACTGAAACTATCAATGTTTTAAAATTGGAATGGGCCCAGGCCTTGGAGAGACGTGAAATCTGTATGGGTGGTGCCCAGGAAGAGGCCGTCGATGTGACTCAGTGGATTCAGACTCGAAGCCAAGGTCTAAATTTGCTCGAGGATGGAGCGTCTCAGGTCCTGACCTGGAATTTGGCCACGGACCTTCTAGATAATGGCGAGCAGATGCCTGAAATTGATAGAGCTTTATTTCAAGTCACAGTGACCTTAACGGAAATGGGTGGAAGAAAATACTACCTACTCTCTCGGCCAACCCTGGACTTGCGCAACAACTCCACTCACGATCTTCGAGTGAATGGGCTTAAGTTTAGAATCAATGGAAACTATATTCAAAACGACACCACATTTACTTTTATGAACCGAGCAGTCAGAAGGGGTAGTATTGATAATAATCTTTCGTCAGGAAGCTCCATTGCTCCTAGCGACCCTCGGGCTCGCGATGTGATTGCACTTTCTTTTGGTGAACTGACGGTGGAGGATCTGCCTCCAGCTCCCCCCGGGCCTCGGGTCAATTTTCGCTTAGCTGATCAGGAGGTTCAACACACTGATGGAAGTTTAGATATTTGGGTGGATCTGTCCGAGCCTGTGCCGAGCCACGCTGTGGTGGTAGGGATTCGAGTAGAAGAGGAGAGCACAGCTGTACCTCTTCGTAGTGGGCGGTCTGTCCAGTTGCGCGACGAGACAGGGGGAACAAGAAATCTAGTTATTAATAGTTTCAACTGGGATTATGACGTGGACAGCCTTGGAGTGGTCTTCTTGCCCAATGAGACCAGTAAACGGATCACTTTGAATCTTGCGGAACACCAGCGCTTTCAGACTCCTCGCCTGTTGTCTCTGCGCATAGGAAGTGTAGAGGGGGCCCAGGCTGGAGAGACAAACCGCCACCGTCTCAATATTAATAACGATAACCCTGCACCAGCCATGGATGAAATTACCTTTACTATGCTCATGCGGCCGGGGGGAGTCTTTTATGAGACCTGTCTCACTTGTCATAACTCAGCTGATAAAAGGGGAGGCTTGGATCTAGCAAACTTCAGGGAGATGATTGATCGGCAGGTCTTGATTCCTGGAGATATCAACAGCTTGATGTATATACGGATGTCCACTCAGAGTGGAACTCAACCTCCCATGCCCTTGACCGGAATTCTTCCCGCTCACACAAGAGGCTTTGTTGAGGAATGGATTTTAAGTGGAGCAAAGAACAATTAGAGATTTGAGGGAACGTATGGAGAAGGCGATAAATAAGAGAAAAACAGGCGGTTCAAAAGTATTCTTCTTTGGAATTGTGAGCGCCACAATGATGCTGTCGCTCTTCCAAAATTGCGCCCAGCATGATGAAGTCTTAGATCAAGCCAGTGAAAACCTCATGATGATTGAGAGACAGGCCCTTGAGGTTTTGAGAAATAACTGTGCAAGCTGTCACTCCCCTCACAACTTGGAGATGAACCCGGTCGGCGACATATTGAGCCCGGCCAATTTGATTTTTCAGGGCTACATTGTCCCCGGGGAGCCCCAGAACTCACCTCTTTATCTGTTGGCCATAGACGGAATCATGCCCCATGATCCGGGTGTTCGTTTGAGCAACTTTGATCTCGAGATCCTTCATGACTGGATTTATGCTCTGGGCATGCCTGATGAGGAAGATCTAGAAGAAGGTGAGGGAAGCGGGGAGGCTGGACCAGCTCCCCAACCTGCTGCCCCCACTTTTGTGGAGGTCTTTTCTGGAGTGATTCAACCCCGATGTGTTAGTTGCCATGGCCCAGCTCAGGCCAGCGGTAACGTACGCTTAGATAGCCACGCTGAGGTCATCCGCTATGTGAGCCTCAACAATCCAGCCAACAGCCAGCTCTATCGAGTGGTCAACAACAACAGCATGCCCTTTATGCGTGCTCCCTTGAGTGCGGCCCAAAAGGAGATGTTGCTCAACTGGATTCGCGACGGAGCTCCGGACAACTAGAACTCACTCAGTCAAGCCTCTGTTGACTTATTAAAGTCAGTGTCGGATGCTTTTCAATATGAGTGCCGACAGCAGAGTCCTTTCACATCTGCAATGCCCCATCACGGACCAGGCAATGGATAGTCGTCGACTGGCTGAATTTCCTCAAACTCAAGGTATTTATTGGTTGTATCGTAACCCACAGGCCCATTTTCTGCAGTGGAAAGCTCGCGCCGAGTTGCTCTTAGCCGGAGAAAGCCAAAGGCTGTCTCAGATTGAGGCAGAGATTGCTCAAGGAGAGGCCGCGGCCTCAAAGTATACTCTAGAGCGTCTGGAGCTTCTTAGGAAAGGGCAGGTCTTTAACTTTCAGGCCTATAGGGAGATCTTGGCCCCCCTGTTGAGCCCACAGGGTCTCGACGTATCTTCCCAAGGACTCTCCCAAGTCGACTGGGCCTCAGGTCTTGCAGAGACTCTCCCCAGTCACCAGACACTGAGTTCATACCAGGACAACCTGTTTCGCGATTGGGCATGGAACAATGGGGAAAATGAAGCTGCTCTTGAGTTGATAAAAAGGCTCTGGCCTGACTCCCTAAGGCTTAAGCTCAACACGAGCACTGGACCCACCGAGGGCGAGCAGGCTTTTCATCTGACTGTGCTCGGCAGTGGCGCTGGCCGCTTAGCTGTGGACTTACACAGACACTTCCGTCCCCAACTCAGCCTGTTGGTGGATATCAATCCATTTTTGCATCTGGTAGCCCAGAGGCTGATTCAGGGAGAAAGTGTTGAGCTCTATGAGTTTCCCCACCCCCCTCTGAGCCACGACCAGGCCGCAGTCCTACATCGCTGTGAGAACCCCTATGGTCCTCAAAGGGACATTCACTTGCTCTTTGCCGATGTCAGCAATCTGCCCTTTCAACGCAAGTCCCTGGACCTCCTGATCACCCCCTGGCTTATAGACATTGTTCCCGAGGACTTTAGAGCCTTTGCTCGACGGCTCAATAGATACCTCAAGCCGGGTGGGGCCTGGTTGAACTTTGGTCCTTTGGGGTTTGATAGGAGAATGCTGTCTCAGCGGCTGTGCTTTGCCGAGGTCCAAGAGGCCTTGACTGAGGCGGGCTTTGTTGTGGAGATCGAGTTTCAAGAGAGGCAGAGCTACCTCCAGTCGCCCCACAGCAGTCATGGTCGAGTCGAGACCCTCTCCTGTTTTAGGGCCAAAAAGGTCAAGGAGGCCAAGGAGCCTAAACGCTTTGAGTACTTGCCCTCCTGGCTGACCCACCTCGATCAGCCCATCCCAGCCTCTGCAGCCCTGGCGGAGCTGGCCTTGATCAATAAAGTGCACTTTGAAGTCACTGCCATTATCGACGGGCAAAAGAGCTTTCGCCAGATCTCAAATCTCATGGTGCAAAGCTACGGCATGACACAAGCTCAGGCCGACGAGACCCTCTTTGCAATCCTCTTTAAAATTCACGAGTCCAGCCTCCGCTCCCCTGGCCGGTCCTCCTAGGGCTCCTGAGGGACCCTGAGCCACTTGCCCGCATTGAAACCCCGACCCTCTGTTTGATTTGCGGGAATACTGATACTATCTCTCTTCAGTTTGTCAGGGTCTTGGAAAATACAACTTCTGCTGGAGGACTTTGGTTGGAGCTGGCCCTTTATGGTTTTCCCCTCTACGATCCAGACAGGCAAGTTCATCAAATTTTGCTTCAATTGAGAAAGCTGATCGCAGAGGGCTTTTATGAGCGTCGGCATTATCATGGGCAACCTGTCTGGACAGTGAGAAAAGAGGTCAAAAGTGCGTAATCAATCACTCATTAAAGACTATCTGGTCCGCTCGCAAAAGCGGATGAAAGCGGTCAAAACCCTCTTTGATGAGGAGTCCTGGGCGGATGTAGTGAGAGAGTCTCAGGAGGTCCTGGAGCTTACCCTCAAGGCCCTGCTCCGTTCAGCCGCAGTGGAAGTTCCCCGCATTTACGATGTCTCCGGAGTCCTGGCCGAAGAAAAAAGCCGGTTGCCCAAAAAGATCCAAACTCAACTGGATAAGATCATCGCCGTTTCAAAGTCCTTAAGAAGAGACCGAGAGCTGGCCTTTAAAGAAGTCACCTGGATTTTGGAACTGGTCCTTTCCGAAGTGAAAATCTAACCCGCCCTAGGATCGGGGGGTCATGACTTGAGAATTCCTGCCCTCCAGATTTTGCATCTTCGTCAGAGTGGTGCTAAGGTCTGTGGTCTATGCAGCCATCCCCCGAGCAAATTCGAACCCAGATCTATGTGGCCATGACTCCGGCGGAGAAGTGGACTGAGTTCTGTCGACTGCGGGAGTTGGCCTGGGCTCTTAAGAAAGCTGGATTAAAGGCCCAGAACCCGGATTGGACAGACCAGGAGCTTGAAGAGGCCGTGAGGAAGATTTTTTTGTATGCAAGCACATGACCTCCTCTATGTCTTTATTGACCCTTTGGAAAGATTGGGGTTGCCCTACTTTGTTACTGGTTCAATGGCCTCTATCTTTTATGGCGAGCCCCGGCTCACTCACGATGTAGACCTTGTTCTTCACTTAAGTCGTGAAGATATTCCCGATCTCGCCTCTCAGTTCTCTTTAGAGGAGTTCTATATCCCGCCAGAGGAGATTCTGGAAATTGAAGTCAGAAGGCGGCCCTTTGGCCACTTCAATCTGATCCACCATCAAAGCGGGTTCAAGGCTGATATTTATCTCAGTGGGGAGGACAAACTTCACACATGGGCTCTCGCCCACAGAAAAAAAGTGGATTTGGGGGGTGGTTTAAGTCTTTGGTTAGCTCCCCCAGAATATGTGATCCTTCGCAAGTTAGAGTATTTTCGCGAGGGGGGCTCTCAAAAGCATATTGAGGATATCAAAAAAATGCTGCCCCTA
>SKYF01000044.1 GCA_007128005.1 Bdellovibrionales bacterium
GAATTGCAACAGTCCCCAATCCAAACACCAAAAATGCTGCCCACAATGTTTTTGAATACGATCTGATCATAAAGCCCCCTTTTTGAAGATCAAAAAGTTTTGGAGCTTACATGCCGGTGATGTGAGCTTATCGACCAAGGCCCGGGAAACTTGAGTCGGCGCATTATCGAGGGAAGTGCCTGAAAATGAAAGGGCTTCGCCAAACGCACAAAAATGAGACGCACTAAGTTGATGAAATTATTGGTAAAAAAAATAGTTAGTCAGTTCAAAAAAATTTCGCTTGTCAAAGAGCTCAACAGTTTATGGAACTTTCCTAAAATCTAGATGGGTTTCAGTCAGAGGGGGTCAACTCAGTGGAGCCAGGCTGTGGCAATGCTGAAGTAGATGAGAACGCCGGCAATATCGGCTATTGAGGTCACAAGTGGAGCGGAGGCCGTCGCCGGGTCAAAGTCGAACTTACTCAGTAAGAAGGGCAGAGACATTCCAATCAGGCTTCCGGTGAGGACAACCAAAATCATGGCGCTGGACACAACCAGGGCCACATCCGGCCCCCCACGGTAAAAGCCCAGAAGTGAGACGGCCAGGGCCATCATCAGGCCTATTGCCAAGGCGATCAGAACCTCTCGGCCCAACAGACTCAGCCAGTCGCTGCGGGTGACATCTCCTGTCGCAAGAGCTCGCACCATGAGAGTTGCAGATTGAGATCCCGCATTTCCCCCGCTGTCGATCAAAAGGGGGAGAAAGAAGACCAGGGCCACTGTGGCCTGAATGACATCTTCAAAATAGGCAATTCCGGCCCCCGAGAAAACATTCATCAGCACGAGAACGAGGAGCCAGGGCAGTCGCTTTTGTACCAGCAGCCAGGCGCTGGCTTCGCGCAGACTCATCCCAACATCTTGGACTGAGCCCATCAAGTGAAAGTCCTCTGTGGCCTCCTCTTGGGCCACGTCTAAGACGTCATCTACTGTGACGATTCCCAGTAGGTGCCCCTCCTGATCCAAAACAGGTATGGCGAGCAGGTCAAATTTGGCAATCTTCTTAGCCACATCCTCTTGACTCTCATCTACCAAGGCCGAGATCACCTCGGTTTCCATGATGTCGGCGACCTTTTTAAAGCTGGGTGAGACAATCAGGCTTCTGAGTCCCACCACGCCGATGAGCTTTCGCTCCTCATCAATCACATAGGAGTTGTAGATGGTCTCTCGATCCGGAGCTTCTTGTCTGAGCTGCTCAATGGCCTCTCTAGCCGTCAATTGAGGTGAGAGGGTCGCGTAATCTGAGGTCATCACCGCGCCCGCAGTCCCATCCTCGTAGGAGTGCAGGCGCAGCAGATCCTCGCGTTGAGCCCTGGCCAAGAGGGGGAGGATGATTTCCTGCAAGTCCTGGGGCAAGGCCTGATAAAAGTCAGCCCGCTCATCAGGAGACATAAACTGTAGAGTTTGAGCCAGATCCTTGCTGCGGAAGGACTCCGCCAGCTCCACCTGCATTTCCTCACCCAGGTGTCCAAAGATCTCGGCTCTTAGCCGCGGATCTAGGGCAAGCAGCAGGTGCCGCACCTGAATGGTGTCTAGATCCTTGAGCTCATCGGCCACCGTGGCTGCATGGGTCTCATTGCAGTACTCCACAAAATCTTTGGCACTGGCGAGGTGAGCTTGGCCGAGTTCGTCTTGCAGTTCTTCATTCATAAAAACTATTTAACTCATGAAAAGTGTTTAAATATGGCTTGAATCACTTGATCTTGAATGTCTTCGCTCATATCAGGGTAAATGGGCAGGCTAATCACCTCCCGAGAGGCCTTTTCAGACTCGGGCAAGGGCAGACAGCGAATCTTCTCCACGTAGGCCGGCTGCTCTGCCATGGTGCTTGGGTAGTGGATGGAGGTGGGAATGGACTGCTCCGACAAGGTCTTTTGAAAGGCCTGACGGTCAGGAACCCGGAGAGTGTATTGGGCCCAGACAGAGCTGCGGTCCGAGGCCACCCAAGGCAGAACAAACCCCTTGTCCGTGAGAGGTTCCAGCTGTTCTGAGTAGCGTTGAGCCCACTTCTGACGCTGCTCCACCTCCCAGCCAAAGCGCTCCAGCTTAGGTAGCATCACTGCAGCCTGAAGGGTGTCAAAGCGCCCATTCACCCCAATGCGAGTGTGAAAGTATCTGCTCTTTTGCCCATGTACGCGGATCTCTCTCATAGCTTCGGCCAGGGCCTCATCCTCAGTGAAAATAGCCCCTCCATCTCCATAGCAGCCCAGGGGCTTGGCGGGGAAAAAGCTGGTACAGCCCACCTGACCCAGAGCCCCACTTTTGCCCGACTTATAGGGAGCACCAAAACTCTGAGCGGCATCTTCGATAACATAGAGGTTGTGCTTTTGAGCTAGGTCATTGATTTCATCCATGTCTGCAGGTTGGCCATAGAGGCCCACAGGGACGATGGCGCGAGTCCTCTCTGTGATGGCCTTGGCAATTTCATTCACATTGATATTGTAGCTGCGGGGCTCAATGTCTACCAGCACAGGTGTGGCTCCGACGAGGACAACGGTCTCGGCCGTGGCAATAAAGGAAAAGCCTGGAATAATCACCTCATCTCCTGGGCCAATGCCTAAGGCCATCATGGCGATAATGGCGGCATCTGTTCCACTGGAGCAGGCAAGAGCATAGCGACAGCCCAGATAATCCGCAAGGCCCTGCTCTAGAGCCTCCACTTCTGGTCCCATAATGAACTGACCGTGGTCCAAAACCTTTTGGATGTTTGCGTCAATTTGGGGTTTAAGAGCCAGGTACTGAGCTTTGAGGTCGATAAAGGGGATCTGTGCCATAGAGGGTCTCCATTCTGGCTGCAAACTCTAAGTGAAAAAAATTAAAAGTTCAACAGGGCTTGAGCCCACCTAGCTTGTCTATTATAAGGGTTGCGAGAGTTTAATTGAAACCTAAATGAAAACCTAACTTTTGTAAGGAGTTAATCATGAGCTCTGATTCTTCCACTTCCAACAATCGCCGTCAGTTTTTAAAATCCACAGCCCTAGTTGGCGGCGGTTTCCTAGTTTCAGGTGTTGCTGGCCGTTTGGGCTATCAGGGTGGGGTGGCTCAGGCCTCTTCTCCTGCCGATTGGGCTGAGCTCAAAGAGGGGGAAAATGCCCCCTTTGCTCAGTACTGCAAAGACGCCCACAACCCTGGCACCGCTTGCCCTGACCGAGCTAAGGAGGAGCGCAAGGGCCAGTACTGCACCAACTGTATGTTTTATAACAAAGTCAAAGGCGAGGGCAAAGAGGAGCTCGGAACCTGTGCTTTGGCTATGGGCATTCAGCGTTTAGTGCGTGGTCCCGGATGGTGCTTGAGCTGGGTAAAAAAGGCTTAAGGGCCCCTTTCATTTGAGCTAAAGACTCCTCAACAGCCTGGACAATCTGCTGAAGGCGCTCTGTGACCGGAGCGCCTTCTAAGGCTTGGTAGAGGGCAGATAGGGCCTGTTCGCAGAGCTTCAGTCTCTCGGTAAAATGGCCCGCCCCTTCACTGAGGTCAAAAATTCTAAGGGCTCGTCTTCGAAAGCAAAGACTTTCACAGGAGCCCACCACCTGAAAGACCAATTCTCGTAGCTCCTGAATCTCTGGGTCCATGTCACAATTCTCTCGCGGATCAAAGTGGGGAGTTTGGAGCTCATCCAGAAGGAGGAGTTGATGGCTGAGTCCTTCCACAAGAGCATCCCAGTGGTTCCAGATTGTCATTCCTGCTCTGTCAGTCAGGATCAGTTTCCCTGGCACGAGCACCGGCGGCCTATTTGACTCCTGGGTCACCCAAACTTCTTTCACCACAAGATTGAAAATATCAAAAAGTGTGGGGTCAATGATTTCGAGGTAGGCCAGAGGTCTCTTTAGCCGCTGGGCTTTTGTGGGAAGTGGGGCATAGCCGTCTTTTCCTGTTTGCAGGCGGCTTTTGGCGGCTCGATAGATGCTTTCAAAGCAGTCTTCAACTCCTAAGCTGTAAAACATGATTGTGTCCTCCTATTCTCAGTGAGAGGAGAACAGCAAAAAGTCTGCCAATATCAAATCGTCTTAAAGACTCACTGATGGTTTTTGTGTCCGAATTTCGGTCCCAAGTCTAAGACTGCGGACCTAAAGTGGTGTTGAAGCGCTGACCAAACACTGAGCCAAATCCAAGGCCCTTAAGATATTGTAGTAGCCACCGTAGTGACTTTCCTGCACAGGGGTCCAAAGTCTTTGGGCAAGCCCCTCAGAAGCGTCTAGGCAGGGGGATAAGGCGGCGGCTTGGACTTGTCTTGCCTCTAGATCAGAAGTGCTGTTTGGAGGAGGTGTTAGGTTCTGATTGTAAAAGGCAAAGGGGTTTTCCTCAATTTCTCGATAGGCTGCAGGTGCCAGCATACCCCGTGTTGCTGGGAAAACTCTCACAGAAAAATCAGGCTCTATCCCGTAACCTTGAAAATAGTGCCCCTGGGGGCTGATATTGCGAAATAGAGTTTTAGTCCAAATCAGTCCCTGAGTGCCCGCAAGAAACTTAGCCTCTTCTTCAACATAGTTTTGTCCCACGCCTTTGCCATAACTCCTCTGTCCTAGAAGCCAAGCCCGGTCTAGATCCCTGAAGGCAATGGCCAAAGACTCTGCAGCACTCTTGGTCTCCGAGTTCATCAAAATGACCATGGGAAGTTGGGTCAACTGTTGAGCATCTTCTGGAGTGACTAAGAGGAAGGGGGGGCGACCGTCAAAGTATTCTAGAGTCGCTAGAAGCTGGTTGGGGCCAATAAATAGGCCTGCCACCTTTGCCATCTCTTCTAGGGAGCCACCGGGATTGTCTCTAAGATCCAGAACAAGAGACTCGATGTTTTGATCAAGCAGTGACTCCAGCTCCGCTTTGACAACCAGATCGAGATCTTGAAAGCTAAAGTGAGACAGTCTAAGGGCACCAATTCTCGCCCCTTGAGCCCCACTAAACAGGGTGCTTTCCACCAGAGAGGAGTTCGAGTTCAATCTGCGCTGAGAGGCCTCATTGGAGTTGCGCCGAGAATCACCCACAACTTTGGAGTAAAAGTCGTAGCGCTCTTGAATAAAGCGGTTGAGAGCCGTTGTGATCAGCTCTCGATCCGAGGCTGAATTCTTTACGATTCCAGTTCTCTCCCAATAGTAACTCAGGGTTTGAGAAAAAGAAGTGCGCTGGCTGGGGGCAAGCCTTTTTTCAGCCTGAAAAAGGGCCAGCAAGGCCTCACGCTTTTCTCTTTGACGCTGAAGAAGGAGGTCCTTCTGGTTGGTTGGGGTAAGAGCTCTTCCGAGTTGCCTGAGCTGCTCTTCCGGAGAGTTCATCAGGACAACAGCCCATGGCCCAAAGGAGGCCAGGAACTGGCGGCTCACCGCTCGATTCGAGAGAACGTAATCTCTAGGCAGTAGCTCAACTTGGGGAGATTGGAAGCTCACCTTGACCAGCACGTCAAGGGCCGCCACGCAGCCTAAAAAGGTGTGGGGCTGTTGGGTCTCGGAGTCCTGTTTAAAGCAATGAGTATCTGAAACCAGGTCCGTCAGGACGCTCCGATTGATCACCACAGAGTTCCATTGGTTGTGAAACTCCTCCGCATTTGCAGAATTGGAAAAAATGCTTACGGAGAAAAGAGAGACAGGGAAAAGAGAAAAAAAAGCAGAGAAGAAAAAAACAAAAATGAACCGGGTTGCCAAAAGCTGATGTTGAGTTTTCATTTTGTTGTCCCCCCATTAAAGAAACATCCACGCGGACGACTTGAGTTTAGGTTCCAAATTGGCACCTTGAACAGAAAGAAATCAAAACTTGAAAAAAATGCAGACTCATTCTAGTGCAATTAAAAATTCTACACAGGACTTTTAATGATAGAGAGAAATTAGCGGCCTCGGCCAAAGAGAACAACGCGCACCGTCTTAAAGAGAATCACCAGATCCAAACTCAGGGAGTAGTTTTTGATATAAAACAAATCGTATTGCAGCTTCTGTCGGGCGTCCTCAACCGAGGCTCCATAAGGATAGAGAACTTGGGCCC
>SKYF01000133.1 GCA_007128005.1 Bdellovibrionales bacterium
GACACAGAGGCGGACACAGAGGCGGGCGCAGAGGCAGGCAAGGTCGCCGATGGTGTCCCCATCGGCGGGCCGAGGCGGATTCAGCTACTGCCGGCGGAGGTGATTGATCAGATTGCCGCCGGTGAGGTGGTGGAAAGGCCTGCGCATTTGGTGAAGGAGCTGGTGGAGAACAGCTTAGATGCTGGGGCCACCGAGGTGGAGGTGGACTTTGCCATGGGGGGGCGTTGGATTTCAGTCACTGACAATGGCTTTGGCATGGGAGCTGAGGAGTTGGCTTTGGCGCTGTCTCGTCATGCGACCAGTAAGATTGCTAAGAGTGAGGATCTTTGGGCCTTGGAGAGCTATGGCTTTCGCGGTGAGGCTCTGGCGGCCATTGCAGCGGTCAGCCGACTGAGTTTGAGTTCGCGGCAGAGAGGTCAGGACAGGGCCTTTCAAATCAAATCGGAGTTTGGCAAGTTGACGGAAGTGATGCCAACAGGTGGGGAAGTGGGCACCAAGGTGGTGATAGAGGAGCTCTTCTCCAACCTTCCCGCTCGTCTGAAGTTTTTAAAGTCTGAGGCGGCAGAGCATCAGCAGATCAAAAATGTAGTCAAGGCCCTGGCTTTGGCTTTTCCTCAAGTCAGCTTTCGGCTCTTGCAAAGAGGAAAGCTTCTGTCCTATTGGCCCGCCAAAGAGGTTATTTTAGAGAGGGTGCAGGAGGTCTTTGAGCAGCAGACAGGGCTGTATTGGCTTGACTGTGAAGAGCAGGGCGTAAAGGTGAAGGCCGCCATCAGTGCCCCTCACCTGACGGTGGGCAGCTCCCGTCAGATTTGGCTTTTTGCCCAGAGAAGGTGGGTGCAGGACCGCTCTCTTCAAGCCGCCGTGATGGAGGCCTATCGCCACCTGCTGATGCATGGGGAGTACCCTATGCTGGCCCTCTGGGTGGAAGTGGATGCGGAAGATATCGATGTGAACATTCACCCCACCAAATCTCAGGTCAAGTTTCGCAGACCCAACGAAGTTTTTCGCGCAGTGATGCACAGCCTGAGAAAGACTTTGGAGCAAGCCCCTTGGGTGGAGGAGCTCACTGCGGGGAGAGAGCCCCGAGAGCAGAGCTCAAGCCCAAACCAAAGCTCGAACCTGGGGCGGAGCCAGAGCCAGAGCCCCAACCAAAGTTCCGACCAGAGTTCCGACCAGAGCTTTGTGGCCGAGGCGGTGAAGCAATACTCACAGCAGAAGTCATACTCACAGCCGCCCACCGCGCAGAGCTTTTCAGCCCCAGAGTTCTTCCGCACTCAGTACAAAACAAAAGTCGGAAGCGACAGCTTCAAGCGGGAGCAAAAGGGCTGGGGGCCGAGCCCCACCTCATCAGACAGGCCGATGCCGTCAGTGGCAGTCCCCACCCCAACGGATCCGCCACAGTCAGCGGCCCAGGTGGGCCGCTGGGCCTCTCTTCAGGTGATTGGCCAGAGTCATCTGACTTACATTGTGGCACAAAATGAGCGCTCAGTGGTGTTTGTTGATCAGCATGCCGCCCACGAGAGGGTGGCTTTTGAGAGGTTGATGACGGCATGGAAGGGAAAGCAAATAGACGTGCAGAGGTTTCTCGTGCCCCTTATCTTAGATATGGATGCGGCCCTAGTGGAGGCCCTCTTAAGCCAAGCTCCGGTGCTAGTGGCTCTGGGGATCCAAGTGGAGCAGGCCGGTCCTGAGTCCATTGCGGTTTTAGAGGCCCCAAGCCTTTTAAAGGAGCAGGGCCTGTATCAGGCACTGGAGATGATGGCCAAAGAGGTGATGGAACAGGGGGGGAGCTTTGCCGTGGAGAAAGTGATAGGAGATATTTGCGCGACCATGGCCTGTCATTCTGTGATTCGCGCAGGGCAGGCCCTCAGCCAAGAGCAGATGGAGGATTTGCTGCGCCAAATGGATGAGTACCCCCTTTCAAGCTTTTGCCCCCATGGGCGCCCGGTCTTTGTCGAGTACCCTGTGGCTGAGTTGGAGAGAGATTTTGGACGAAAGCTGTAAACTAAAACCGCTGATTTTTGTTGTGGGACCAACGGGGGTGGGCAAAAGCCGGGTGAGTCTGGAGTTGTGTGGTCAGCATGGGGGAGCCATATTTAATGCCGACAGTTTGCAGATCTATCAGTCCCTAGACATTGGCACGGCAAAGCCCAGTCTTGAGGAGACGTCTTTGTGTCCACACTTTTTATTTGATATCGCATCTTCTGGAGAGCGCTGGACTGTGGGGGACTACTGCCGAAGAGCCTGGCCCGAGCTGACCCAGTGGCGAAGGCAGATACCTGCCTTTGTGGTGGGAGGGAGCGGGTTTTATATCCAGGCTCTGGAAAAAGGTCTATTTCCGGTGGGCGAGGTCAAGCCCCAAGTCAAAGCGCAAGTTGAAGAGATAAAATCTCAAGGTCCGAAGGCTCTGTACCAGGCCTTGATGCAGCAAGATCCAGAGTACGCCGCTCAAATCTTCCCTCAAGATCTCTACCGGGTGGAGAGGGGGCTTGAGACAGTGCTCAATGAAAACAAGACAATGAGCGAGATCCGCCGGGAGTTTGCAGGGCGGGGGCCTGAGCTTGGGGAGCCGATTTTTAAAGTGGGCCTGAGGCTATCCCGCGAAAAGTTGCGCAAGAGTTTGAAAAGTCGCCTGGAGGTGATGCTTCGCCAGGGTTGGGTGGCTGAGGTCGAAGGGCTTTTGGCTCAGGGGTTGGAAGATTGGCCGGCCCTGCAGAGTGTGGGCTACAGGCAGGTGGTGGGGTTTTTGCGGGGTGAAATCACAGAATTTGAGGAGATGAAGTCTCAAATCGTCATACAGAGTATGCAGCTGGCAAAAAAGCAGATGACTTGGTTTCGCAGGGATCCCAGCATTCATTGGTATGACCTTGAGCAAGAGGGAAGTCTAGCCCAGCTCATCAGCCAAGTTGACAGGTGGCTTGCGGGGCCTGGATGATGGATCTATGAACAGTATGACAGGTTTTGGGCTGGCAAGACTCAGTTCTCCCGAGTCCAATCTTGAGGTCAACATTCGCTCAGTGAACTCCCGGTTTTTGGAGCTTCGCTTTCAGGTGCCTCGTGAGTTGACACATCTAGAGTCCAAGTTGCGCCAGAGACTGGGAAAGAGTTTACGACGGGGGGCCGTGGATATCCATATCCAGCGGCGCGTGGTCGATATCAGCCAGAGGTTGAAGGTGGAGGTTCAGGTGGACGTGGCTCAGAAGTGGTTAAAGGCCTATCAGAGTCTGTCCGAGGAACTCGGCCTGTCCGCCGCCCCCTTGGGTGTGGCGCAGCTGGCGGCTCAACATCAGGTTATAAGTCTTAAGGAAGACTTCTCCTCCTCAGCAGATGAGGAGGATTTTATCCTCAAGGCCTTTGATCAGGCCCTCTCACACTTGGTTGAGGAGAGAAGGCGCGAGGGAGCGGCTCTTAAAAAAGAGATCTTAAGCCTATTGACCCAACTTCAAAAGCTCTTAAGGAGGGTGCAAAAGTTAGCCAAGGGGGCTGCGGCTTTGCATCAAAAAAAGATGGAAAGCAGGCTTCGCAAGCTGCTGGTTGAGGTCGTTGAGCCTCAGCGCCTGGCTCAAGAAGTGGCTTTTCTGGCTGACCGAGCTGATATTCAAGAGGAGCTGATGAGGCTTCATGAGCACATCGACAATTGCCTGACTTTGGTCATGGCTCGGCAGGCAGAGGGAAAAAAAATCGAGTTTTATGTCCAAGAGCTACTGAGGGAGTTAAACACCATAGGGTCCAAATCTTCCCAGGCTGAGTTGACCGCTTTGGTGGTTGATGGGAAGAGTTTAATAGAGAAACTCAAAGAACAGGCAGCAAATATTGAGTGAAGCGAAGCAAATGGGACTAAGAGGCAGGAAGGCGTGACAGACAAAAGTGGACCTAAAAAACGAGGGCAGGGAATGATTATTCTTGTGGGTCCCAGTGCCGTGGGAAAATCCACCTTTTTAACAAGGGCTCTTGAAGACTTCCCGCAGCTGGTCGACACCATCACCTGCACAACAAGATCCATGCGTCCCGGTGAGAGTGAGGGCAACCCCTACTTTTTTCTCAGCCGAGAGGAGTTTGAGGCCAAGCTGGCTGAAGACTTCTTTGTGGAGCACGCCCTGGTTCATGGGAATCTCTATGGGACGCCGCGCGATCAAATTGAGGCCAATTTGGCCAAGGGTCAGGCTGTTATAATGGATGTGGATGTCCAGGGAGCCAGGGCTCTTAAGGCAAAGTACCCCGGTGCTCTCACCCTATTTATCCACCCCCCGTCTTTGGAGGTCCTTAGAGAGAGGTTAGTTAAACGAGACGGGTCTTCATCTAAGGACCTTGAGTTGAGGCTGGCCAATGCTCAGAGAGAAATCGAGGCCTCTGGGGAGTTTGATCGCCAGTTGGTCAATGGGAACTTTTCGGAAAGCTACACTTATTTCAAAAAAATCATTGAAGAAGTGTTGAAGAATCGGTAGCTTGGACCGTCTTTTTAAAAAGGAGCGGAAAAAGTGGCCCGAGTCACCGTAGAGGACTGCCTAGACCATGTAAATAATCGTTTTGCTTTGGTTCTGCTTGTGGCCAAAAGGGCCAAGCAGCTGATGAAGGGAGACACCTGCACGGTCTCCACCAAGGAGAACAAAATGATCGTCAGCGCCCTGCGCGAAGTCGCTGCAGGCCAGGTTTACTTTGACATTGATGAGTCCCGTGGTCAGGCGGACGAGCAAATTCAAAAAGATCTGCTGCGCTAACCTTCTCCTCAGTCCAAGGCTGGGAGGTGTTGCGGTGAGTCATAAAGAAAGCACTGGAGTTTTAGCGACTTTATTCCGTTAAGAGGGGTTAAGGGGTTGCCAAGGCGTGCAATTGGGCAGCTATAAAAGAGCTGAAACGACAGGGTCGAAATGCAGGAGACTTTAGCTTCCGAAACCATAACCAAAAAAGAGCCTCAAAGCATTGAGGAGCTGTTGGACTCGCTTTGCTCCTATTTGCCCCAGAAAGACCTCGACACCATTGCCAAAGCCTACAGTTTTTCGGAGACAGCCCATTCAGGACAAGTCCGCCGCAGCGGAGAGGCCTATATCTTTCACCCTCTAGGGGTGGCGGCCATTTTGGCAGATCTGCGCCTGGACGTGAATTCCATAGTGACGGGTCTTCTTCATGACACGGTTGAGGACACATCGGTCACATTGGAGGAGATCGAAAAAGAGTTTGGGCCTGTGGTGGCTCAACTGGTGGATGGGGTGACGAAGATTTCAAAAATGAGTTTTCGCAACACCCATGAAAAACAAGGTGAAAATATTCGCAAGATGATTGTGGCCATGGGTAAAGACGTGAGGGTGATCTTAGTCAAGCTCGCAGATCGTCTGCACAATATGCGAACTCTCGAGCATATGCCTCCGGAAAAGCAGCAGCGAATTGCGGAAGAAACTCTGGATATCTACGCTCCATTGGCGAGTCGACTTGGGATCAGCTCAATGAAGATTGAACTTGAGGATCTGAGTTTTCGCTTCAGTCGACCTGAGATGTACTATGCCTTGGCGCAGAAGGTGGCCGGCAATCGGCGCGAACGGGAAAAGTACATTGAAGATGTGATCCGTCTTCTCTACCAGGAGTTGGGCAAGAGAAGTAAAATTGAAATTCAGGTTTCAGGGCGGCCTAAGCACCTTTACTCCATTCATCGTAAGATGGTGGCCGGCAATATGGATTATGAACAGGTCTATGATGTTCTGGCCTTTCGTGTGTGTGTCTCCACAGTGTCCGAATGCTATGAGATTCTGGGCCATGTTCACTCCATGTGGAAGCCCATTCCGGGGCGCTTTAAGGACTTTATTGCCATGCCCAAGGCCAACAACTATCAGAGCTTGCACACCACAGTCATTGGCCCCAATGCCGAGCGCATAGAAATTCAGATTCGCACCCACGAGATGCACTTAGTGGCCGAGAGGGGGATTGCCGCCCACTGGGCCTATAAGGAGGGGCGAGAAGACGCACAGATGGACCAGGTGGTGACCGATAAGTTCAATTGGCTGAGAGATCTGGTCGCCATGCACCAGCAGACCAATAGCTCGGACGAGTTTTTGGAGAATGTGAAAAGTGATCTATTTGATTCGGAGATTTACGTCTTTACCCCAAAGGGCGAAGTCAAAGAGTTTCCTGAGGGAGCGACACCCATTGATTTTGCCTACTCTATTCATACGGACGTGGGCAGTCGCACAGTTGCAGCTCGAGTCAACGGTCGCCTTGTTCCCCTAAAGCACAAGCTGGCCAATGGGGATACGGTTGAGATTATCACTTCCAAAAACCAGAGCCCTTCTAAGGACTGGCTAAAAATATGTGTGACCACTCGTGCAAAGTCAAAAATTCGCGCTTTTGTCAAGGCCGAGCAGAGGAGAAGGGCTCAGGAGGTGGGAAGAGAGCTCTTAGAAAAGAGCTTTCGCAAAGCGGGCACCAGCTTGCAGAGGCACCTTCAGGGCCCTGTCTTTGATCAGCTGCTCAAAAACCATGGCTGCAACAGTGCAGAGGATGTATTTGTGCTGGTGGGCTACGGAACTCTCACTCCTCAGCAGGTGCTGCAGGAGCTGGTGCCAAGTTTAAAGCCAGAAGATCCCAAGGGCAGTGAAGAAGAGAGTTTCTTGCAGAGAGCCTTTAAGGCCGTGGTGGACAGAAAAAAGAAGTCTTCCTCCCTGATCACTGTGGATGGAATGGATGATATGTTGGTGCGCTTTGCTAGGTGCTGCAACCCTATTCCTGGAGACCCCGTTGTGGGATTTATCACCCGGGGGCGGGGAATTGCCATTCACCGAGCTGACTGTGACAAAGCCTTTGAGCTGGATCAGGACAGGCGCATTGATGTGGAGTGGAATACTGATCAGGCCAGTGAGGCCATTCGCATGGTTCGAGTCCGAGTGGTGAGCCAAGATGTGGCAGGCCTTTTGCGCAATATGACCGAAGTGTTTTCTTCAAGTGGAATCAATATTCACAATGCCCAGGCCCGGACCACCCGTGACGGCAAGGCCATTTCCACCTTTGATGTCAGCATTCGCGACACAGTTCAACTCAATCAAGTGTTCTCTTCGCTGATGAAAATCAAAGGAGTCATAGGGGTGACCCGAGTCACCCCAGCCAACTAAAAGCTATAGCCCACTCCAAAGCGGACAGTGATCATATTGGCTTTAACGGCATCAGTGGGTGGGAAAAGGTTGTATTCGAACTGAATGGGCAGCATCAGTCGAGGGTTGAGGTAAAAATCCAAGCCCCCACCCACAGAGAAAAGGCTGGTGGTCTGAATAGACTCTTGTTTAATGGAGTTTTTAGTCTCAGCCCCAAGAGGAAAGAGCAAATTGACCCCGCCTCCAACCCAAGGACGAAAATTGGTTTGGGTGAATGAGTAGCGAGCCCAAAAACCTGCCGACAAATAGTTCACGCTTACGGAGCTGTCCTGGTCAGAGGAGTTGGTTCCGTCGGCCTCCAGCTGCTGTAGGCCAGCCGTTGCACGCAGGCCAATGGAACCCCAGATTGGGTAATCCAGTAGACCTTTAACAGAAAGGCCCCCTCCGTCCAAGGAGTACTCAGGGGTAGGGCCATCAGGATCTAAAGTCATTGAGCTCAAAGAGTAGCCCAGCAGAAGACCAAAGAGCATGGATGGTGAAGGGGATGGACTTGTTGCTCTAGTTGATGGAGTGGCAGGGGTGGGTTGTCCTTGGGCTCTTTGTTGCTGAGTGGGGGGCTTGCCTGGGCCTGCGGCTCCCTCCCGGGCGACAAGAGACCATCCAGCTTGGGCCTGACCCCGGCCCAGTTGGGCGACTGCTTGTCGGCCACGCACTTGCCCTATGCGAACAACTCCTTGGCGTTGCCCCTGGGGGTTGACCACAAAGAAGATATCCCCAGGTCGTGCAGGGGTGCCCTCTAGTTCAATCAGCACATTTTTGCCACGAACTTGACTGATCCTTGCGGCCTCAGCCACCTCAGATACAAAAAATCCCAAGAGGCAAATAAGAACGACTAGTTTTGGAAAGAAACGAATGTTGTCTGTCATGGTGGCTCCTACTGATTCCCATATTACTGAAGAGTCATCCTTGATGTAAAAGCAAATCTTACGAGACGCAGGCTTTGTGAACTCTCGACTGGCCTAAAGCCCAACAAGAACTTGAGCGCTTGCAAAGAGAAAATCTTCAATAGCGAGGTCAAGATCTGTCTTTGAGTCGAGATCAAAATTTGTCAGACAGGCCATCCTTGAGTTGAGCTCTCCTGCCAGCACCCAAACCCTGTTGCTTTCAATCAGAACCCAGGAGGAGAGCTCCCTGTTGCCAACAAGGCTACGTTGGGAAAAGTCAGACCATTTTTCCAAGGAATTGAACTGCTCGTCGAGTTTGTGCAAGGAGGCCGAGGAGCAGCCCTCTAAAGTCTGCAGAGCAAAGCCACTGGAGGTGTTTAGAAACCGAGCCCCTTGCTGTTCCAGATATTCTCTGTCTGGAGACTGATAGAGGGAACAGCCTCCAACAAATAGCCATAAAGTCAAGCTGATCAGAAGGCCCGCTCGCGTAAGTTGGGAAGAAAGAGAGTTCATCCCTCTATTATGCGGGCTCGCGGAGACCTTCCGCAAGCCCAGTTTTTCTATGATGAATTTCTATGATTAAAAGGGAATTTCGTCTGAACTGTCAAACGAGGGCTCAGGTCCAAAGTTCTGCAGATTTTCATCTCCAGATGAGGAGCCCGAAAAACCCCCAGCACCTGCTCCAGCGCCCGCGCCGGCACTTCCTAAAAACTGCAGAGTGCTGGCAACAATCTCAGTGGTGTAGCGCTTTTGCCCCTGTTGGTCCTCCCAAGAGCGGGTTTGAAGCCTTCCCTCTAAATAGACCTGTCGCCCTTTACTGAGGTACTTTCCACACAGCTCGGCCAACTTTCCCCATACCACCACGCGATGCCACTCGGTTCGTTCCTGGCGCTGTCCATCTTTGTCCGTCCAATTCTCACTGGTGGCAACACTCAAGCGAGCCACGGTGTTGCCTGAGCTGATGGTCTTGACCTCTGGATCTGTCCCCAGTCGGCCCACAAGTATAACTTTATTGACTCCTGACATAATTATGCCCCCTAACTCCAAGTATTGATTAATTTCAGCCCCTATTTATGGCCCATCAGGGAGGAAGTTGCAAAGCCTTACTGTTCAAAGCGAGTCAGGGGGCTCAGTTGAGGGGCTGGCCCAAAGCGTTCTCCTGTGGCACGGAAAAGATAGACTTCGCCTTCGGGGCTTTGCGTCTTAAAGCTGTCCAGCATGACTAGGGCCAATTGAACCAGTTGGGGGGCGTCCTGGCGCACAACTAGCTCAACGCGAAAGTCGTAGCGCCCAGTTTGAGGAACAAGGTTTCCATTGGGCTGTTTTACAACGCGCAGGGCTGCTCTGCCGCGGAGTCGAGCTGAGACAGGGTCTTGCCTGCTGCCAAGACGCAAGTCATCAATGTGAAGCTCTCCATTCTCCAGCCGAGTTCCTAGACTCACCTGGCTCCAGTTGAGCTGAGGCAAATCCATGGGGCCAAAATTGGGGATAAAAATCCTTGATGGCATAAGTTCCAGACGAGGTGAGGTGAGCTCAAGATCCATCTGTGGCTGTTCTGTGAATTCGGGCTCTATCAAGGCCTCGGCTCTGAGATTTGTGTTGCCGCGAATTTGAACTGGCAGGTCCAGGGCTTGCGCCAATTGGCTTAAATCAAGGTCCCTAAGGTCTGCATCCAAACGGTGCCCATGTCCTCCTTCGGGAGTTCTCTCCCGACTCCTCCAATCCAAATTGAGCTCGGAACCCCAAAGCCCTTCTGCAGAGACCTTAGCTCCAGGGGCCAGACGCAGGACATTGAGCACGCGTAGGTTGAGCTTCAGGGCATTCATTCGAACCGGGGCCATTCCGGCCTTTTGAATTGAGGGTTCAGAGAGTCTGAGTCCCGGACCCGGAAAAAAAACAAAGTTCATTGACTCAAACTCTACAAAGAGTTGATTGCCGCTGGCCTCAGCGACTTTTACGCTGATCCAGTCAGCTAGATCTCCGGAGGGAAAGCGCAGGGCAAAAATCAGCAGGGCTACAAGCAGAGTGAGCAGAATCACGCGAATGTGGCGGAAGGGAAAGAGTAAGATGGCCTTTAAAGTTTCACCGCTCATTTTTCTATGGCCCCCTTCGGCCCCGACCAGTTAGAGGTGGTGAGGCCTCCTGCGGGCTAAGGGAGGGAAGAGCAAAGCCTAAGAAGCTATAAGTGACGTTGTAATAGAGGGGCTTGTCCGCCTGATTGGCTTCGCGGACTTCAAGGCCAACGAGCTTTAAGTGCGAGAGTCTGCGCTCCAAACTCTGTCCCACCTCCGCAATTTGCCGGACATTTAGGTTTCTTAACTCAACCGACACCCCCTGTTGCTGAATGGGGGGCGAGGCCATAAAGTCAGGGTCTCCTGCTTGGGGCTCAAAGGTCTGAATAGCCCCCTTTTGTTCGTCGAGCAAAGACAGCCCGCCCAGTGCAGCCCTAATTTGAGATTGGGCCTGAGCGGTCTCGATGGAAGGGGGCAGAGGAGATACGTCTTGAGCCGTCCGTCCTGCCCTCAACAGTTCGCGAATGAGCAGGCGGTTTTCTTCGAACTCGGAGACCGCTGAGGAGGCCGAGGACAGGTAGGAGTAGGGGAAGGAGACTAACAGCAGCGCAACAAGGCTGGCCCCAGCGGCTAAAATCAACCGCTGCTGCTGCTGAGGCAGGACTTCGTAGCGCTCTCTTAGGGTTTGAAAGGTGGAGCTGTCTTGGATCTGCACCCAGAGGCTTTGCAGTTGATCTTTGACTTGCTCTCTCAGCTCTTCAAAGGCCATCGGCTAGTTTCCTCCCCTATCCATACGCTCAATGGGAAGTCGGTAGGCAAAGGCCTGTCGACGGGGGCGAGGGGTCAGTTGCGGTTGAGCCGTGTCCACCTGACCTCCGCGAGCAATGCTGCGCAAAGCACTCTGAATCGCCTCTATGGCTTGGGCTTGAGAGGCATCGCCTTCGATCTCAAGTTGGCCGCCGCGAACACTGAGTCGACGCACTTCCACGCCCCACTCAGGGCGAAGCTGTGTCTGTCGAGCAATTCGATTCAACCACTCCAGGCTTGAGTTGATTTGACTGAGTTGTTCGGCCTGTTTACGGCTGCGTTCAATGTTTTCCTGCTCGCGGATAAAATTGCGCACATTTCGCGGGGTGGCCTGAGCTCCTCTGAGGTTGGCCACTTGAGCGGCATGGCTGCGCAACAGATTAAAGGACTCATCGGCCATTCTTGTGGCCCGATTGTCTTTGATCATCGAGTAGACTAAGATCACTGCAAAGACGGCTGCTAGGCGCAGGGCCGTGGGCTTCCAATTCTCCCAGAGAGCCCAGCCGGACTGGGCACCTTGAGCGAACTCTCCCTTGAGAAGGTTGGTTGCAGGATTACGCGGTTTTTTGACTCCCTCCAGGGCCAAACCCAGCGCCAAGCCAAAGGAAAGTTCACCATGTGAATCTGATTTAAAGTCCAGATGAGGGTGCTGGGGCAGCTGCTGAATCCTATTGGTGGGCAGTTCAATTTTCTGGGTGAGGTAAGGACCAATATTTTTAAGTCGAGAGGGGCCGCCCAGTAAAAGGACTGCCTCCATATGAACATCAGTTTCAGTTTTAATCTCGACCAGGGTTAAGCGCAGCAGTTGAGCCAGCTCATCAAGCTGGGATTTGACCACATTTGAAAAGCGAATCTGGTCATCCGTCACCCCTTCTTCATGGAGTAGGACAAAGGCCTTTTTTCTCAACTCCTTCAGGGACTCCACATAGGGGGTGTTGTAGGCCTTACTCAGAGCCATAGCTATGGACTTTGCTCCCCAGTCCAAATGACGGACAGCTATGAGGCTTTGGTTGGTAAAGACCGTCACTAAGCTGCTCTCGTGGCCCAGTTGGAGCAAAACCGTGGCCCGTGAAGAGGCAGGGATCTCCGGAGAGTTCTGTGTCTCTGAGCTCTCTCCGGGCTGCTTTGTTTGACTCACCAGCAGAGGGGGAGGCTCTTGCCAGCTCTCAATAAGGTTGCTTAAGGCAAAGCCCTCCACGCTGAGGACGTCCAGTTCAACTCCACAGTCGGTGGCCATCTGCAGGGACTCTTCAATAAACTCCTTTGGACAGGCAAGGGCCAGAACTTCGGCCTGACTCGATCCGGAGTAGGCCGCAATCTTGCTATCAAAGATGGCATCTTCTTGAGAAAAGGGGATATCGTCTTCCAGCTCAAAGGCGATGCTCTTTAAAATTTTGTGCCGCTCTCTAAATGGGAACTGGCGATGGCGAGTGCTGACATGGGACTGTTTGACGGCCATCACAAACTGGGTTTCAGGGGGGTATTTTTGGGTCAGTTTCCGCAGGTGATCAATGGTTTCAATTTTGCGGTCCTTATTTGGATCCTGAGACAGGGGGAGTTCATAAAAGGCTTTGACCTGATAGCCTTTGGAGCTCGATTCAATCTCGACCACCTTGATGCTAAAGCTGCCGATGTCAATTCCCAGACTTCTCATTCGCCCTGACTCCCTTAACTTAACCTTCCTGTAACACTTAAGTCCTGTCCAGTTCCTTTATCAAGTGGCTCGACCTTTGGCTGAGTCTCTCATCTTTCCCACCAAGAGACAATCCGCGGCCGGCCAGTAGGGGCCTGGTACGGGGCCTCCTTGCGCCCCGCCTGCTCCTGGGAACCCGTTTGGGTCGCTGGAGGAGTCCCCCCGGCCTCTTCAGTGATTTCTTGGCTCCAATTGGCCACAGAGTCCTCGGTCATATTGTTAAAATCATAGGTGATGGCCACGATCTCTCGGGACACATTAGCTGACTGTCCCGTGCTGGTGATGCGAAAGTTCAAGGGGGCACTGAAAAGCAGAGGCAAGGTGGGACCTGAGTCCCAGTCCAGTCGAATGCCCAGGCTCTGTAAGAAAGCATCAAAGTCTGCGAAGTTGACAAAGGGCCCGCCCAGATTGGGCTCATTTCTGCGGTTGATAATGGCCTGGGCGGCCTCTTCGTCAATCAGAGGATGCAGTGCCATCAGGGTGTCCAGATTGGCGTAGTTGATGTTGATTCCTCGGGAACCAAAGATGGTGGTGTGTCTTCTGAGCAGAGCAAACAGTTCATCGTCCATGTCGGCAACCATATTGAGTTCGCTCATGGTTTTAAAAGGCCTTCCCGGAGGAATAAAGTCGGAGCGGATATCCTGGTAGAAGTTTTTCTTGTTGCCCCCATTTAGGCTCTCATCTCCGACGTTCACCCAGTCTGTCAGGTGGTTGATCAGGCGCTCAAAGTCGAAGCTTGCATAGTTGCGATTGAACTCCTCGTTATTGGCCAACTCACTTTGAAAGATATTGCGTAGCTGTTGGCGGGTGATCTCCTGCAGGGCCTCGCCTTCCTCGGCAAAGCGGGTCAGGCCGGAAAGGTCAATCTTCCCCGATTCAATCTCTATGGTCGCCAGGTATTGGGCCTGCATCTGGGATGCGGCCACCGCGGCCTGAATGTTTTCGCGATCAATGCCCGACATCTCGTCGGGAAGCAGGGGCGGCCAACTGAAGGGAAGCTGCCAAATGGGATCCAACAGACTTTTATTCTCTCCCAATTGCTCACCAAACTGAGCAATGACCTTCTGGTAAATAAAGACCCTGAGAAGGCTCAGTTCTAGGCCTGCCTTGGCGGCATAATAGGCCTTTTGACGTTCAATCTGTTGATGAGAAATCAAAAACTCAACATGAGTGTCGTAGGACACTTCCATGGCCAAAAAGAGCAGCACCGTCATGGCGGCCATGGCCATAATCAAAGCCACTCCCTTCTGGTTGCCAAAAGGCCTCAGCACCCAACTCAAAGGCCACCTCCAGCTTGCCCGCCGCCGGCTGGCCCTGGACCACTCTCTGGGCTGGATACAGGGTTGTTAGCAAAACGCACCAGAGCCACCATGGTCATGCGCAGACTTGGAGCATCGATTCCCGCCTGAGGGTCGGCAATCTCCAAGGTGACCTCCACAGCTGTGGGAAACCTTCGCGCCATGCGGCCGTCGAGTTGTCCCTGAGTGCCCCGTCCGGAAAAGCCCCCGCTGTCCCAGCGATTTTGCCACTCCTCTCCCATCTCTGCCCCCAGGTAGCGAAGTTCAAAAGAGCGAACATTTTCCACCAGCACAAGCTCCGTGCCGCCCTGATCGACTTGATCGTCGAGAATGGGAGAGTGTCTGCGCCACAGACAGGGGACCCTTTGCCGAGTCAGGCGACTGGTGCACTCTCTGACAAAGTAGCCCACTTGGATTTGATCACTTTCTCGGACTTCAGCCTGAGTGCGAACATGGCTGAGGGAGGTAAAGTGCAGAGAGTCTTCGGAGCCTAGAAAGTGGCTTGTGCTCAAATCGGCCTCTGGCTGAAAAGGGGGAATGGGTTCAGCAGGAGCTTGACCTTGGGGGGCCCCAGGCGTGGGAGGAGAGGCAGGCGTGGGAGGAGTTTCACTGGGGTCGTTGTTGGATTCTGGATCTTGGCCGGCCTTTTTCTCTCGCTCGGCTTTGAGGCGCTCTCGATGCAGCTCCCCAGCTCGGTTGTAGACTTCTACCACATAGTCGCGGTGGTTGAAGGCCAAGTTGATATCTCTCTCAATGACCCTAAGAGCATCTCTCAATAGGCCCTGCCTTTCCAATTGGGCGTTGATGCGCATTCGGTTTTGAGCTCCGGTGGTGATAGAGGTGGCAATCAAAATGGCCATTCCAGCCAGAATCCCCATGGAGATCAGCACTTCAAGCAAGGTCATTCCGCGGGGATTGGATCTGTTCAGCGACATCATCTACCTCCCCCGGGCAGGCCCACGTTGAAGTCGACAAAGTAGGTGGTGACGTTGTGGGAGACTCTGCGTCCATTGGGTGCGGTCATGGTCACAGACACGGAGACCTCTCGAACGGACTGATTGATCATCTCTGTGGTCTGTTGAATGAGCTGTAAGAAGAGCTCGTCCACCGGCCCCTGCTCAGCAATCATAGCCCCGCTCAGGTCTGGCATTTCAAACTCTTGAGAGGTGATCTGCCAGCTATATTCGGCAAAGTCTGCGCCAAAGTCCCCGCTGTCCTCGTCAGGAATCTCATCCAGAGGTTTGCCCCTGTAGAGCACCTCGACCTCAGCCATCTTTTGCTCTAGGAGAAAGGCCATATTGCTGTACATATTGGCTCTGCGCACGCGCATCAGATTTCCCGACCATACGGCGTTCACACTGACGATCACCCCGGTCATAATGATGACAGCAATCATCACCTCCACCAGAGTAAATCCCCGACGACTTCTCCAAAGGCCTTTTTTCTTCATAGGGCCTCCCGCCTAAGATCGCTCAAAGGGACATGTCGGTTGAGGATATCACTTCGACCCGTCAGGGGATTGGTGGCCACTGTCCATCGCCCGGTTTCACTAAAGCGCAGGTGGATGGCCGACTCCTGAGACAGGCCCTGAGGAAAAAAGTAAATATAGGCCAGACCCTCTTGAACAGGAGCATCTAGGCCAACAATCTCTACGGCTTCAAACACAAGGGGCGGGGAGAGCCGTTTGGGCTCTTTAAAGATGCTGGTATCGGGGGCAAACCCACCGGGGGAGCTTGCTGTGTCTTGGCTACCCTGCAGTCGATCTCTCTCTTCGCGCTGGCGCTCGGCCAAAGACTTTTTCATTTGCTCTGAAGTGAGCAAAATGGCTCCACTGGCCTTTTCCACCCAAAAGCTATGGGGCTCATTGCTCTCAGGCCCCTCTTTCATGTCGATAACAATTCTGTAGGTGACCCCTTGAAGTCTCGACTTGTTGTGTAGGTCTCGGGTCAGCCCCGCCAGATCGCGCACGGCGGCCCGCATCTGGTTGTTGCGGTTGTCAATCCGTTGAACAACCAAGCCCATGGTGGCCGCCAAAATGGCCAGCACCACCATGATCTCTACTAATGTGAATCCAGCTTCCTGCTTTCTCATTCACCGCCGTTGTCAGAGATCCGCGGAAGATATTTCCGCATCTTCTCCTGTGCCTCCAGGCCGTCCATTCCGGCCATAGGTGATAATTTCGTAGGTCGAGCCATCGCTCTCATAAATAAAGGGTCTGCCCCAAGGATCCCGCGGCAGCTGTCGCAGATAGGGCTCTGGCCCCCAATTGGCACAGCTGTCTGGGGGCTCTACAAGAGCTTCGAGTCCCTCATCTGTTGTGGGGTAGCGATAACAAGACAGCCGATAAAAGTCCAAAGCTCCACTGATCTGTCCGATTTGAATTCTAGCCTGACGGATATTGGATTCGGCAAGACGTCCGCTGACATTATTGATAATGACCGCGGCAATGCTGGCCAAAATAGCCAGAACGATCATAATTTCTACAAGGGTCATCCCCTTCTGGTTTTTGCCAAGGGTTTTTGATTTTGCTAGCAAGGATTTAGCTAGTAAGTTCATCAGCAGTTTGTGCATCAGTCACTCTCCTCCATTTTTTCCCAACACCCAACACTCGGGGAGTATACCATTATCCCCCTATTTGCGATAGCTCAATTATGGGCACCATAATGGCAAAGACAATGATGCCAACAACACCGCCCATGACAACTAGCATCACAGGAGTGAGAAGCGAGGTGAGGCCGTCGACTTGAGTCTTTACTTGAAAGTCATAGGCCTCGCTGACTTGGTTGAGCATATTTTCAAGCTCCCCAGTTTTTTCCCCAATATTGATCATATGAATAACTAGAGGGGGGAACTGACCCGATTTTTTTAAAGGACCTGCAATAGACTCCCCCTCGCTGATATTGTCCCGAGCCAGATCAATGGCCTCAGCCAGGACATCATTGTCCACCACATTGCGTACGATGCTCATGGCTGTAAGCATAGGCACTCCTCCGTTGAGCATGGTGGCCAGGGTGCGAGAGAATCTGGAAACGGCAATGATACGGTTGATTTTGCCTGTGACTGGCAACTTTAGCAAAATACTGTCCCACTGCCTGTGGCCCTTGGGGGTGTTTTTCCAGTTGCGGAATAGGAGCCAGCTTAAAAAAGAGGCGCCCAGGATCACATGCCAGTAGTTGACCAACATCCCGCTCAGATCAATGATCACCACACTGTACCAGGGCAGAGTGATCTCCGGAAATGATTCAAAGATCTCCACAATCTTAGGAATCACATAGATAAACAGTCCTGAGAGCAGCAGCAAAATAAATATAAACATAATGATGGGATAGAGCATGGCTGCTCGCACCTTAGAGGTCAGCTCATTTTGTGACTCGGTAAACTCCGCCAAACGGATCAAAATAATATCGAGAGTTCCCGACATTTCACCGGCCTCACAGAGGCTGATATAGAGCTTTGAAAACAGATTGGGGTACCTGGCCAGAGCGCGATGAAAGGCACCCCCTTCGTTGACGGAGTTCTTTATCTCTGCCACCACGGAGGACAGATACTCATTTTCCACCTGTTCTGAAACGGCGCCCAGGGCATCCACCAGAGGGATATTGGCTTTGAGTAGGGTGGCCAGTTGCCGGGTCATCAGCGACAGATCCTGAATAGAAACACGCTTGCGGCTTTCGCGTTTTTTGCCAGGAGACTTTTTGTTTTTTTTGGTGCGATCTTTAAGGTCCACCACATAGATGCCGTCTTTTTTGAGTTTGGCCTTGGCTGCACGCGAATTGTCGGCATCCACTGTGCCCTTCACATTGCGTCCGGTTTGGTTTAGGCCTCGATACTCAAAAACAGGCATGGTTTAAAGGTCCAGTTGGGTGTTGGTGAGGACTTCCTCGATAGTGGTGATCCCTTTGAGCACCTTTTCGACTCCATGCTGGCGGAAGGGGATCATGCCCCCATCGCGAATGGCCACCCTCTTGATTGTGCCTCCATCGGTGCGCTTCATAATCATCGAGCGGATGTTGTCGTCAATCATCATCAACTCCTGAATGATAGTTCGCCCCAGGTAGCCCTTTTGATTGCACTCATTGCAGCCCACAGCGCGGTGAATGTTAGCTCCGACCACCTGCTCTCGGGTGAGCTCAAGGCTTGCCAGCTCCACATCTGAAGGCACATAGGGCTCCTTGCAGTGGGGGCATAGGACTCGCACCAGCCTTTGGGCGATCACCCCTAAAAGAGAGGTGGCAATCAAAAAGGGCTCACAGCCCATGTCAATCAGACGGGGAAAAACTCCAGCCGAGTCATTGGTGTGGATGGTTGAGAGCACCAAGTGACCAGTCAAGGAGGAGTTAATGGCAATCTCCGCAGTCTCCAGGTCGCGAATCTCCCCAATCATAATGACGTTGGGGTCTTGGCGCAAAATGGAGCGCAGCCCACTGGCAAAGGTCAGGCCGATTTTTGAGTTGACCTGGATCTGGCCAATGCCGTGAATTCTCTGTTCCACGGGATCTTCTACAGTGAGGATGTTTTTGTCCACGGAATTGATCTTGGATAGCGCCGCATAGAGAGTCGTCGACTTACCACTTCCTGTAGGGCCCGTAACCAGAATAATCCCGTAGGTCTTGGTCAGCAGATGGTCGAGCTTGGCGAGGCTGTCCTGCGAAAAACCGAGCTGGTCCAGCTCCAGGATCACATTGGATCTGTCCTGCAGACGCATCACCAGGCGTTCGCCAAAGGCTGTCGGAATGCTGCTCAGACGGACGTCAATGTCCTTGCCCGCCAGCTTCAGCGGAATGCGCCCATCTTGAGGCAGCCGCTTTTCAGCAATATTCAAATTCCCCATCACTTTGATCCTTGAGGTGATGGCGTTTTGTAGCTTTTTAGGAGGGCGATAGATGTCAAATAAAATTCCATCAATGCGAAAGCGCACCACCATATCTCTTTCGTAGGGCTCAATGTGAATGTCAGAGGCCTTCTCTTTGACGGCACGAAACAGCAAGGTGTTGACCAGTTTTATGACGGGAGCGTCATCTTCGCCGGCCTCAAGCAGGTCAATCACAGGGTCGTCGAGATCGTACTCTTCGCCCTCAATTTCCTCTAGACCATCGAGGGCCGCAGTGCTCTTTTCGTAGACTCGGTTGATGGCATCCTGAAGCCGGCTGGTGGTGGTGATCAGAGGCTGAATGCGTCGGTCAAATTTGACCCTCAAGTCCCCAAGGGCTGCATGGTTCAGGGGGTTGGTGGTTAACACCGTGACCTTGTCGTTCTCAAGTTTAAAGGGCAGCACCCCGTGATTTTTTGCGTAGTTAATGGGAATGTCACGAACCAGATCCAC
>SKYF01000066.1 GCA_007128005.1 Bdellovibrionales bacterium
GGAGGGATGCGCAACCAGTATGGGATCTGGGTGCAGGAGCGGTGGCTGAAATCTTGGGACCAAAACTTTATAGGTGGCTCAAAACCCGCCCCAGCTCCAGTCAAAGATCAGCCCTATATGCGAGTGGCCAAGGCGGCCGCTGAACGGGAGGCTCAAGGGCAAAGTGTTCCTGAGCTAAAGAGAACGCCTCCCATGGCCACCATTTCAGTCGTCGATCCCCCTGAATCTCTATACGACAAAGAAAGCTACGATGAATGGCATACCAATGTTTCAGAAGAGGTCTTTCGCTACACGATTCCCTCCTTTGATCCCTATCTACTCGAGCGCAGTTTGGGAATCTACGCCAGTGGTGGCTTTCGCTATCTGATGGGTCAACAGGATGGGGAGCACATACCAGACAATCGTAAGAGCTTTGCCTTTCCCATGGCTTTTGACATGGGGTTGAGGATGCGGCCTTTAAAGTACCACGAGTTTTCCATTGTGACGGAGGCTCGCTTTGGCAACAACGCTTTGGGTACACAACTGGAGCAGACGTTCACCACGAGCGCTCGAGTTAAATCGGCCTACCTGCTGGTGGATGATCTCGCTTACAACACCTATGTTCAGGCGGGTTTGCAAAGGCCTTTGTTTGGTCACTACACTCCGGATCACACGGCTCTTTCTCAGCGAGTGGCCCGGCTGGATCAGAATTCCGTCTACAAGACTTTTGGAGTGGGCACAGCCCCCAACGTCCCCTTTGGCATATTTAATTTTATCTCACCCATGGCGGATCAGAACTACGCCCAAGATGAGGGCTTTGTCACCACTCTTGGGGGCCGCTTTGTGACCTATTCGGCCTCAGTCATGTTTTCTTACTGGAATACAAAGGCCCCAAACAACGCTGGAGTCCCCGTGCAGCGAGAGATGATGTCTTTTAACTTGGGAGGCATGTACAATCGCTTCATTGCCAATTTGGATCTGTTGTGGGTGAAGCGAGAAAGAGACAATGACCTCGGCAAATTTGACGCAGGCAGCGTCACCACCCTTGAAACCAAGTACAGACTCTGGCGTGAAAACTACGCCCTGGTCAATTTTGCAATGGGCAATACCCATCCCAGCCTCAGTCGCGGCTCGGCACAGGAGATCATGATCGGGGCCAAGTCCTTCCCCATCTCTGGTACTGAGTTTGAGCTTCTCTACATTCAAAGAGAAGACAAACTGAACTCAGATGTGACGAAAAACAATATCCTCCAACTCCAAGCTCATCTGTTTTTCTGAATTCAAAATAAGATAGCCGAGGGGGGAGCCATTAAAACTCTAGGTGAGAGTAGCTTAATGTCTTTAGACCCCTCATTGACGATAACCACTCGGGCTCGTTCATAGGATTTTAGGAAGCTATCGATCGAGGCTTGGACGGGTCGATTTATGAAGGACTCCTGTTCAATTGGATAAAAGCCGGCCACTCCCAACTCCGTACGCAGAGCCAGAGGGACCCTGGCTCCGCCCCTGGTCATGTAGGTAAAAAACTGAGGAGTGCTTCCGAGTCGATACTCAAATTGAGCTCGTAGATTCCGATAGAGGGCCCCTGAGCGACTCACCTCAAAGGAGGAAGTCTCTCCTGACAAAAAGTTCTGCTCAATTTGGTCCTCAAACAGCACAATCTCTCCCGATGCTCCACCTCCCTCTATAGGAAGTCGGCGAATTAAGTAGATGGATTCAAAGGCAGCCAATAGTCTCTTCAATGTTCTTGGGTTGAGTCCAGTTTTTCTGTGCAAATCCGCATAGCGGACAGGCTGAAAAGCACCCAAAGCCAATTCACGGCAGTAGTCGATCAGTTCAGACAAAGACAAGGGGGTGGCAACAACAAGTCTTAAGTCTCTATCCAACATGGTCTTTAAAAGATCTTCAAGCATCCTCTTTCGAACCGGGTTTTCCCTCACAAAGCAAATTCCAGGCAGCCCGCCCATAGTGAGGTAAGTCTGGAAGGCAGACATCCGTTTGCTGTGAACACCTGCGGGAAGGCGGATAGAAGATGTAAAGCCAGCCAGTGATCTTGCCTTTATAAGTTGTGGGGCAAAGTGGGACAGACGTTCCTGCACAATTTCGCTGCAAACAAAGGGGAACATCTCCACGGAGGCCACTCGGCCTGTCAACGACTCCCGTATAACGGATCGACTTGTGAACCTTACGGAGCCACTTAAGTAGAATTGTCCAGGCCGCTTGTTTTTCTGGACTCGCAACTTCAGCGCGGGAAATAGCGCTGGTACCAGTTGACACTCATCTAAGGCAGAACCATCTCCAGAAAGGGCTTGTAAAAACTTATTAGGTGAGGATTGGGCTTGGTTTTGAACCTCAGGATCATCAAGGCTTATGTATTCATTGGCTTGAGTTTCCAAAAAAGTTGTTTTCCCGACCTGCCTGTGCCCAAATAGACCTACAATGGGAGAGAAGGCTGTCAACTTCTTAAAGGCCTCTAAGAGCTGTCTTTCTCGACGATGTGTCATAAACACATAATTTAACATAGTATGTAAATTAATGCAATAGATACTCAATTTTGCATACAATGTAAAATTGAGTATTATCTGAAGAAAGCTGAGATTTGTTGCCCGGAGGGCCAGGACTGTGTAAGGGTCTGGGGTCATGTGGAGGGGGATCAGAATCAGCTGGCCGGGGCCAGTCTTTATCTTGTTGGGGGCTCTGTTAGTAGGGCTACTAAGTGTCAGCAGTTCTCTGGTTTTTGGGTTGGAGCGGGAGCTGTTTATGGAGCTTCGGCAAAGCGCTCCCCACTTCTGGGCCCAGCAGAGGGATTGGGGGGAGGGTCATCCCCTCGGCCCTTGGTTGAACTTTGAGGGCTTGGTTTTAGGAGATGCCCATCCGGGCAATTTCTCCATTATCGCAGGACAAAGAGGTGAAGGGGGAGCTCTAGAGTTTCACTTTATCCCCTACGACTTTGATGATGCGGGCCAGGGGCCCTTGATCCTGGATTTTCTCCGTCTGTTCTCGGCGGCCCAACTGCTGGGGGTTTCAGCAGAGTCTCTACTGGAGTCCTATCTTCAGGGGCTGGGGGCCTATGAATTTGCATTGCCAGCCTCAGTGGTAACTCTTTTGCAAACCAGCCTACAGGAATTGGAAAGACTTGAAAAGAGAGAGCTGGAGCGCTTTGTCCGGGGCGAGCGCTTTGATTGCAGCCGCAGGGCTTTAGAGCCTCTGAGTCTCGAGCTCTATCAGGAGCTGGCCTCCTATGTGCCCGGAGAGATTTTAGACAGTGGGATTTTTCACCGCAGCCATGGGGGCAGTCGGGGTATGCGGCGCTACTGGCTTTTAGTGAGAGATAATGATAAAATTAAATTTATTGAGTTTAAAGAGATGGCCCCTCCGGCTCTGGGGCTTCTCCAGCCTCAACCCCCTCACCCCGAGCGTCTAGACAAGATCCTAGAGGCCTATCTCAAGCCCTGGCCCTTGAAGCCTGCAGCCGCCCATCAAGATGGCTTAGAGGCTTTCACTCTGCCCCTTCACCAGGTGGTGGAGATTCAGGGCCAGTCTTTTTGGCAAAGGCAGAGAGGGGTCGACTTGCTCAAAGAGGGAGTGGATTTTCGAGATCGTCAACAAGCCAGGTGGGTCAGTCTGACCGGGGCCTATCTGTTGGGACTCAGGCATGGGCAGCAGGCAGAGGTGGGAGAGGCCTACCACCAAGCTCTTCGGGATCACTCTAAGGAAGATCTTTTGCAAAGGCTTAAGACAGCCTCTCGGCATCACCTTATCGAGATTGGCGATCAGCTGAGGCGAGTCGAAGTCAGCCGCTCGGCCCTTGTCGAGTGGAGAGGGGACGTGCGGGTGAGGCAGCAGACTCGCAAGGAGGGGGATGCGGACACCCGCACTCAGTCCAAACTCAGAGCTCGGCTCAGGGCCCAGGGACAGGTCAATCGCAGTTTAAGAGCCACAGTGGGTTTAAGCACGGGCAGCAAGGCCACCTCTGTGCACGAGAATATGGGCGGAGGCTTTGTGGGCAAGGATTTTTATCTGGACCAGGCCTCTCTTCAGTGGAGTGCCCCCGGGCGAGGGGAGCTTCCCGGCCTCTCTGGATGGGACAGGGTTTTGGTGATGGGCAAGATGGCCGATCCTCACTTCAGAGTGGGAGACAGTGAGCTGTTCTGGGATTCCGCCATTCAACCTGAGGGGGCCGCAGCCTGGATTCGTGGGCTTGATCAGTCAGTCCACCAGTTCACGTTTTTAGTGGGGGCTTTTTTGCTGGAGGAGAATTATCGCAAGAAAAGGGGGCTGAACCGCACCGACTCCAGCCTGCTCAGCAGTCAGTGGGTTTGGGACATGGACCAAGGACTATGGCAAAATCGGCTGGGCATGGGCTGGTACCAGTATGGGGGCATCAAGGGCGAAAAGGCCGACTCCTTTGGCGACAGTGAGGGAAATGGCAACAGCCTCATCGATGATCGCTATGTCCACAACTATCATGTGGGTGAAATTCAAGGCGAGATCAGTCTTCACTTAAGTTCTGGAAAATGGTCCTTCTTCTGTCAGGTCCTGCAGAATGTGATGGTGAAGGAAGACAACCAGGCTTATTTGCTGGGCCTTCAATGGGAGTTAAGACCCTGGAGTTTGCGCTACGCCTACCAACGACTGGAGGCCGACTCTGTTTTGGGGGCCCTCAGTCAAACGGGACCTGGGCCAGGAGGCACTGATCTGAAAGGCCATGAGGTCAATGTGGGGCTGAGGCTCGGGCGGGGCTTTGCTTTAGGCATCACTCAGTTTTGGGTGCAGAGTCCCCTAAACGAGCCCCAAAACTACCTCAAAAACCGCATCGAGCTGACCGGCCGCTTTTAACCAGCAGCTCCTCGGCCAAAATTCTAAGTCAACCATCTAGACAAGGCCTCTAAGGGCATTTACCTAAGGACAGTTCAGTGTTCCGGAGTTGCTGAGGCTTCCGTAGCTCAAAGCTCCGCCGGAGCAGTCTACCACCCCATCGGCCCCAATGGTGAGAGTTCCTGCCACCGTCAAGTCGTTCCCATTCATATCCACTGTGCCTTGAGTCACTTGAAGTTGCTGGCTCGTGCCCGTCAAACTCATACTTGAGTGGAGAGTGACCGAGCCTCCAGGCTTGTCCACCACAAAGGTCCCTCGAGGCAGAGTGCCGCCGGTGCGGCTGTAGGTCTGTGCCCCTGAGCCCACAAAGTGAATGCCGGCGGAGCCCGCACCATTACTTGTCATATTTAGACTGCCGTGTAGATCTAAAATGCCAGAGTCTATTCTTGATGAGCTGTGGTTGCTAATAGTGAGGTTGCCCAGGATGGTGGTGGTGCCTTCTATGGTGGTATGAGCACTTGAGCTCGACTTCATGAGCGTGAGATTATTCAGTGCTTCCGATCCTAGATCTAGTGTAGTAGACGTGCCGGATGGCCCCCTTATCCTGACAGTTGAGGTGCCCGCGTCGATTGAGCCTGAGAGGTGAATGAGGTCGCGTTGAACATCAATAATCCCCTCCAGGTTGATGGTGGAGGAGGACTCAAAGGTGAGGTTGGGGAGGATTCCCCCTGCGGAGCCGGTGAGGTTTTGGGGAGAGTCTCCGGTGAGTCTGATGGTTCCCGTTCCTCCATTTCCATTTGAGGCTGTGACGTTTCCTTTCACGCTGAGAGTGCCGCCATTGATTGCTGACGAATTGGAGAGAGTGAGATCACCCAAAACGGCGTTAGTACCTTCGAGGGTAACAGTGGCGCCACTGGAGCCCTTCATGATAATAAGGTCATATAGACCTTCCGATCCTAAATTGAGGGTGGCATTATGACTAGAGTGTCCTCCCGTGAGCCGGACTGTAGAGGTTCCAGCATCGATAACCCCTGCCACATGGGTGATATTGCGTTGGA
>SKYF01000119.1 GCA_007128005.1 Bdellovibrionales bacterium
CCAGTTCCTGGAGGGGTGGGACCAATGACCATCACAACTCTGTTGGAGAATCTGCTGCGCCTCTACACTCTCAAATAGTGGCCTGAGAGCAGACACTGTAGGCCAGGATGCTCTTATCCTGGTGGGAGGACTCAGAGAGGGTTTAATGGAGACCACCTCTTTGTCCCGCTGGGGAGGGGTGGAGCCCCTGGCTTGGCTTAAGCTGCAGGGTTTTGACGCGACCACACTTAGAATCTTCTAGCCTCTTTCGCACCAGTCACTATAGATCCAAAAAGTCCCTAAGGGCTTGCTTGATTTTTTGTTGGAAAAACTCCGGTATAGGTCCCAGATCTTCTTTAAAGAGCTCAATATCCCAAGCAAGAATCTGATCCAAAAGAATTTCTGATTCCTTTCTAAGTCCACAGGTTTTAGCTGGTATCTTTACCCTAAGGGGATAGGCTTCCTCCTTAAAAGTATTCGTTGTTATAGGCAGAATAACAGAAGATTTTAATCCGAAACTTGTCAGTTCTGTGGGCTGGATGCAAAGACATGGACGTTGCTTTCCGGGCTTGGTGCCCACGCGAGGCTCAAGATCAACAATGTAAATGTGCCAGCGTTGTGGTGTCACGGGAGCCTTTCAAAGCGTTTAGGGATCTGAAAGTCTTCCAAAACTTCAAGGCTAGAATCACCGATGATTTGTGCAGCTTTTTTCCATTTTTTGATACGAAGCTGCTTTTCGACCTCTTGTTCAAGAAGACTGAGAGCTGATCTCAAAACATCAACTTTCGATTTCGCCCTCATTTGTTTTTTCAGTTGAAGTAATCTTAAATCATCTTCTTCTTTGATTGTGAGAGGCTTGCCCATATTGATCCTCCAATATATCTTTTAGTATGTCAAAACATATACCTAAAGTCAAGATCGTGTTGCCCAAGTAAATTGGGTTACCAAAATGACTCAATTTGAAGCGAAGATGGATTCCAGTCTGGCGCCCGCACTCCACTTCCCGCTGCAGATTTCTTGTGCCTGCAAGCCGCACCATAGGTGCTTACCCTACCTGCTACTGTGATTCTAAAATCCGAGTAAAGTGGACTTGACTCCACTTTACTCCGTAATAAAATGGACTTATGTCTACTTTATCAAGATACCTACAAACCCCTATTACTAGAGACCTCAAAGAGAAAATGGTTTTTTTAGGTGGCCCACGTCAGGTTGGAAAAACGACATTTGCTCAAGCGCAAATCAAAAATTACAAGGATGAGCACCCTGATTATTTAAACTGGGACAGTGTGGATGACAGAAAAAGAATCTTAAATGGAGACTGGCCCAGAAGTGAAAAGCTCATTATTTTTGACGAGGTACATAAGTTTGTCAAATGGCGTAGCTTGGTGAAGGGGTTTTACGACAAGCTCAAAAACACCCATCAGTTTATGATCACAGGATCAGCTAGGCTAGATTACTACAGAAAAGGTGGAGACTCCCTGTTAGGCCGTTTCCATTACTATCGTATGCATCCGCTAAGCCTTCCTGAAATATCCCCTACTTACGATAAACGCGATATGGAACACCTTTATTTGTTTGGCGGATTTCCCGAGCCCTACTTAAAGTCTGATACAGTGACCTTAAAACGCTGGCATCGCCAACGTAGAGATAGAATCATTTACTCAGATATTCGGGACTTAGAAAATGTAAAAGAGATTTCTAATATAGAGTTATTAGCTGAGGCTCTTCCAGAGCGAATTGGCTCACCACTTTCAAGAAAGAACCTAGCACAAGATTTAGAAGTGGATTTTAAAACTGTCGAAAGGTGGCTTACCATTTTAGACAACGTATACTACAGCTATCGGATTATGGCTTTTGGCCCACCTAAGATTAAGGCTGTTAAAAAAGAACAAAAAATATACTTTTGGGATTGGAGCGAGGTAGAGAGTGAAGGGGCAAAATGGGAGAACTTTGTAGCCAGCCACCTACTCAAATACTGTCATTATATCGAGGACTCCCAAGGCGAAAAAATGGAGCTTCGTTTTTTAAGAGATGTAGAGGGGCGAGAGATTGACTTTGTGGTCTTAAAACAAAATAAACCTCTTTTTGCCGTAGAGTGCAAGTCTGGTGAAAAAGCCCTCTCACCGCATATCAAGTATTTTGAGCAAAGAACTAAAATACCTAAGTTCTATCAGGTGCATCGGGGTACAAAGCATCAAGCCATATCCGATAAAATAGAAATCTTGCCATTTACTGAGTTTTGCAAAATTGAGGATTTAAAGTAGTGACTGGCGCGAAGCCGCCAAATACGGCGTTGCTCGTCTCAAATCTCACTCCAAAGTACCGCTCAAGTACGCCTGCGTTCGATTTGAGCCGGGCGCCTTGTCTTTGGCGGTTATCGCCAGTCACTTTCGCGCCAGTCAATATGAAGATCAAGAGGCTGAACTTGAATAAAAGGCAGACTCCCTTGTTGAGTTGGGGGTGGTGGTAGTGGATTTTTTTATCAGCCGATGGTCGGCCCGAGCGCGTTCACGTTATCCGCTCCTCAGGTCATCTCCCACTGGATCGTGCGGCCCTTCAGGCCATCAGGTTGTGGCGCTTTGCCTCTTGGCCGGAAAGCCTTCAGGGCCAAAGCCCTCGTCATGCTATTCGCTTTGAGTTGAAGTCATCTCATTTATAAACATAATAAAAAATGTATGGTCAGGGTGCCTAAAATTGAAACAGTGATTTTTTTTTTTTGGCAATTCATGTTATTCTAAAAGGGAATGGTTGAGGAGGACGTATGTCACAGTATCATTCCATAAGAAGAGTCACCACTTTTGAAGACAAGAGGGTGGTTTTTAGAAAGCGTTGGCTTTGGGCTGCCGTAGGACTTTTTTCGGCATTGTTTATAGGCTGCAAGTTGGACGACAATCGATTGAAGGGCAGCATTCGTGGATTGCCCCCATCTCAGTTGGTGGGCCCATCTGTGATACAGCTTTTAGTCAATCAGGAAAGGACCATAGAGATCGTTGGGGGGCAGCCGCCTTATGAGTACCATCTCATCTCGGGAAGTGGTGTCCTCACTTCGGATGGAGTGTATCAGGCCGACTCTGAGCCGGGTACAGCAAAGGTTCGTATTACTGACAAGAGGGGAACAAAATTAGACATAGATGTGGAAATTTTTATTCCACCTCAGCTCAAGGCTGAGTCTATCACTCTCACTGCTCGATCCAAACAGAGTTACGACTTTTCAGCCCCGGGGGGAATTGCGCCCTTGACCTATGAGGTCGTTTCAGGGCCAGGTCAAATCGACAGTCATGGGCAGTACACGGCAGGTGAGGAGGCCGGAGAGGCCGTTGTCCGGGTTACAGATCATCAGGGAAATTTAGCAGAGGCAATCGCAAGGAATGTTTCCCTAATAGTGGATGGCCCGGTCTATGCTCAAAAACTGGATAGTCAAGGAAACTACTATGTCGGTGGCTCATTCAGACACGTTTACCCCCAGCTCGCCCCAGGTCTAGTTGCTTTGGATACAAAGACAGCTGCTCGCGATTTTGGCTTTGACCTTTTTAATGGATTCAATGGCACAGTTAGATCGATTTTGAGCCTACCAGATGGCAGTTTGATTGTGGGAGGAAACTTTACGGAGTTCAGAGGGGTGGCTCGACAGAGACTGGCTAGATTGTCAGCTTCTGGGGCCTTAGACGCGAGCTTTGACAGCTCTGAGGGCTTCGATGGAGAAGTCTATAGCCTTGTCACCGATGGAGAGTTCGTCTATGTGGGAGGTGATTTCACTGAGTACGGCTCGGTCTCTAGGCAGTCCGTAGCTAGGCTCAATCTTCAAACAGCTGATTTGGATCTTGGTTTTGATACCAGTTCAGGCTTTGATGGTCCAGTTCATGCCTTGGCTTTGGAGGGTTCAGCGCTATTTGTGGGTGGCGCCTTTACCAGCTATAAGACTGAGACCCGACAGAGAATTGCAAAGATCCATTCCGAAACAGCCGAGCTGGACGAAGACTTTGATGCCGCCTCGGGGTTCAACAACTCAGTGTGGGCTTTAGCTCTGAGTCCAAATGGACTCTTTGTTGGTGGACAGTTCACAAGCTATCAGTCTACGACTCGCCAGCGAGTGGCTAAGTTGGATCCTGCAAGTGGTGCTTTGGACATGGATTTTGATACTACCAGTGGTTTCAACCAGACTGTGAGGACCCTGTTGTGGTCTGATCAGGGACTCTATGCGGGTGGGCAGTTTTCCAATTATAAGGGTGTGGACCGACAGCGACTGGCTCTTCTGGATTCAGAGACAGGCAGTTTGGACACTGTCTTTGAGACGGCATTGGGCTTTGATAGTACTGTGGAGTCCCTGTTGTTGAGCCCAGAAGGGCTCTATGTGGGAGGGTCTTTTTTAGAGTTTGCAGGGAGTTTGAGGGAGCGAGTCGCTTTACTCGATCCTCTGACAGCAAGTTTAGATAATGTCTTTGGCTCAGGTTCTGGGGGGATAGGTAATAACTCAGCCTTTGCTTTGGCTCAAAGGGAGGGGCATCTTATAGTTGGTGGGAACTTTTTTACTTCAGGGGGAATCCCTCGGCTTGGACTTGCTAAATTTCTTCCAGGGGGACTTGATCTCGACTTCAGTTTTGACACGAGCTTGGGGTTTAATGGAACCGTTTTAGCCTTGGAGATACAGGACAACAACCTCTATGTGGGAGGTGATTTTTCTCAATACAAAGGCATAGCTAGAAGTCGCATTGCTAAACTCAACCGGAACACCGCAGAGTTGGATGCGGACTTTGATAGCTCCTCTGGCTTTGAGGGAAGGCAAGTAGATGCTATCATCTATCATGATGGGGGACTTGTGGTTGGAGGAATCTTTTCTAGCTACCAGGGGGCCGCCCAAAATGCTTTGGTCCGGCTCAATGCACTGACTGCCGAACGCGACACGGACTTTCTCAATGGGCTAGCAAGTGGTTTTGAACAGGTCCATGATCTCAAGTTGATTGAAGATGAGTTCATTGCCGTTGGCTATTTTTTCAACTATTCGGGTCAGCCCAGATCGTTTATTTTTCGGGCCCATGCTCGAACTGGAGCCCTAAATGAGACCTTTGCCCCAGGCTTAGGAGCCAGGACCTATGCGGTTGATATCTCTGGTGGATCGCTTTTTGTTGCGGGCCGATTCACTGGGGTAAATGGCTTCACCCGCCAGAGAGTGGCCAAGGTGGATCTTACAGACGGGGCCACAGATCTGGATTTTGACTCCTCCAGTGGCTTTACCCATGAGATTCCTGGAGGTGGTGATTCGTTATCAATTCTGGCACACAATGGCTCGGTTTTTGTTGGAGGGAACTGGAACCGCTATGGAGATCAACCCCGAAGGACCGTGGCCAAGCTCAATGCGGACACAGCTATCCTGGATGGAGGGTTTATCGCCCCGTTGTCAGGCCCTGGCCTGAGTCTTATGATTCGAGAGCCAGATGGCCCAGTGTGGGTGGGGTTTTTTGGGTTTACCACTTCGCCTCACATCTGTGGGTACCTATGCCCCCTAAATCAGATCAGTGGACAGATTGAACTGCCCTAATTTTCCTTGAATCCGACGACTACATTTGTAACAGGCCCACAAAATCACCCATACCCCCTGCCAAATTGTGCAGGGCAGGTATAAGGTGGCTGCCCAAGGATATTGTTAATAACAGGCCCACTGGAAGAAGTATTCTCCCTCGGCAAGACCCCCCTCAAAGATGACTCGTCTCCCTTACACTCTCAAATAGTGGCCTGAGAGCAGACACTGTAGGCCAGGATGCTCTTATCCTGTTGGGAGGACTCAGACTCAGCGACAACAGTCAGCTGAGAGATCCATCGACCCGAACTGTGAAG
>SKYF01000155.1 GCA_007128005.1 Bdellovibrionales bacterium
AGAGCTTGCGCCTCTCCACCTCTTTGAGGTGATGAAGGATCTCGGTGAGCAATTCTCGCTCTTTTTGAACGAGCTGGCGCATGCGGCTGAGCAGGTCGCGATCACTGAGGATTTCTGGTTTGTTGGGGAGTGGGTGGTGCATGGGGAGTTCTCCTATTTGTTGACGGCTGTTTGATTTTTCAAAGCCAATGTACCACAGGTTTTTTGAGGGGATTTTTGTGAGAGGCTGAGGTCACTCATTCCCACTTCGTATAAGCAACACAAAGGCCCTTCATGGGACTTTTTAGGGGCGGGGATTGTTTTTTGAAGAAACGTCTTTTTTGCGGGCCACACAGGGCATCCTGGAGTGCGAAAAATTCCGTCAACATCTAACGTTTGTAGTCATAAAATATTTAGGTGTCTTTGATGGGTAGCCTATGGGTAGTGACTTGCGCGAAATTATTTGGCGATAACCGCCAAAGACAAGCGCCCGGGTCAAATCGAACGGAGGCGTGCTTGAGTGGTACGTAGGAGTGAGGGTTGAGACGAGAAAGACTGTATTTGGCGGTTTCGGGCCAGCCACTAGGTAAGAGTTGGTAGAGTTGAGGTCTAACAAGGTCCACCCGAGGGCCTGGGGTCCATGTGATAGGACACCTGCACAAGGCGTCACTCCGGCGGAGCCTGCCTGAAAAGTCCCCCAGCTACGGCGCCGTATAAACATCGCATCAAATAACAGTTAGTGAAGTATTGTTTGGTAAGGCGCTGCCGCGATTGAAAAAAGCGAACTCATGCCAGCAAATCCATAAGGGCGCTCCGGGACTTTTCAGGAAAATTCCGTCGAAGGCTCTTAGCTAAGATCCGCGTTATCAATTTACTTGGAGGCGCGCCTACTGTAATCATAGGTATGCTAACCGTAGCTATGCTAGCCGCTGCTATGCTAGCCACTGCTATGCTAGCCACTGCTATGCTAACCGCAGCTATGCTAGCCACTGCTATGCTAACCGCAGCTATGCTAGACTGCTATGCTAACTACCGCGCTGTTGCAGCTGATTTGGTGGTAAGGACTCGAAGTGAATGAAAAGTGAGCAGGATGTTAATAAGCAGTGGGTAGGAAATAAATAGGAAATAAATAGGAAGTGAATAGGAAGTGAATGAGGAGTGGAAGATGAGAGGGATTTTGAGTGTTCTTTTGGGGGGCTTTGGGTTGGCTTTTTTGCTGGTCTTTGGATTGGAGTTAGGAGCTGAAGAGTCAGGCCCACAACAGTCAGGCCCCCAACAGCAGTTAGCTGTAGTGCAGGAGGAGCTAGAGAGTCGGGCAAATGATTTGGCTGAGGGCTCGGTTCGGGATTTGCCTACAGCTAGCCTTGGGGCCAATGACTTGGCTGAGGGCTTGGTTCGGCATGTGCGTAAAGCCAGCCTTGGGGCCAATGTCTCCTTGGCCAGCAATGACAATGTGGTGGGGCAGACAGATGGAAGCAGTCAGACCTATGGGCTCAGTGCGGAGGCCAGTTTTCGCAGGTTGACTGAGCGTTCAGAGTGGCGCAGGGATATGTCTTTAGTTGGGGCCACCAGTCGAACTCCTTCTCTGCCTCGTTTTGTGAAGTCCAAAGATGAGTTGAGCTTGAGTTCCATTTACCTTTACTCCCTGGAGCGAAACCCGAAGTTGGGTCCCTTCGTGAAGGCCTCGGCAAAGGCCCCTGTGTTTAAGGGCGAAGAGGTGCGCTCGGATGTGACAAGTTTTCGCTTTGTCGAAAGAGATGGCAGCACCAGGTTGGTGGAAGCCGAGAGCCTTCGGCTCACCGACCCCTTAAAGCCCCTGAATCTGAGCGGCTCAACGGGAGTGTTCTATCGGCCTGTCCATGAACCGAATTTGAAAATTGAGTCTCGTTTGGGTGTGGGGGGGCTTTATATTTCAGCAGAGGGCCAGTACGCGGTCAAAGACAAGAACGATGCCGGAGAGGTGGTGGTTGAGGCTCTGAGCTCAGTTGAGCAGCTCGGTATAGAAGCCGCACTGGGAGTTGAGGGAAGATTGAGTCCCACCTCAAGCTATGAGCTGAGCCTTGTGGCCCTGACTCCTCTGGTGAACAATGTGCGTGATGAGGACTCTCGCAGCAACTGGGAGTTGACCAATATTGAGGGGTCCTTCAAGTTGACAAGCCAAGTGACTGAGTGGGCTGCCTTGACTTACGACTATCAATTGAAGCTTCAACCTCAGTTGGTCAGTGGGCCACAGCAGACCCATCTTCTCCTGTTGAACCTAACATATAGCCTCTTTGAGTGAGTGAACGGGTCTCTGGGGTTAGGCATCTAGCCTGAAAGCGTCAGAAATTTCGAGGCCAAACGCTTCAGAAGTGCTTCAGGAGCGAGCTTCAGCGGTTTGGGCCGAAATTTTCTGACGCTTTCAGGCTAGGGATTTAAAGTCCTCCATCACTTCAATGAGTTTGGCGCGAATGCTGGGCTCAAAGTGGGAGTGGCCGGCATCAGGGACAATGTGCAGCTGGGCTTCAGGGAGAGCTTTTTTTAGGTCCCAGGCATTTTCAATGGGGCAGACCACATCGTATCTGCCGTGCACAATTTGGCAGGGGATATGGGTGATCTTGTGGGCCTGTTCCAAAATGTAGTTGTCGGAGTCAAGGAAGATGCGGTGGGTGAAGTAGTGGCACTCAATGCGCGCAAAGGCCAGAGCAAACTCACTTTCTCCGTGGTGATCAATGAGCTGAGGGTCTTGTAGGAGCTTTGAGGTGGCAGCTTCCCACTGGCTCCAAGCTCGGGCGGCCTTCAACCGAAGCTCCTGATCGGGGCTCGTCAGGCGTTTGTAGTAGGCTGAAATCAAGTCCGTGCGCTCGTCTGAGGGAATGGGGTCCAGGTACTTTTCCCAGGCATCGGGAAAGAGCTTGTGAGCTCCTTCCTGATAAAACCACTTCAGTTCCTGTTGCCGGCAGAGGAAGATACCCCTCAATGCGAGGGCCCTGACCCGGGAAGGGTGAGTCTCCGCGTAAAGCAGGGACAGAGTGCTGCCCCAGCTTCCGCCAAAGACGATCCAGCTCTCAATCCCTAGATGACGGCGCAGTTTTTCGATGTCTTCCACCAAATCCCAAGTCGTATTGTCCTTAAGTTCGGCGTGGGGAGTGCTCAGGCCAGCTCCGCGCTGATCAAATAAAATAACCCGATAGAACTCGGGATCAAAAAACTGCCGACACTGAGGATTGATACCGCCGCCAGGGCCTCCATGGACAAAGAGCACGGGAACCCCCTTGGGATTTCCCACCTGCTCAAAGTGAAGTTCATGAATATCCGAGACTTTGAGTCGATCTTGGTCAAAGGGCTCGCTGAGGGGGTAAGCATCCTTTCTCATGGGGCCTCCAGGATGGCCGTCACACCCATCCCTCCGGCGGTACAGACAGAGATCAGGCCGCGGCCAGAGCCCTTTTCATGTAGCATTTTGGCCAGTGAGGCCACAATGCGGGCTCCAGTGGCGGCAAAGGGGTGCCCCAGAGCCACACTTCCGCCTTTGACATTGAGGCGGCTGCGATCAATTGAGCCCATAGCTTTGTCTAGACCCAGCTTTTGAGTGCAGAACTCATCGCTTTCCCAGGCCTTTAGGGTGCAGAGCACCTGAGCGGCAAAGGCCTCGTGAATTTCATAGAAGTCAAAATCCTGCAGGCTCAATCCGGCTCGTTGGAGCATTCGAGGAACGGCATAGGCCGGAGCCATCAGCAAGCCCTCTTCATCGACAAAGTTGACGGCAGCAGTTTGTGCTTCGGTGATATAGGCCAGAATGGGCAGGGACCTCTGCTTGGCCCATTCGGGGCTGGCCAAAAGGACAGCGGCCGAGCCATCCGTCAGAGCCGTGCTGTTGCCGGCGGTCAGAGTGCCCACATTGGGATCCGCAAAGACGGGCTTGAGTTTGGCCAACTTCTCAAGAGAGGTGTCCTTGCGTGGCAGAGCGTCCACCTTCAGGGAGTGAAAACCTGTCACGAGGTCAGAGTAAAAACCCTCCTCGTAGGCCTTGATGGCGTTTTGGTGACTGGCATAGGCCAGCTGGTCCTGGTCCTGGCGGGAGATCTGCCACTGTTGGGCCATCAACTCACAGCTCTGACCCATGCTCAGACCTGTTCGAGGCTCAATCACCCCCGGAACCACGGGCTTTAGGTCCTTGGGGCGAAGTTGAAAAAAGGGTTTAACTTTATCGCCCAAGCTTTTGCCCTTCACGCTGTTCATTAAACTGTGAGAGAAGCGCTTGCTAAACACAATGGGCAGGTCCGAGTTGGTGTCGGTGCCTGCGGCAATGCCGCTGTCGATCTGGCCCAGAGCAATTTTATTGGCCACCAGAATGGCCGCCTCAAGGCTAGTCCCACAGGCCTGCTGCAGGTCATAAGCCGGGGTGCGGGGGGAGAGTCCAGAACTTAAAGTGCACTCTCGGGCCATATTCCAGTCCTTGGAGTGCTTGATAACCGCCCCCAGGGCCACTTCACCCAGCTCTTGGTTGTGTAGTCCATAGCGTTCCACGAGGGCTTTGAGGGAGGCCGTCATAAGTTCTGAGTTGCTCACCCCCATATAGGCGGTCATGGAGCGGGCAAAGGGAGTGCGAAATCCGCCCACCACGGCCACCTTAGCTTTTGCTTTGTCTGTCATGTTTAATCTCCTGCGTCTTTGATCCTACTGTTTGTCCAGTCTTGAGAAGGTCCGAAATATGAGGACATCGTTGTTTTTTTAAAAGTCCCCCTGCTACACTGAATATAGTCTCTATCACAGGCTGGAGGTCAAGGAGTGACATTTACGGCTGAGAAGTTTTTATCCACAAATGATGAGTTTCAATTGGGCTTTTTGCCAACAGAGCAAGGGCACCCCTTGACGGAAGAGCTATCCAAGTGGGCCAAAGAGGATATGGATCTGGCTATGGAGCGCTTGCGCCAGGTGGACCTCAAGGCCCTGGAGGTGCTCAGCCAGGAGAGGTTGTCCGAGTCAGAGTTTGATCAGCAGATTGAGCCTTTGAAAAAGGAAGTTCAAAGCACCATCAAGAGTGGACATCGGGTGTTTCTCTGTGGCTGCGGAGCCACGGGGCGACTGGCTCTGTCCTTGGAATTTCTCTTTCGTCAGCAGTTGAACTCTGAGCAGGTGGTGGGTTTTACGGCCGGAGGGGATATCGCACTCGTGCACTCTCTAGAGGGCTTTGAGGATCACCCAGACTACGGGGCCGAGCAGCTGATGGGCTTGAACTTCAGCTCTCAAGATCTATTTATTGGCCTGACCGAAGGAGGAGAGACCCCCTTTGTCATAGGGGCGACTCAAGCGGCTGCAAAGATATCCAAGCGCCCGGTGTTTTTTATTCACTGCAACCCCAGCGCTCTGCTCAAGGAAAAGATCGCTCGCTCAAGACAGGTTCTAAGCCTCCCTCAGGTGCGCGAAGTGAGTCTTTATGTAGGGCCCATGGCCATTGCTGGAAGCACTCGCATGCAGGCGACGACGGTGATGATGTTGGTTGTGGGGTACTGCCTACTCAACAGTCAGCGCAAGTGGAAACGAAGTGATTTGATTGCAGAAATCTCTCGGCTGAGTCGACACTACCAACAGCTCAACCTCAGAAAGATGGGGGAGTTGACTCTTGCCGAAGCTCAGGCCTATGCCCAAGGCCATCATACTTGCTACGTCACTGATTTTTTTGCCATCACAGTTTTTACCGACACCACGGAACGAGCTCCCACCTTCAGTCTTCCCTCTTTTAATAGTTTTGATCAATCAGATGCGGAGCCCTCGCTGTCCTATGTGATGCTGCCGTCGGGCTACTCGCCGGAGCGGACCTGGGTGCAGCTGTTGGGAA
>SKYF01000163.1 GCA_007128005.1 Bdellovibrionales bacterium
CCCATGGCCTGAGCCATTTTTTCCAACATCACCTGCTCTTCCGAGCCCGGGATGAGAGACGGCCTGCCTTGAGCTGCCCCAAGGTAAACTCCTACAGGGTCAACGGGCCCCGCTGGGCGGCATTGGGAGGCTTTGATCTCCTCAATCAGCCTGCCAAGACCCAACACCTCAGAAAAATAGAGCTCCTCTGCTGTCTCTGTCATTGCAAAGGGCAATCTAGGAAAAGCCGTTGCCAAGGTCATCCTTTTTAGGATGAATAGCCTCTTTAACTCGCAGCATCAACAGTCTCCCTACCAAAGCCCAAAGCCCTCTGCCAAGGGCCGGTTTTCAGCCCAAGACCTCAAATATATCTCAAGTTGAGACAGCCGCCTTCCGAAGCCCTTCTTACCAGGAGGGCAAAAAGCATGGATGCTTTAAAAGAACTGAAAAACCATTTCCCCGAGATCACCCAAGCCGACTTTCGCGAACAGCAAATCGAAGACTATCACCACTGCTGCCTCTGCGGCACAGAGCTGGTCTTTACCCATGTGACCCATTTTACACATTTAGAGGTCACTGAAGAGGCCCACTGCCCCAGCTGCAACATCCGCAATCGCAAGGCCCAACACAGACTCCAGTGAAGCGCCGCACAGCAGGGGGCTCTTTACATCTTCCTCCCGCGCGCCTAAAGTCTGGCTTGAATGCAAAGCCAAGAAAATATCTACAATTTATTTAAGCTCTTAAAGGACAGCTGCGACTGGCTGTCCTTTCGCCACCTGAACGAGAACTCAACCTGGCACACCAGCCGCGATGGGCGCACAGAAGCTCTGGATAGAGTTGAAAACCAAGGGCTGATGATGGAGGTGGTGGTCGAGGGCTCTCTGGCTTACGGGGGAACCTCAGACCTCAGCCCTGAGGGTCTGAAGGCATGCTTTGAGCAAACGCGCCAGTTGGCTGAGCAACTGGGAAAAGTCCAATTGAACCGCTTTGACCCGAGCAGCCGAGGCCGCTTTCAATCTCGCACAGACTCCAGCTCTGGCGGCCCCAAGGAGCTAGGGCCCTGGATTGAGTTTCACAATCAGCTCAGCGCCAAACTCAAAGGGGGCCCCAATGTGCTCAGTGCCTCGCTGGCTGTGGGCTGGCAGGACACATCTTCCCTCTATCTCACCAGCGACGGGGGGCAAATCGAGCAGACCTATCAAAAGCTGTTCAGGGATCAACGCCTGACCGGCTCCCTCGACTCCACCCTCCAGACTCGCTCTGACCACGGCTACTTTGCCCAGTCTTGCCGGCAGGAGAGTGAGGCCCTGGGCGCTGATAACTTTGATCAAGACATGGCCACGGCGGAGCGCCTGATCTCTGAAGTCAATGAGCTTCTCAGAGCTCCGGACTGCCCTGAGGGCCCTAGGGATTTGCTGCTCGCCCCTGATCAGATGATGCTGCAGATTCACGAGTCCATTGGCCACCCCCTTGAGCTGGATAGAATTCTGGGGGATGAGCGCAACTACGCAGGCTGGAGCTTTGTAAAGCCTGAGGACTTTGGGCGGCTTCAGTACGGAAGCCCCCTTCTGAATGTGGTCTTTGACCCAAACCTAGAGGGCGAGTTGGCCAGCTATGAATTTGATGATTCAGGAACCAAGGCTGAAAAAGTCTACCTCATTCGCAATGGCCTCCTGGTGGCGGGCCTTGGTGGCTCGGAGAGCCAACTGCGCTCGGGACTCAAGGGAGTGGCCAACTTTAGGGCTCAGTCCTGGAACAGAGCTCCTATCGATCGCATGGCCAATATCAACCTGGAGCCTGGGACCTCCTCTCTTGAGGAGATGATTGCCTCGGTGGAAAAGGGTGTCTTTATGCACACCAACTTGTCTTGGTCCATTGACGACTACCGCAACAAGTTTCAGTTTGGCTGTGAGTACGCTCGCCTTATTGAAGATGGGCGACTGACCTCGGTGGTCAAAAACCCTAACTACAGATCGAACACCATTGCCTTTTGGAACTCTCTAAAAGCTGTGGGCAACGCCTCCACTTTTGAAGTCTACGGAACCCCCCACTGCGGAAAAGGCGAACCCAATCAGGTGATTCAAGTGGGGCATGCTTCACCGGTCTGCCTGTTTAAAGACATTGACGTTTTTGGAGGGAGCTAAAAGTGTCTCACCTCATCTCCCACCCTAGTTTTCAGCAACTGGCACAGAGCTTATTTGGGACCCTGACTGGGGATGAGTCCCTCTCCCTCCACCTTCAAGCAGAGCACAGTCGCTTTTTGCGCTTCAATCAGGCCCGCGTGCGCCAGGCCACCCAGGTCCTGCAAATGAGATTGACTCTAAATCTGCAGGCCGCTGGACGTGAAGCTAAAATGGACTGCTACTTGGGCTCAGAGCTTGGCCTCAATCGACAGACCTGCCTGAAAGCTTTGGAGCAACTGCGCCGAAACCTGAAGGCTCTGGCCCCAGACCCCTACTTTGTCGCCCATGAAAACCACGGCCAGTCCTCAGCCTGTCACTCGGCAGTCTTGCCCAATTTGACAGAACTCTCTCAACTCCTGCAAAGTCAGACTCTCCATGTGGATCTGGCCGGCCTCTACTGCGAAGGACCGATGATTGAGGCCCAGCTCAACTCCAAGGGCTTGGACCATTGGTTTGAGAACAACAGCTTCTTTTTTGACTTCTCCCTCTACTCAGGTGAGCGAGCTGCCAAGGGATTTTATGCCGGACATCAGTGGCGTGAAGAGGAGTTCTTAGCCCATTTACAAAGCACAAAAGACCAGCTGCAGCTTCTACACCTGCCTCTATGCGCAGTTTCCCCAGGCAACTATCGCTGCTATCTGGCTCCGGCCGCAGCCTATGATTTTTTAGGCCTGCTCGGCTGGGGTGGCTTTAGTTTTGGTGAATACAAGAGGGGACAGTCTTGCTTGGGCCCTCTTTACGATAAGACCGCTCAACTGAGCCCAAAGCTCAGTCTTGAGGAAAATTTCTCCAAAGGCCTTGTGCCCCGATTCAATAGCTCAGGCGAAATCGCCCCCAAGCGCATTGCCTTGATCGAAGGAGGGCTTGGGGCAGAGCTTCTGGTCAGCTCAAAAACCGCCAAGGAGTACCAGGCCCAGGCCAATGGGGCCTCAGACTATGAGAGCTTTCGCTCCTTAAAGGTCCTCCCAGGCCAACTGCCCTCTTCAGAGGTGCTCAAGGCCCTGGACCGAGGCCTTTACCTGTCTCAACTGCACTACCTCAACTACAGCGATCGACCCAAGGGCCGCATCACTGGCATGACCCGCTATGCCTGTTTTTGGGTGGATGGGGGCCAGATTCAAGGCCCCATCAAGGACCTGCGCTTTGATGAGTCTCTTTACCGAGCCCTTGGCGACAACCTCATCGATCTCACCCAGGAGACCGAGCTGTTTCCCAACACCTCCACCTACGACTCCCGCGGCTTTGGCCTGGTGGAGACCCCTGGCCTCTTGATCGACGACTTCAGCTTCAAAGCCTAAGGACAGTTGAGCGTTCCCGAGTTGCTGAGACTGCCGTAACTTAAGCTACCTCCTGAACAAGACAAGCTCGTGCCCGCCTCCAAAGTCAAAGCACTGTTGACAGTGAGGTTGTAGCCATTCATCTCAACATCCCCACTCACCAAATTCATGTTTTGTCCAGAGCCGTTCAGACTCAGGTTCGAATTCAATGTAAACACCCCACCCGTTTTTTCCACAGAGAAATCACCCCAGGGGAGAACACCCCCTGTGTGAGTGTAGGTCTGGCTGCCACTGCCCACCAGCTTGATCGAAGCAGCTCCCCCGCCTGAAGATCCAGAAGACGACAGGTTGCCGTGCAACAGATAGGTGCCGGACACCTGTCTGGCCAGAGAGTTCGTGTTATTTAGTATCAGATTACCCAGAATCTCGACCTCCCCTGCCACAGAGAAATTAGAGCTGCTTTTATTCAACTCAAGATTATTTAAAGATAGGCCATTGGCCGTGAGGGTTACATTTGCTCCATCAACAAACCAAAGAGTGGATCCAGCAAGATTAACACTGCCTGAAGTGTAAGTAAAGTCCCGGCGCAACCGCAGACGATCTGAAAAACTGACCACTCCCCCGGTGGAGGCAATCTCCAGCCTGGGCAATCTTACATTCTGATCACCCGTGATGCTCTGGTTGGTGTTGCCCACCAAGCGAATCAGTGCATCGCCCCCCCCACCTATACTGCTGCCCGAACGAATCAGATTTCCGTGGAGAAGGAATGTGCCACTGTTCTGTGTCGCATTCGTATGAGTATTATTGAGAATCAGATCTCCCAAAATCTCCACTTCATCTGCAACATAGAAATTGGACTGACCCTTGTTCAGTTCCAAATTATTCAGGGCCAATCCATTAGCAGTGAGAGTCGCGTTAACTCCACCTTCAAACCAAAGGGTCGAGCCCGTAAGATCAACACTGCCTGAAGTGTAGGTGAAATCTCGGGTCAACCGCAGACGATCTGAGAACCTCACCACTCCCCCCGTGGAGGCAATCTCTAGGTCTGGCAAAGAGTAATTTTCATTGCCTGTAATATTTTGATCAGTATTTCCAATCAACCGAATCAGTGCTCCCCCTCCACCGCTGCTGCTCCCCGCTCGAACAAGATCCCCGTGCAATAAATAGGTGCCGGAAATATGCTGGACAGTACTTCCCGTGTTATTCAGATTTAGATTGCCTAAAATTTCCACCTCATCAATAACCGTCACATTTGAGTGCGAACTCTTGCTGAACTCAAGGTGATGAAAGGAGAGACCGTTCGCAGTGATAGTTGTATGGGTGTGACCGCTATTTGCGGAGAAATCTAAAGTTGAATCACTCAAATCCACATTTCCTGACACGTATGTGAAGTCTCGAGCAATTCTGTGTCTTCCTGCGATTGTGAGAGTCCCTCCTGACTTTGCTATTTCTAGACTAGGCAGCAGCACAATATCATTTCCACTGAGAGTCTGATCATTGGAACCCACAAAAACTATTTTCAATCCCCCGCCGGCCCCTGAAATGGAGCTCGCCTTTATGACATCTCCATGTACATGGACGCTTCCAGAGTTTAACACCGCATTACCACCAACACTATTGAGGGTTAGATTTCCCAAGACCTCAACTTCATCTACAATATAAAAATTGGTGTGAGATCCCTGCTCAAGCTCTAAATTGTCAAGAATCAGTCCATTCGATGTAATGGTGCTGTTATTAAAAGATCCCCCTGCAAAGACCAATGTGGATCCATCAGCAAGGACACTGCCCGAGATGTGGTTCAAATTGCGTGCAATCTCAACTGTTCCCGACAGAGTCACAACTCCTCCAGTTGAGGCGATCTCTAAGTTGGGAAGAGTGGAGCCCCTAACCCCCAATACAGTCTGATCACTGGACCCCACAAGGCGAATCACCGCCGTTCCCCCTCCAGCAGCTGCACTGGCATAGACATCCCCGTGAACGAACACGGTTCCCACATTGAGAGCTGACCCTGAGGAAGAGGGACTCACAGTCAAGTCATTCTCAACAGTGACCTCACTGTTAAATGCCAAATGTCCACTGTTATGTCCTCGCAGATTCGCAAGGTTATACAGTGGATTGTTTGATGATAGGCTGATTTGGTTGGCATAATTGCCTCCCCCCACAAAGGCCACTGTTCCAGAGTTGTGATAAAAGAGATTTTCCTCCGAGACTGTCATATTGCGGTTGATATTGAGACTGGCTGAGGTGCTGGTGAAGCTGCCCCCTGAAAGGGTTAAGTTGGAACCCACCCCTGTGCCAAAACTGATATCACTATCTCCACCATTAAA
>SKYF01000202.1 GCA_007128005.1 Bdellovibrionales bacterium
AGATGATAAATGCGTCCTAAGTGATCGGCAAAAATTTGCACCTCAATGTGCTTGGCCTCTGCCAGGTATTTCTCCAAAAAAACTTGGGCTGAGCCAAAAGCACTGAGCCCCTCTCGCTGAGCCGCCTCAATGGCCTGCTGGGCCTGAGAGGCCTTATGGATCACCTTGAGTCCCCGGCCCCCTCCCCCTGCCGCGGCCTTGACCATCACCGGGTAGCCGATCTCCTCGACCTTGGCCAATAGGCCGCTTAAACTCTGATCCTCTCCCTGGTAGCCCGGAATCACCGGCCCACCGGCCTCTTCGACCAGACGCTTGGCAGAGATCTTGTCACCAAAGAGGCGAATGCTCTCAGGGCTCGGGCCGACAAAAACCAATCGCGCCTGGGCACAGGCCTCTGCAAAGTCGGCATTTTCAGAGAGAAAGCCGAAGCCTGGGTGGATGGCATCGGCCCCAACACTTAAGGCCCCCTGGATGTTGGCCTCAATATTGAGGTAGCTGGCCCCAACTTCCGCAGGCCCGATGCAAACCGTTTCATCACAGAGACGGTAGGCCAGACTCTGTCGATCTGCCTCAGAATGCAGCAGCACCGTCGAAAGCCCCAACTCCTGACAGGCACGAATGATTCGCACTGCCACCTCTCCGCGATTGGCTATGGCCACTTTTTCTATACTCAAAGCCATGTGGGTTTTCTCTTCTCCAAAAAGGCCTTTAAGCCCTCTTGTCCCTCGGGGCTCACCCTGCGATCGGCAATCACCTGAGGGCAGAGCTTTCGGTGTTGGGCAAAACTGCCCTTGTCTGCCAACTCCAGGAGCAACCGCTTGGTGCTCCTGACGGCCTCAGGTCCCAGGCGCAAAAACTCCTCTAGTTTTTGTTCCACGTAACTGTTCACTTCCTCCGGATTTCCAAGATAGTGCACCAGGCCCGACTCCAGCGCCGCCTGGGCAGAAAAGAGCTCACCAGATAGCATCCAGTTCTGAGCCCTCCCTCGATTGACCTTCTCCAACACAAAGGGGCTGATAACTGCGGGCACTAGACCTAAGCGCACCTCACTGAAACAAAACTGTGTGCCGGCTTCGGCCGCCACCACATCACAAATGGCCACTAGTCCCAAAGCCCCGCCCATCACATGACCGTGAACCTGCCCAAGCACAGGAAGAGGACAGCTACGGGCCACAGAAAACAAGTCAAAAAGCTTTTCAGAGTCCAGCAAGTTCTCCTTATGGCTGTAATTGACCATGGACTTCATCCACTCCAAATCGGCCCCAGCGCAAAAGCTCAAGCCCTCGGCCCTGAGCACCACTGCACGCAGTGCCTCCGACTGGGGCTGACTGAGGTCTGTGAAGGCCTCCGTCAACTCTTCAATCATTTGAGGGTGAAAGGCATTGCGCCGTTCGGGCCTGTTGAGTTTGATCTCCGCATGACGATCATGTTTTTTAAAATCTATAAACTTCATGTGCACTCACTCCTCATGGCCCCCAATGACCTCACATTCTGAAAACACCTTGCTGTTTTTCCGGCCAAGGGCGGTTGAAGGAAGCACTTAAACCCAGAGCCAACACCCGTCTGGTGTCCACAGGATCAATGATGCCATCGTCCCACAGCCTTGCACTTGAAAAATAGGCCGAGCTCTCCTCCTGATACTTTTCCAGGGTGGGCCGCTTGAACTCCTGCTGCTCCTCCGGGCTCATGTTCAGGCCCTGCTCCTTGAGCTGATCGAGCTTGACTGTCAAGAGCACATTGGCGGCCTGCTCTCCTCCCATCACCGAGATCCGGGCATTGGGCCACATCCACAGCTGACGGGGCTGAAAGGCCCGCCCACACATGCCGTAATTGCCAGCCCCATAGGAGCCACCAATCACCACTGTGAACTTGGGCACACGGGCGTTGCTGACAGCCATCACCATCTTGGCTCCGTGTTTGGCAATGCCCTCATTTTCGTATTTGCGCCCGACCATAAAGCCGGTGATGTTCTGTAAAAATATAAGGGGCACCTGCCGCTGATTGCACAGCTCGACAAAATGGGCAGCCTTAAGGGCACTCTCACTAAATAAAACTCCATTGTTAGCGATAATTCCTACTGGGTAGCCCCAAAGGTGAGCAAAGCCTGTCACCAAAGTGTTGCCGTAGCGGGGCTTGAACTCATGAAATCGAGATCCGTCCACCAGGCGCATAATGACCTCGCGGACATCAAAGGGGATGCGTGCATCTTTGGGAATCACTCCGTAGAGTTCGCTGGCTGGGTAGAGCGGCTCTGCGACAGGCTGCTGGGCCACCCAGATCTCCTTGCGGCGATTGAGGTGGGCGACCACCTGACGGGCCAAACTCAAGGCATCTTCGTCGTCCTCAGCAAAGTGATCCGTCACTCCACTGACCTCACAGTGAACCCTGGCTCCCCCTAAGTCTTGGGCTGAGACCTCTTCACCGGTTGCAGCCTTCACCAGAGGAGGCCCCCCCAGAAAGATGGTTCCCTGCCCCTTGACAATGATATTCTCGTCACTCATGGCCGGAACATAGGCCCCACCTGCCGTGCATGAGCCCATCACCACAGAGATTTGAGCTATCCCCAAGGCGGACATCCGAGCCTGGTTGTAGAAAATGCGCCCAAAGTGTTCCCTGTCCGGAAAGACCTCTGACTGAAGGGGCAAAAAGGCCCCCCCGCTGTCTACCAAATAAATACAGGTGAGGCCGTTTTCCATGGCGATTTCCTGGGCTCTGAGGTGCTTCTTGACCGTCATGGGAAAATAAGTCCCGCCCTTGACCGTGGCATCGTTGGCCACAATCACACACTCCAATCCACTGACTTGACCAATGCCCGTGACAATCCCTGCCCCAGGAGCCTGGCCTCCGTACATCTGGTAGGCAGCAAAGGTGGAGAGCTCTAAAAAGGTAGTTCCCGGATCAATCAGCCCGGCAATTCTCTCTCTGGCCGTGAGCTTACCTCGGCTCTTATGGCGCTCGATGGCCTTGGGCCCTCCACCCAGCTCAATCTGCTCGCGCTTTTGCCGCCACTCCTCCACCATTGCCAACATGGCCTGGGTATTCTCCTTGAAGGCCTCAGATTGAGGACTCAAGGATGTCTCAAGAGTCTGGGTGATTGGCTCCATCATTTTTGTGGTCTCCCTGCTTTGTCCCAGTTGTCTCTAGCCGAGGTTGAAGCGGCGGGCAAGGCTGCTAGCAGCTTCACCTGAGCCACCACCTCAACCTCTGCCACCTGCTGTTGCCGTGGGTTGAACCAGGGCAAGGTCCAGCTGCACTCCAAGGCCTGGCCCTGAGATGGGCCTTGAGCCTGGCTTGAAACCAAAACTTCATCGACTCCCAGTGCCGAGGCCTCAATCCTAAGATTTAAGTTCTCTCCAGGAAAAACCCTCTGCCCCTCAAGCCACCTCACTCTGAGCTCTGAAAAATGCAGATCTCCCCCTAGCCCAAACAGATGACGCTGCCAAAATAGGCGCAAACCCATCTCAGTCGCCGAAGCCAGGACCCCCAAAGACGTCCTCCCCTCAGCATTGCGGTTTTTCCACCGTCCAGGAAGAAGTAAAGAAAGCCTCTGATCGGACCACTCCTCAAGTCTGAGCCCCATTCCCACCACCTGAGGCTCCATCAGCTCTGACGCATAGCTAACAAAGTGACGGGCCAAGTCAGGATGCAAATCCTCTAAATAACTCCCCAGGGTGAAGGGGCTTTCTCTCAATGTCTTTAACCACCTGATCATCTGTTGTCCTCTTCCTCCGCCTAGACTAAAATGGGCCAACTAAGGCTCTGCAGTCAAACAGCTTCTGGAGAAATGGAGTTCAAAAGTATATGAAGTTTTTCAGTGTATTTATCTTTGCCATTGCCCTGGTCATCACCTGGAATCTCAGTCGACAGGAAAAGACCTATGCCGAACAGGTTCATTTCTCTGTACAACAGCAGCTCAAAGCCATCCTTGCCGAGAGCATTCAAGAACAGCTTCCCACCGTGACCGAGTTGCGCTTTGAGCGCTTTTGGACCCAGGCGTTGGGTGAGGACCAGATTTTGGCTCAATTTACCTATAGCCTCGTCGATCCCGCCGGAGCCACCGGGCCTGCTCGGCTGTACTTTGAGGGAGAAAGTCTCCTCTACAGGGATCACTCCGGAGCTGGTGACGCACCTGTGTTTAGCTTTGAAAACATCTCTGTTTCCAACAGCCACATCGAATTCAGTGAGCCACTGAAGGTCTTTTCCTCCGGCTCCGAAGACTCCTCCTGGACTGAGGAGTGATGAACAAAGCTCCTGAGCACATCCCCCAGCGCTTTCTCAAAATCGATGAAGAAGGCTTTGCTCTGATGGACCAGATCCGTGTCAGCCATGAGGAGTTTGGCCATCACCTCTTAGCAAATCTGCGCCGAGATCCTCTGGGCTATTTCTACACCGAAGCCGACGGACACTGGGCTCTGGTTGAGCCCTTTGACGAACCTCTAGTCGCCCACTCAGTGGAACGATTGCTCTCACCCCAAACGGGCTGGGAGGTCATCATGCCCTACGGCTTTCGCAGCTCCTTTGTGTTGGATTCCCTCAGTTTGGATGAGTGGGATCGCTTTCATGGGCGAACCGAGGAGGGGGTGCCCTTTGTGCTGTCCAGAAAGGCCCAGGCTCAGTTTTTTGATCTCTTAGATGGCTTTGGGGATGACTTTATTCAAGTCCAGGAGAAGGTTTACAAAATCCCCTCCTGGCCTAGAGGCAACTCTTCCGTCGACCAGAGTGGATTTTGGCAGGAGATTTTTTGTCGCGATGAGCCCCCTCCCTTTGACCTCGGGCAAAGCCACAGCCTGCTGCCTAAAGTGCTTGCTCAACTCAAGATCACTAAACAAAGAGTCATGGTATTGGGAGCAGGAGCCGCACATGATGCCGCCCACTTTGCCGAGCAGGGACACCTGGTCACGGCGGTGGACTTTTGTCCCGAGGCCATCTCCCGGGCCAAAAGTAAATACGGACATCTTAAAAATTTGCGTTTTATTCAACAGGATTTATTTTCTCTGGGAGAAGAGCACTTTGGCCAGTACGATTTGATCTTTGAACACACCTGCTACTGTGCCATCTCTCCAGAGCGCCGCAATGAACTGGTTCAGCTGTGGTTGAAACTTCTCACTGAAGACGGCTATCTGCTGGGGATTTTCTTTGCCTTTGACCAACTGGCGGGACCACCCTTTGGGGGAAGCGAGTGGGAACTGAGGCAGAGACTTAAAAAAAACTTCCAGTTTCTCTACTGGACTCGCTGGCGTCAGTCGATCCCCCGCCGCATAGGCAAAGAAGTGGTCATCTACGCTCGCCGCCACAGCTCTCTTTAGTGACTGGCGCGAAACCGCCAAATACAGCGTTGCTCGTCTCAAATCTCACTCCAACGTACCGCTCAAGTACGCCTCCGTTCGATTCGAGCCGGGCGCCTTGTCTTTGGCAGTTATCGCCAGCCACTTTCGCGCTAGTCACTCTTTAAGTCCGCTTCCCTTAAAAAAGAGAGGGGCGAGAGCCCACTTAAAGCCCTCGCCCCACATAGTACCTATCGCTTAAGGACCACTGTTAAGCCGGATTCTGTCTCCCCAGGCCCTCTTCGATAGATTTAAGAGTATTTGGCCAAGAGGCGACGATCATTCATCTGAGAGGTCCATCACTGAACCCCTTAAGCAGTCTACCCGGAAACTTGGCCCTGGCTGAGCTCATAGCGTTTCCCTATTTGACCTTGCTCCAC
>SKYF01000197.1 GCA_007128005.1 Bdellovibrionales bacterium
AATCTTCTGGCGGCCCGCCAAAAAGTGATTCAGGGACGCATCCTCGACCACATTGCCTCGAGTCCACTGGAGCCCTTTGAACAAAAGCTCGAGAGTTGGGGGGGGCCAGTGGCCCACTTTCAGGTGGGGGCCAGCCGGCATGTGACGACAGGAACCTATTTTGACTCGACGGCAACCATACAGCTTGTTGACAGTCTGAACCTAGGAGCTTCCGCCGGTTACTTCAGAGTTCTGGATGGAATTCAAAATGCCGTCCCCTCGGGGGTGGCCAACCTCAGTGTGAACCGCAGTTATATTCATGTGCGTCCCCTCCTTGAAGTCCAGCAGGCCAGAAGGGTCCCCTGGAGGGACATTCTGGTGTTTAACCTCATGAAGGGCTTAGGCCGAATTCTTCAAGAAGATAGCGAGGAGTCTCTGACTGAATTCTTGGATCAATTGGCTGTTTCTGAAGTCTTTACGATCTCTGACTCTCTGTCTTTGGGGGCGATGGTTCAGAGCTTCTTCCCCTTGGACGCTCTTTTTGGCCTGGGACCCATCAGCGTCGTCAACTCTTTGATTCCAAGTCTGGATACGAGCCGTATCTTTACCCGACAGACTCAGATTATTCGAGGTGAGAATCACATCCACATCTATCTTCGTCAGCTGGATCAGACCATTCTGGGAGCCCAGTTGGACCTCAACTACTTTCTCAACCTATTGAGAGTGAGAGGCTCTCGTCCCTCTCAATTTATCCAGACCAGGGCCTATGTTCTCCCTCTCAATGAGCGAACAGGAGACCTCCGGGTGGCTCTGAGAGCTCTGCTGGTGCACAACGACAGTGAGCTCTTGGAGAGCTTATTTGGCGATCGCAGGTACTTGATCGATCATGAGCTGAACACTAAGTCCTATGATGTCAAAATGTTGTCTCACCGAGCCTCTCGATTTACGGAACAACATCTGATGATGCTGAGGGGACCTGGTCTGCCAGAGGGGGCCGAGCAGGTTCGGGTGTTTTCCCACCGCCAGGGTCGCCTGGTGGGGAGAAGTGTCCTGGAGCTGGTTGCCGATGCCTTAAATGGCTTTTTAAAAGACAGAGGGGCCTGGAGGCTGTCACCCAATCCAAACCCTGCAGACCAGCCCTTGGGGCGAGCTCACTGGAGAGTGGTGAGTGCCGAATCCGAGCTTCCAGAGAATATTGATGCCCCCCCGGGGGCTCAGACGGCCGAGGTCGCTCAGGTGGCTCAGGTCCAATACACATGGGGGGGCTGGAAGCTGTCTCGTCGTCAGTTCTTAAATTTGATTGATGATGTCAATAGCCGGGCTTCAGGCACGGGACTAAGAACTCAAGAGTTTTTTCAGAGAAACCTGTTTGATCATATGAACTCCATTGCCTTTTACCGAGTGCAGATCAGCTTTTCCATTTTTCCTGAGGGCATTCAACGGCTGCGAAACTTTGTGCTCAACGGACAAGTGGATGGCGTTGACTTGGAGCCCTCCCGCTCTTCTGGTCTCGGGCAGGCTGTGTTTGGTCGCCTGAGCTCGGCCATGGGTCGTCTTGGTGGCGATCCTGAAAAAGGCAGGTTCAACCCTTCGGACGGACCCTTTATGCACTCTCTTGTGACCATGCTGGGAGAGGGCAACACTCAGAGAGGCCGCAGAGAGCTTGAATGGCTCTGTCGGGAGGACGACGATCTTCAGGTATGGGATGCCGGAGGGGTTTGGTACTATGGCACTTACTATGATTTTCCCTGTCTGCTTCCCTGGATGGTGGATTTGCTCCGACTCAAGCGTCGCCGGCTGGAGTCTGCCCAAGAGGAGACCCAGTGGACCGGTCGAGTTCTACACCTTTTGGAGGACCATATTCCTCTCAGTGAGCTGCTCAAACTGATTGGCGAGGAAAACTATATTTATAGGGTTTCTATCAACGGATTTCGAGAAGGAGATGAGGATGGAGACCTGAACCTCTTCTCCGACAGCCTGGGCGACCCCGTGGAGGGGCTGGAGTACTCTGGGGGACTCTTGCACTTTTGGGCCCAGAGAACGGGTCTCATGCACTCGGAGCTCTATCGATCCGGGGGAGGGTTTAGATGATTTTTCGGAAGTTTTTTGGCCCTCTCGTTTTGGCCTTAAAGTTAATTACCCCCGGGACAGGCTTGGCCCTCTCTTCTCCTCATGTCTTTGAGCAACAGTGGGCTCTTTCTGACTCTTCTCGGCCTCAACCAGTGGAGCTGAACTTTACGGACTACTTTTTGATTCCCAGTCGGGAGGCTGAACACTTAAACCTGCCTTCCCCAAAGGTTCAACCCATCAAGCGGCCCATTGTGGCCGTTTTGGACACGGGCCTTGATAGGGATCACCCCTCCTTTCAAGGACGAATAGTACAGCCTTTGGAAGCCTCCTTCGGTTGGCCGAACATGAGGGATCCCGATGGACACGGAACCCACATCGCTGGAATTATCACTGAGGGCTGCTCCGCCCACGCGAAGATCCTTCCCCTCGCGGTCATTGACAGTGGACCCAATGAGCCCATCAAGCCCCTCTCCCAAGGAGGAGGAGGAATGCGGCAGGCCTCGCCTCCGCCGCCACCGCCGGGAGCCCCCCCTCCTAGCCCCAGGGGAGGACTGGCGAACAGGGTCGCCCATGGAATTGCCTTTGCCGTCAGCTCTGGTGCGGACATTATCAATCTCTCCATTGGCTGGCCGGAATTGGCTGACTCAGAGTTTTTACGAGAAGCTGTCGCCGAAGCTCTGAGACAGGGGGTCTTGGTGATTGCTGCCGCCGGAAATGATGCCACCGAAGCCCTGTTAAGGCCCTGCTCTTATCCCGGTGTCATCTGTGTTGGGGCCCATGGGCCTGATGGAGCTCTGTCTCACTTTTCTAACTTTGGGGCCGGTGTGGACTTGGCGGCCCCAGGTTTGAACATTCTCAGTGCTTTGCCGGTGAGTATGAGGCCCTCCCGCTTTCGCCCCCACTATGGCTATGAGTTTAAAAATGGAACCTCTCAGGCCACGGCCTTTGTTTCCTGTCTGGCTGCTGAGATGATCGCCCGAGGAGTTCCTGCTGAGGAGGTCTACCCAAGACTTCTTTTAGGGGCTCGCCCCCATCAAAGACCGCTTCCCCTCTTATCCCTTTTCGATGTTGATGACTCCAGGGCCCTAGAGGTTCCCTCTCGGGCCTTCTCTCGGTCAGGCAATGCAGACCTCAAAAGGAGCCTTGAGGTCAGACCCCAGCCCCTGATCTTGCCTGTGAAAAAGGAGCCTCACCTGCTGCTGTGGGAGGAGGGCCAGACAGAGCTCACTCTGGACATTGAGCTAAAAAACTATTGGCAGCCCATGGCCTTTAGCCCGAGAGTTCAAGCTGAGGTTGTGATTGAACCGGGCCAAGACCCCAGTATTCGTCCACTGGTTCGCCACATTCACTGGGTGGGGAATGCTGTTCGCCTGAAGTTGACCATGCCCCCTCACAGGGGAGTGAGTGAGTTGACTCTTCGATTTGAGGTGGCAGGCAGCCGACTGCCCTTTTTCCAGCAGGTGATCTTGCTTCAGCCCGTTTCCAAGTCCAACCCCCATTCTCAAGCACAGCTTTTGGCCATTCCTTCCCGTCCCCTTCCCCAGATCCGCCTTGGTGAAAGCCTCAGTCTCCAACCTGTTGTGCAGAACCTAGACCCTCACTTCCATGGTCAAGACTATGTTCAGATCCTTCGACAATCCCACCAGTGGACCCTGTGGCTGTTTCGCCAGACCAGTCCTCTTCCAAACTCAGACTTTCAGGTGTTGGGCCCCGTCACCATCCCCACCCCCCGTCCGGCCAATGTCCCAGGTCGGGTTCTCACCAATGTCCTGATGCGGACCAATTGGGGCTATGCCTTCGACTTTCGCTTTGAACCCAGTGAGGGGGGGGACCCAAGCCATTTGCAGTATAGCTTATTTTACTTCAACTCGAACTTTGAACTGACCCACCAGCAGTCCATCTCCGGTCAGTCCGTAAGGGGCATTCCCTATCAGGTGAACACTCAGATCCAGTGGATGACTTTGGGCTCAGAGAGGGTGCCCACATGGCTTGGGCCCGGAGAAAGAGTGAACTTCTTGGTCGACAGCCGAATAGAGTCCGTCGAACTTCCTGCGCGCAGCTTTGCTGTGCACCTCCTGTCACCCAGTCATGAGCAGGTGGCCAAGGGGCGGGTTCCAGTCCTTATCGGGCAGCAGGAGAGACCCAGTCGGCAGCCCACCTATATCAATCGATTTTTTATAGCCGAGCTGGGAAATGGCCAAGTGAAGGAGTTGATTGAACTGGAGACAGACCCCAGCTCCCCCTATTTCAACTACCTCCAGAGCCGCTCCGACGCCATTATGGCCCTGCATCCCTCAGCTTCAGCGTCCCTCTTCTGGCCGGGCAGCTTCTTCTTTGCCCAGGGGCGCTTGGGTGAGCAAAGCCTCTCGGCCCTCGTCCAATCACAGAAGGGTCCAAGTTTCTTCTCCCAGCAGCATGAGATCTCGGCCACAAGGGGCCTAGTGGATGCAGTACTTTGGGTGCGGCAGGCCTATTATGGGATTGAGGGGCTCAAGGCCTTTAGCCTGACCAACACAGAGGTTCAGTTCAATGACTTTGGCCGCAACCTCAAGGCTTCGACAAGTCAGAACCGCTACAGCTTTCTTGGTTCATCGACCATTGACCTTCAAACTCCCCTGGTCGTCGGCCACTCTCAACGCCCCGGACAGGCCCTTCCTGCCCTGTTTACTGGAGAGAGAAGTCAGTTCAACCCCGGCCTTCGCTTTGTTGTGCCCCATTACTTTAAGGACCAACAGGGGGACCGAGTGGAGCTGGTGGCACCAGCGCAGTTGCGATTTCAAAGAGCAGAGGGCTGTGACCCCCTTGACGAGCCCTTTTGGAGTCGAGCTGAGGCCAAATCCTTTGTCGACTATGACTGCGGAGACTTTATCCAGCGCATTCCCCTGAGCTACTGAGGCTCTCTCGCAGTCACTCGCTCCTCAAAAACTCTGCTCTCAGTCCAAACTGCGCAACTCTTGATTCATTCGGTGGATCTGTTCTCGATAACTCATCTGATCCTGTCGCGCCCGTGACATCTGGCTAGTGATATCGGAAATCCGTCGCTCCAGCCCTTCTCTCTCCCTTCGCTGCTGATCTGATTCCTGAGCCTTAACGACCTCTTTGTAGGTCTTGGTTCTTGGATCATACTCTCTTTCTGTGGTCACTGTGTAGTTAGGCCGAGCACTCAAAGACATCAGCTGATTGGTTAACTGAGCCCGATCGGACTCTAAAGAAATCAGCTGGCGATCTATCGATAAAATCCATCTCTCTCGCTCACTGATCTGATTCTGCAAATAAATCTTTCTTCCCCGCCGATATTCGGCCAAGAAGGCTTCCTCATCAAACTCTCCACACACGCGATTGTAACTCTTGCCCTCGCTGCCCAGCCTAAAGGCGTTTGCAGTGGTGCAATAGAACTCTAGACCTTTGCGATGGCTCTCTATCAAATCAGAGATAGTTTCCTCACTGCATATTGAAATATCCAATTTAAGCCCCCGTCTCCCCACATTATTGGCCCGCTCGGGGCTGCAGTACTGCGCTAGCCCCTCTTGGTGCCCTCGCAAAACCTCAGCCTCGTTCACCTCAGCTTCAACCTGGCGACATTTGATGAGG
>SKYF01000080.1 GCA_007128005.1 Bdellovibrionales bacterium
AAGAGTTAACTGTCATCTCTTACTTCGTCGCCAAGCCCCTTTGACTTGAGGCTCCCTTGCGATTTTTGGCCCCTTGTCCTGAAGCTCTAGACCATTTGAGGGGTCCAAGCAGGAGAAATCTACCCTCCGGTGCTTAAAGTGCTCCATAATAAGACATCTTGCCAAGTTCGGGGATTTTAACTAAAACGAGCCCATGCTTATCATGCGCTGGCAAGCCCCTATAGTTCCCGATCGCCAACAAATTTTGCTTATGTTTGAGGCGGAGGGATTGACGCCCTTTGAAGAGAATTTCTCTCCGCAAACTTTTATTTCTGACCACCGTCACCCTTTCGATGAAGTGAGAATGGTTGCACAAGGAGAGATGCTCCTAGACATCGCAGGGAATAAGCTGTTACTCCGCGCGGGAGACCGAATTGTGATCCCCGCCAACACAAAACACTCAAAGACAGTGGATGGTCCAGAAGACTGCCTTTGCATCTGCGCTTTTAAGCCTTTTTAAGGCACATTTTAAGCCTTTAAGGAGCCCTTCATCCAATCCAGATACTCGCGGATCTTAGCCTCAAATCCTCTGGACGATGGCTCATAAAGCCGACTGCCCTCCAGCCCCTCAGGGAAAAACTCTTGGGAAACCCAACCCGTAGGTCCATCATGGGAGTATTTATAACCCTCTCCAAAACCCAACTCCCTACTCAAAGCTGTTTGAGCGGATCTTAAAGACTTAGGGATAGGCTTTTGTCCAGTTTGCTGCACTAAAGACTGGGCCTTTTTCAAGGCCATATAGGCACGATTGGATTTTGGGGCAGATGCCAAGTATGTGGTCACCTGCGCGAGATTAATGGCTCCCTCGGGCAAGCCAACGAGTTCCACCGCCTGAAAGCCTGCCACCGCGAGACTGAGGGCTCGTGGATCGGCATTGCCCACATCCTCCGAAGCCAATATGACCAATCTTCGCGCTATAAACAAAGGGTCCTCACCCCCGGCGAGCATCCTGGCCAAATAATATATAGCTGCATCAGGATCACTCCCCCTAATGCTCTTTATCAGAGCCGATGCACAGTCATAGTGCTCGTCTCCGCTTTTGTCATAGTACAGGGGGGTAGAGCCAAGAAGCTCCTCAAGTTGCTCTGCAGACAGGGGAGCCCTCCGCTTCGGCTGGCTTTCGCCTTCTTCCGAGCTCTTGTCAAATTTCCGATAAGGACCACTGCTCACCTCCTCGGATACCATAACCTGACCAAGAATTTGCTCGGCCAAGTTGAGCAGCTGCCGAGCATCCCCATTGGCCCGACGACACAAAAGCTCTTGTCCCTCTTTAGAAAAAACTCCCTCTACAGGGAGTCCGTAGTGCAGGCAGGCCCGATCCAACAAAGACTTTAAAGCCCCCTCTGTAAGACGCTCAAACAGAATCACCTTACAGCGACTCAAAAGTGCCCTGTTCAACTCGTAGCTAGGGTTTTCAGTGGTGGCACCAATCAAGGTGAGATCTCCACTTTCGGTAAAGGGCAACAGCACATCTTGCTGGGCCTTGTTGAGGCGGTGGATCTCATCAATAAACAAAAACGTTGACTCGCCATACTGAAGGCGATGCTGGCGAGAGGCTTGACCGATTTCTCTAAGACGCTTTGCCCCTGTATCGACTGCGTTGACGGACAGGAACCGCGCCTTCAAGTGGCGAGATAAAATATGGGCAAAAGAGGTCTTTCCACTTCCTGGAGGACCCCAAAGAATCAAATTGGGAAGACTTTGGCCTGAGCCCAGAGCTTGGCCCAAAAATGTACCGGGCCCTAAAACTCCCTCTTGACCCAAAAAATCACTGAACTCTTGAGGCCTTAACCTCTCAGCAAGGGGGCGACCACCACCCCCCTTATCTCCTCTTCGCTCACCCAACTCAAAAAGATCCATATCCCGGGCACTTTAGCCCAATTGTGAGCCGATTAAAAGTCCCCAAAGTCTCCAAAGTCCACGTTGCCCCCGCTCTGTTGAGCCGAGTCAAACTGATTCTGTAAGTTCAGTATCCGAGGTGTTAAAAACAATAGGAGCTCATTTTTGGTTCGCTCCATATTCCTCGCTTTGAACAGCCAGCCAAAAATGGGCAAATCCTTGAGCCAGGGCACGCCGGTATCTGATTGCAAAGTGTCACTCTGATAAATTCCACCGATAACAGCTGTCTCTCCATTGCGCACCAGGATTTTGGTGTTGGCACTTCGACTGTTGATCTCCCTTGCCAAGCTCTCTGCATCAAGCAGGGGGCCCGGAAACTCTCGCTTCAAGTCCACATCCATAATAATACTGCCGTCGGCTGTGATCTGAGGAGTCACGGCCAATTCTACCACAACAGGGGTTCGCACCACAGACCGAGTGCTCTGTCCTTGCGAGTCGACAACTGTAGAAAAGGTCACGTTCTCACCTTTCTGTGTGATTTGGGCCCTCTCCTTGTTCATGGCCACCACTCGAGGTGATGAGAGCACACGAACCAAAGTATCCGTTTCTGCCAAGGAGAGGCGCGCGTCTAGATTCCCAAAAAAGTTCAGTTGACCAATTCTGAGCCCCATCGAAAGAGGCGACTCCTGTAGGACTGCGCCAGCCACTGGGGTCGAGCCCACGTTGGTGATCATATTTATCGGACTCCCGCCAAGCCCTCCGCTGGGCGAAAGCTGAAGTGGTACGCCATCATAACCCCAATTGATCCCAATTCTCCTTTGAAAAGTCTCACTGGCTTCGACAATTCGCCCTTCAATCAGCACCTGAGCGGGCGCTGTGTCCAGGTCTCTAATTAACCTCTCGACACGCCTGAGAACATCATCTGTGTCAGTGATGATCAAAGAGCTCGTCCTCACATCCGCTACAACCTTCCCTCGGTCTCTGGTCAAAAAAGTCTGCACCTGATTGACCATATCCTCCACTCGAGCGTAACTGACGGGAATGACCTTGACCCGTAGAGGGGCCAAGGCTTTCTGAGAGTCCAAAATGGATTTTGCTGTTGCTGCTTCCTGTTGCAGATTTGAAAGTGACGAAATCCGAATCACGTTTCCTTGACGAATGTAGCCGAGATTTCGGGCCCGCATCACGGTGATAAGGGCTTGGTCCCAGGGAATTCTTCTCAGCTTCAGGCTGAGTTTGCCCGTGACCTCTTCAGAGATCACCATATTGATCCCACTCTCATTGGCTATGAGAGCTAGGACATCCCGAATGTCGGCATCTCTGACTTCAATCGAGATCTCCCGACCGTAGAAGACATGGCTTCCCGTCAAAAACTCATCCAAAGTTCTAGCACCGAGAGCTTTTTCATCACGGCTTGCTCGCTCAACATCATAGGAGCCCATCCACTCCCTATCATCAACCTGCATCTGAGGTTGTTGACCTGGCGTGGGCCCTGCATCTGCGATAACTGGCTCCTCATAACCAGAAAAAAAATCATCTTCAAGCAGATCTGAACTTGCTGGGATGACTGCCAGAGTGAGGCCCTCCTGCTGGACAATGGGTTGAGGGGTTCCAGGAGCACGAAGCTGAATCACCACGCGAGCTGTCGTTGAGCCCTGGCTTTGATAGGCATTAATGGATGCAAAAGGACCATCGAAATCCCTCATAATGTAGGGTCTTTTAAGCCTATCTGGCAATCTGACATCGCTCACCTCAATAATATACTGGTTGGTCTCTTCATTGAATCGAGTCTGGTAGGGCATGGGTGCTGAAGTCTCTATAACTACAGTTCCCCCATTTTGGTTGGCCAGATAGCGAATGTCGGTCACCTCGGCTACAGGGGATGGAGGTGGTGTTGGGGCCAACGGCTCTGCAGCAAAAAGGTCCTCTTCAAAAAAGCTCTCCTCAGGAAAGCTCTCTTCGGCATCGCCAAAAAAATCATCAAAATCGAATTCACTTTCCTGAGCTGCTAAATCCTGGGCTGCGAAGTCTTCTGTAAAAGGCTCCTCCTCAAAATCATCGAAGGCAAAGTCATCAAAAGTCGTATCTTGAGGTTCAGAGGGAAAGGGATCCTCCTCGAAGCCCTCAAAGGCAAAGTCTTCAGCAAAAAAATCGTCTTCCTCTAACCCAATTGCGGCAAAGTCTTCGGCAAAAAAGTCATCACCATCAGGAAAACCCTCCGCAGAGTCAAAGTCAAAGCTCAAAAGTGCATCTTCATCTCTGGTGTCTACAGACGTGCAGGCAGAAAGCCCCACTAGAAGGGTCAATAAGAGAATTCGCTTTATATTTTTTTTCATTGGCATCATCCTTGATACACGGTTATTTGTTTTTTAACGGTTGAGGCGAATGACTCGACTTGAGTACATCAGCTCATTCTGCGCCTCTGTGGTTTCAATAATCACAACCTCACCCTCCCTTATCACAGCTATGTAGCCATTATTCCTACCTATTCTATCATCTTTTCCAACCAAATGTACATTCGCACCGGGGTCTAGAAACATGGCTTTAGGCTCAGTGACATCCCAAATAATCCCTACCAGTTTAAGCTGATCTAAATCGAAGCGCTGAAGCGGAAGAAGCGGGCCTAAGACTTCACCACTGACAGTGATGCGCACTTCCTCATAGGGCTGAAAGGGATCACGACGTCCCTCCGCAGAGTAATTGAACTGCTGCAAGAAGGCCTCTAGCTCTGAAATCCCTACAACCCTTCTTCGCAGCGAAGCCAGATCTCCCGTGGGGGCATTAGGAGTCTGAACAGGATTTTCGCCAAGCTCCGCATTAGGGGTCTGATCAGCCAGTTGATTGGCCTCAGGAGCTAAAGCAGCCACACCCCCCTCTTCTTCTCCATCTAGTTCTCCATCTCGTTCTCCATCTTCTTCCCCAGGTTGGGTCATGGGCGTCGCTGTATTGGCAGAAAAAACGGGATGCACTAAAGAAGTCGTCAGCCACAGGCTTACCAATATCGACATCAGTCCGACAGTGAGGTAACTGAGATGGGAGAGTATGGTCCTTATCATCGGCTGGCCCCATTTTGTCTTGCCAAAACTCGGTAGCCCAAAACATCTGCAGAGAAGCTGACTTGCACTGGCCCCTGGCCCCCCCCCTGACTCTGAGCCCTGATACTGACGTTACTCACTGAGGTGACCGTACTCAGCCGAGTCAGACCCGCCAAAAAACTGAGCATCTGTGGAAAACTGCCACGAAACTCCACCGACACCGTGAGAGCGTCATAGGCCTCTGTTCTGACACCAGACCTGCCCTCAGACACTCTAACAATATTGACCCCTACAGCTGTGGCCTCATTTGAAATTGCCCGCATCAACTGCGATGAATTCAAGTCGCTCGGAAGAAGCTCCGCCAATATAGAGTAGCGTTCTCCAAGCTCTTCGACTTGGGCCTTGTATTGAAGGGCCTCTTGATAGCGCCTCTCCTCCTGTTGGATGGATTGCTGAGTCTGTTCGATCTGCGCCCGTTGACTATTTACGGCAATCTTTTCCCTTTGCCCCCCATTGAATAACACGAAATAGTAGAGCACAGCCAGAACTGCACCGACGCCCACACTCATGGCTCTGGTCATGGAGTTGATTCGCTCCTGAAGGGTCATGCTCCCCCCTCCAGCCCTGCTGAAAGTTCAAAGACTTTGACGGTACCTTGTGAGCCGACTGAGTCTTCCGACTTAAGCAAGACAACTCCTTTGAAGTTTACACTCCCCTCCATCCGATTGATCAACTGAGTCAGGTCATCATCACCGATCGCAGATCCATTGATGTCTATTTTATCGTCCCTGATCTGTATGGAGGTAAACCATACTCGCTGTGGCGTAATGGACTGGAGAAAGTCCAGAGTTCTTAGCTCCGCCATACGCAACTTTGAAAGCTCTGAGACCGCCTCAATTCGCTGAGAGAGGAAGGTCGCTTCAGCCTCCATTCCAGAGAGCTCGCTAACCTGCTGCTGCTTTGCGGCCAATTCTTGCTGAAGGCTGTTGGCTTGAGCAGAGACCTGTCTAAGTTCCTGGCGCGCCTTGTTTAATTCATGTCTGTCATAGAAAAAAAACAGCACTGGAAACACCAGCATCAAGACCACTTTCAAGGCGATTTCCTTCTGATCTATATCGGAGTCATCGGAGGCGTAGACCTTTGCCTCTGCCTCCTCGGAAGCGCCTTCAATTTTGACCTTACTCTTAATTAAGTTGATTTTAATCATGCGTCGCCCACCTGACGCAGCCCCAAGCCCACCGCAACTGCTGCAAAGTTTTTAATCTCCTTCAGGTAGCTATCTGACAAGCCTTTGCCTTTGGGCTTGACCCTGAAAAAGGGATCAAAGGGCTCACAGGGAACACCCGTCACACGAGAGATCGCCTGAGCGAGCCCCGGCAAAGTGACTGAGCCACCGGTCAGGTACATCTGGACAATGCTCCCACCTTGATTGGTGTTGAGAAAGAAATCCACACTGCTGTTGATTTCCTCGCAAACACCTTCATGGGCATTCTGAATTAAACTCTGAGCCTCATCTGGTGCTGCCTGACCTGTAGAAACACTGAGCTTCATGGCTTCGGCCTCATCTACACTCACTCCCATACCTCTTTGGATCTCAGCTGTGTAGGTGCCCCCGCCCACGGGAATGTCTCGACAAAAGACTGTCTTGCCATCATCAATCACAACAAAGTTAGTAACACTTGCACCCACGTTGAGCAGAGCCACAGTCTGCCCCTTGATAACACCGTAGTTTCTCTCAAAGCAGTTGGCCAAGGCAAATCCGGGGACATCGAGAACTGAGCACTCCAACTGCGCTCCACTGATGAGCTCCAAAAACTTGAATACATATTCGTGTCGTGCAGCCACCAAGAGCACATCCATGATATCTGACCCAGCCTCTGAGCTCCCCAAAATTTGGTAGCTGATATTGACCTCATTGACATCAAAGGGAATGTACTGTTCAGCTTCCCAACTGAGCTGCTGCTCAAGAATGTTTTTATCAGCAGCCTGAACACTGATTTTTTTGACAATAACAGCACTGCCCCATAGAGATGCTGAGACACTCTTTCGCTTGGTCTTAAGTTCTGCAACCATTTCCACGAGCGCGTCAGAAATTGAGCCCAGATCTACAATCTCTCCACCCTGAATGGCTCCTTCAGGGGTTCCCACCATACTGAAGCCCAATAGACTGGCTCCGGACTTCGAGACATCGAGCTCGGCCATTTTTATGCTGCTTGTCCCTATGTCCAGCCCAAGGACTTTTTTTGATTTAAACCACATCTTCTGCTTGCCCTCATCTTTGGAAGATGTCTTGCGGCGCAGTAACTGCCCTCACCTTCTAAAGATTAAATCTTGAGCACCTATAATTGTCAATTGACTGGGCTAAGAGAGGGGACAAATAGGTGGAAATACCATTCGGCAATCTCCTCACCTGCAAAAATATAAATCAAGGCGGCAATAACCAGGTAGGGGCCAAAGGGAATTGCCGACTTTAACCCGCCTTTGGTCTTGAGTGCTACCCCAAGCCCCACAAGACTTCCCACTAGACTTGAGGCCAGGATCACAAAAGGTATGGACATCCAGCCCAAAACTGCCCCTATCCAGGCTAACAGCTTGATATCCCCTCCACCCATGCCTTCTTCTTTGCGAAGCAGGAAGTACACTGCAGCCACAGCCCACAAAAACCCACCCCCCATCAGCATCCCTCCCAGGGCGTTTAAAAAGCTCCTGTCGGGATTAAGGGCGGCTCCCACCAAGCCAATCACGATGCCTGAGAGGGTGAAAATATCGGGTAAAATCATGTGATCAAAATCGATAAAGGTCACAACAATCAGGGCAAAAGAAAATATCATGTACTCCACTAAAAGCCACTGCCAGCCCAGCTTTAAATAAAGACCACAAAACACCACCGCCGTGATCAACTCGACGAAGGGGTAGCGCCAGGAGATCTTTACCCCACAGTGTCTGCATCGAGCCCCTAGAAGCAACCATGAGAGTATGGGAATATTGTCGTACCACCGAATGGTCTTCTTACAAGAGGGGCAGCGACTTCGCGGGCTGACCACACTCTCTCCCTCAGGGATGCGCAAGATCAACACATTGGCAAAACTGCCTAACACCGCCCCTACCAGAAAAAAAAGCAGGGCAAAGTACCAAACAGGCATCAAACTCAGCGCTTCAAGCAAAGTCCCGTCTCCCGAAAATAAAGGCCGTCAGAACAATCAACAGTCCAAACCAAGCAAAGGCATTGACCCCCGCCCAAAGCACCTGGGAAAGGGGAATGGGGTCAGCGTAGATGACATATTCGCGCCAATTGAAGTTCTCCAAGTCAGGGACAATGGCCGTCACCACTTGACTCATAACTGAAAACTCTAAAGATTGACTCTTCTCGGCAAAAAAACGCAAACTCCCAAGCCAGTGGCCAATCAAAAATAAACTGGCTGAAAATACCACCGTCATCATTGGGGTGGTGAAGCTGGAGAAAAATAAGGTGATTCCCAACAAGACCAAGGACTCAAAAAGAACTCCTATCAAAGCTCCTGCCAAAATCAGATTGAGTTCCATACCCAAATAACTTAGCACTGCCACCAGCACAAGAGCGAGGCCACTGACTAGAGTTGCAATAACAAGGCTGAGCCCCAAGGCCTTACCAGCAACAAACTGCACACGACTCACTGGCCTTACAAGCAAGGTGAGAATTGTCTTTTTATCAATCTCACGGCTCACCAGTGTTGAGCCGACAAATATGGACAATATAACGGCACTGAGATGAATTCCCGTCAGGCCAAAATTCGCAGAGATTCTGGTCTGCTCAGCAAAGCTCAACTCCCCCAGAGCCAAGCTGACTCCAATTAGCAACAAAGCAAAAACTAAGAGGCCATAGAGAATGCGATCTCGCAAAATCTCTTTATAGGTGTTCTTCCCAATCACCCAGACCTCTCTCATGACGTCTTCTCTCCCCTAAGAGCCATTTCCACAAATGCCTCCTCCAATGAGATCTGTTTGCGACGAACCTCGTGAACGCTCACGCCCTTCCTGACCAGATCAGAAAGTTGAACCTGAAGCTCAGCCTCTCCCATCACTGTCTTTGTCTTTAACTGGCCATTTTCTCTAAATATGATTTCGACCTCGGGGTCCACCTCACTCAATAGCTGCTTCGTCTCTCCTTCAAAAATCACCAAGCCCGACTTGATAATCACCAGATTTTCACAGAGCTTCTCCGCATCGTGAAGCAAGTGGCTGCTGAAAAATACCGTAGTCCCTTGGCTCGCCAACTCTCTGATTATCTCGCTGATATAGTAGCGACCGTCAGGATCCAGGCCGGCCTTAGGCTCATCTAAAATAACCAGGTCTGGGCGATGAATAAGGGCTTGAGCTAGACCGATTTTTTGCAGCATTCCCTTAGAATAGTTTCGCAGCTTAACATCTTTTGCGTGGCTCAGGTCCACTCGGGCCAGAAGTTCGGCAATGCGCCCGTTCAACTGAGAACGAGACATCCCTCCTGATAGCTCCCCGTAAAAACGCAAAAACTCATAGCCCGTGAGATACTCATAGAAATAAGGGCGCTCCGGCAAAAAACCTATTCGCCTCTTCACATCTCCAGACAGGCTTTGACCATCAAAAAAGAGAATCTGCCCCTCTTTGAAGAAGGTCAGACCCAAAATACACTTCATGGTCGTAGTTTTTCCGGCCCCATTGGCTCCCAAAAAGCCCGTAATGCTGCCCTTTTTTAAGCTAAAATTAAGACCCTTCAGAACATCATGGGACTTTGGGATAAAGCCCTTTTTGTAGGATTTTTTAAGCTCAATAACTTCCAGAACTTTTTCCATGGCTTTTTGAATTGCAGCACAGCTTTCACTGCTCGGCAAGTCGGATTAAGACATCTGGGTGAGGTTGAGCGGGCTGACTTGGATCTTTCCACTCATTTTTCTCTTAAGGGCCAGAACAAAGGCCTCAGCCGCATCACTTTCCGTGATACAGGGAACTGCATAATCAACACAACTGCGTCGAATTCCAAAACTGGCCTCTATTGAAGTCCGACCTGATGTGGTGTTGATCACAAAAGCCACTTCGCCGGAGCGGATACGATCCACACAATGAGGGCGTCCCTCGTGAACCTTCTTCACCACCTCGCAGTTCAACCCCTGCGAGCTCAAGAGTTGTGCCGTTCCCTGGGTTGCGGAGAGGCTATAGCCCATGGCAACCAACTCTCTGGCCAAGGGCAAGAGCTCCTCCTTGTCCTTTTCTCTCAAAGACAGGAAAACCTCACCTGAATCCGGCAATATAAAATGGCTTGAGACAAAGGCCTTTTCCAAGGCCTCGGCATAGTCCTCGCCCCTTCCCATGGACTCACCCGTAGATTTCATCTCTGGGCCCAATATGGAGTCAGCCTCGGCAAACTTCTTAAAGGGAAAAACCACGCCCTTGACGCAGACCTTTTCCATTTGCCTCCAGTCAAATCTCTCAGGTCTAACTTCAGTTTTATTTAAACCCAAGATGGCCTTGACACCGAGGTCCACCAGGGGCACTCCCGCTGCCTTGGCAATGAAAGGCACACTGCGAGAGCTTCTGGGGTTGGCTTCAAGCATATAGATTTCGTCATCTCTGATGGCCAACTGAAGGTTAAGAAACCCCAAAATTCCCAATGAGTTTCCCAACTCCAAGGAAAGAGCTTCTATCTTGCGACCCACCTCATCTTTCAACCTCTGAGGAGGCAAAACCCCCATGCTATCACCACTGTGCACTCCAGCGGCCTCAATATGCTCAATGACTCCCCCCACCACTGACCAGTCTGATCCCCTAACCAGATCCACGTCTACCTCTAGAGCCCGGTCTAGAAACTGATCCATTAAGCAGGGATTTTTTTCCGAAACGAAAGCCCCATGCCGCTCAAAATAGGACTCCAACTCATCCAAACTCTCAATAATCTCCATTCGCCGCCCTCCCAGCACATAACTGGGTCGACAAATCAGAGGGTAGCCAATCTGCTCAGAAATCTCACGGGCCTGCTCCAGCGACTGGGCCATTCCGGACTGGGGAATCTGAAAACCCAGCGTTCTACAGACCTCAATAAATTTTCCCCTGTCCTCAGCAAGATCTATAGTGTCAAGACTTGAGCCCAAGAGCTCAAAGCCATCCTCCACCAAGCCGGGCGCCAAGGTGATGGGTGTTTGCCCTCCCAGTTGAGCGACAAAGCCTAGGGGTTGGATATGTCGCAGAACCTCTCCCACATGCTCTCGGGTGAGGGGCTCAAAAAATAGTTCGTCTGACGTGTCATAATCCGTTGAAACTGTTTCAGGATTGGAGTTGATCATGGCCACTCTATAACCATTTTTTTGAAACTGTTTTACGCTCCGCACACAACTGTAATCAAATTCAATTCCCTGGCCAATTCGGTTGGGGCCACTGCCGAGAAGGGCCACAAGGCGATCTCCACTTTGTCGCTGTTGAGCTTTGCCCCAGTAGGTTGAGTAATAATAGGGGGTGCTAGAAGCAAATTCCCCCGCACAGGTATCTACTTGGGAGAAGAAAGGCTCTATGCCCCACTGCCTGCGCAAACTACGCACCTCTTCAAAACTCAGACCTTTCAACTCTCCAAGGGACTGATCCGAAAACCCTTTGCGCTTTGCTCTCAAAAGAATTTCTGGAGTGAACTCAGGCAATTGCTCCAGCTTCTTCTCCATCTCAACCAAATCACTGATCTGCTCCAAAAACCAGGAATCTATCTGGGTCTTTTCCCTGACTTCATCGATGCTCCACCCCTGACGAAAGGCCTCAGCTATGTAAAGCAATCTGCGACTGTTGGGAAAGGCCAGTTGAGATTCAATGAAACTCACCGGATGAAAGCCTCTCTCGTCAGCCTCCATCGAAAGTAAAGCCTTCTGCAAAGACTCTTGAAAAGTGCGGCCTATTCCCATGACCTCTCCCACACTTTTCATATGAGTGGATAAGATGTCCTTGGCTCCAGCAAACTTCTCAAAGGCAAAGCGAGGAATCTTCGTTACCACGTAGTCCAAGGCGGGCTCGTAACAACAGGGGGTTGTCCCAGTGATATCATTGCGAAGCTCATCTAAGCGGTAACCCACCGCAAGCAGCGCTGCAATCTTAGCAATAGGAAAACCTGTTGCCTTGCTCGCCAGAGCAGAAGACCTTGACACCCTAGGGTTCATTTCAATAACAACTCTCTCCCCTGTTTCTGGGTGAACTGCAAACTGGACATTGGCCCCTCCCGTTTCAACTCCCACGGCCTCAATGATTTTTCGGGCCTCGTTACGCATGGCCTGATATTCAGCATCGGACAGTGTCTGCTGAGGCGCCACAGTAATACTGTCTCCTGTGTGCACTCCACAGGGATCCATGTTCTCAATCGAGCAGATAGTGACAAAGGTCCCTGCGCGATCCCGCATCACCTCAAGTTCAAACTCTTTCCAACCCAAAATACTCTCTTCAACTAAAACCTCATTGGTGGGGCTCTCACGCAAGGCCTGAACCAGCTTATGCTCGTATTCCTCTCGGGAATAGGCCACACCACCCCCTCCGCCCCCTAGCGTATAATTAGGCCTTAGGATCAAGGGCAAACCAAAGCGATCAGCCAACTCTAGGCCCTGCTCAAAGCTTCGCACCATTTCGCTTTGTGGAGCCCTCGCGCCCACTGAGTTGAGAATCTCTTTGAATCTCTCCCTGTCTTCCGCAGCCCGGATCGTCTCTGGGCGCGCCCCAAGCATCTCTACACCCAAGCGGCTCAATACTCCCTGTTGATCCAAAGCCAAGGCCAAGTTGAGAGCCGTTTGCCCTCCCAGGGTTGGAATCAGAGCATCTGGTCTTTCTAGCTCTAAAACTTTTTCCACATAGGCTGGGGTTAAAGGTTCCACATAAACACGAGTGGCCAGTTCCGGGTCGGTCATGATTGTAGCCGGATTGGAGTTGATCAAAATCACCTCCAAGCCCTCCTTCATCAGAGCCTTACAGGCCTGGGTACCCGAGTAATCAAACTCACAGGCCTGACCAATCACAATGGGTCCACTTCCCAAAATTACAACTTTTTGAATATGCTTAGCTCTTGGCAATTTATAGCCTCAACTTTGACTCATTCGAGTATATTTCTAAGACATCTACATGACGATACTGATCATACTTGCTGCGCATTCGAAACAGCCGGGCAATCAATCTTTTTCTCGCCTCCGACTGCTCCTCTGCAGGCAACTTTTTTACATCTTTGACTTCCTTGAGAATAAACTTATATGCCTGAGCCGGATGAAAACAAAAAGCTTTGGAGAATAAAAAGTAATCCTCATGGGGAATAATTCTAGCCTCAAAAACTTGCCCACGATCAAACCCCTCGGTCACAGGGGAATTCTTAACAATATGTTTGTAGCCCGAAAATAGATCCTGAATATGAACGTCAGATCCCTTTATTTTTTTAAATTCAAACAGGCTGTGTCGATGGTTTATCAGGTTGACCAGAGCCCCCTGCTCTTCCGGAGTGAGCTTTAGCCCCTGCTCCCTTGCAGCCAATTCCACTGGAGTTCTTTGACTCTGTTTGTCGGTACGTGAAAATACATACCAGTCCATAAACTGGCCTGCCTTCCACTCGAACTCATCGCTGGTCTCATCAAAAACACCCGCCTGCTCAAAAAACTCCTTTTTAGCCTGAATCACCTCTGGAGTGTGATCTCCCGAACTGTAGTGCTGCATGATTTTTTCAACTAGGTTTTCGTAAATCATTGGATCTGCTTTATAAAAAAATCAAAGAGAGCCTCGGCATCATGGGGACCTGGCCGGCTTTCAGGGTGAAACTGAACCCCCAGACAGCGCGAGGACTCTGAAAAAATACCCGCAACACTTCCATCATTCAAGTTGATATGAGTGACCCTCACGCCTTTGGGCAAAGTCTCCCTGTCCACCGCATAACCATGATTCTGGCTGGTGACATAGACCCGGTTGAGCAGCTCATCCCTAATGGGATGATTGGCCCCTCGATGTCCAAACTTGAGGCGATAGGTCTTTGCCCCCAGAGCGCGGGCCAAAATTTGATGACCCATACATATCCCAAAAATGAACTTTTTCCCCAAAAGAGCCTGAACCGTTTCAGCGGCCTGCACCACTTTCGCGGGGTCTCCGGGACCATTTGAGAGAAAGACCCCGTCTGGCCCCCAAGCCATAACTTCCTCTGCTGGAGTTCGACTGGGAAAGACCCGCAATGCCGAGCAGCGAGATTGCAGCTCCCGAAGACTGTTTTCCTTACAGCCAAAATCCAAGACAGCCACCTTGGGGCCTTGAGACAGCAACCCCTTCAGGTCCTCAACCGAATTCCGGCTCACTGCATTCACCCAATCGCCGGGGCCACGCTGCGCCTCAGAAATTAATGCTTTTGCCCTTTTGCGAGCATCCTCTTGGTCTGAACCTTTCACCATGGCCCCCCAACAGGTGCCTCGTTCGCGCAGCGTCAAAGTTAGAGTCCTGGTGTCCACTTCACTCATGGTGGGGATAGAGTGTTCCTTGAGTCTGTCCACCCAGCCTCGTTCGCGCTGTGATTCCTGCATCACCAAACAGACAAATCCAGAAATCCATAGCTTCCGAGACTCCCAGATACTGGCGTCCACACCATAATTCCCCTGCATAGGGGCCGTGATCATAAGAATTTGCTGGAAATAGGACGGGTCGGTGGCCATTTCTTCGTAACCACTGTGGGAGGTGTTAAAAACCACCTCTCCTGCCCTTTCCTGCCCCCCATGCCAAACTCCCGGAAAACACTCTCCCGAGTCCAAGACAAGAAAGGCAGAACCTTGATTCACTGCTCTTTTACCTCAAGTCCCAACATCATCGTTAGCAGCGCAGCACGAATAAAGACACCATTTTCCACCTGCTCGAGAATCTTATTCCGTGGATCTTTTAGGACTGTCGAGGAAATCTCAATTCCTCGAATCACGGGTCCCGGATGCAGAAGAAGCCCATCTGGCACCAGACACTCCAATTGACTGGTGCCTATCCTGTAACGCTCCCTGTATTCTGCCATGGAGAGCCCTATCCCCTTAGCAGTGTGCCTCTCCTTCTGTATGCGTAAACCCATACATACAGTGGCCCACCTCAATGCTTCCTCAAGATCATCAAAGCGCTGCACCTGCTTCCACCGGCCGTCCTTAGGGGCAAACTCCGGTGGTGCACAGTAGGCCACATCAGCTCCAAGCTGCTGCAGCAAGGTTAAATTCGAATTCGCCACACGACTGTGAAGTACATCGCCAACAATCACCACTCTCTGATTTTCAAGATCCCCACGATTTTCCAAAATTGTAAAGGCATCCAGGAGAGCCTGCGAGGGGTGCTCCCTAGTGCCACTGCCTGCATTGATCACAGGGACATTGAGCTCTGACAGACACTCATCCATTTCATCGGATATCCCATAACGAACGCAGAGAACATCCGGGCTCATAGCTGCAATATTTTTAATTGTATCCGCCAGAGACTCACCCTTGCTCACGCTGGAGATTGCAAGGTTGTCAAAGGTTGTGGCTTTTATTCCTATACGGTAGGCCGCCAGTTGAAAGCTCAATCGCGTTCTCGTGCTGGGTTCAAAGAAAGCCACCGCCAAGACCATCTGATCGACCCCATCCCCACTGACGAGGTGATTGAACTTTCTGCGCTTTTTGAACTCCTCTTTAAAAAGCCGAGCCCTCTTGAAAATATGCCCGATTTCGTCAATAGATAGCTGGCTGGTGGAGATAAAGGATTGGTCTTTGAGTTTCATCGCCGAAACTATACTCAACCCCCCTAGACCCAGTCAATGAATCCACTGAAAAAGACGCTCCCAACGCACCGAGGGCCATTGCCTGTGCTCTGTCCCCCTGTCCCAATCTAAGGATAGCCAAATCATAAGAACCCTGCCGTCCAAATCCTCAACCCTAACGGCCCCCCAAGATCTGGAGTCTTCTGGGCTCTGCAAATCATCTGAAAGAGCAAAAAAATGCCCGGGAGGCACCACAACAGGGCCATAGGCAGCCAAACCAGCTGAAGCAGGGGGGAACCCCTGAGCTTTCTCATTGATGAAGAGCCCGCCTTCCCTGATCTCAAGCCTGTCCCCCTCCACTGCGGCCACTCTTTTCAGACAGCGCTTTTGCCTAAAACCTGGGCAGCGAAAAACCACTATCTCACCTCGTTTTGGCGGACGGCCCTGCCATGTCTTTTTCTCGACAAAGGGCCAACGCAGCCCAAAGGGAATTTTGTAGGCGAGGACAAAATCTCCCCTTACCAAGGTGGGAGCCATACGATCCGAGGGAATCCGATAGGCCCCGACAACAAATAATCTCACCAGCAAAGCCAAGACAATGGCGAGAATCAGACTTTCAGCGTAGTCACGCAGAACAATTCTAAGGGACTCACTCAATCCCATGAAAAAACCGATTCCAGCGCAACTTCAGTGGATGACACAGAAATGGTAAAAAAGGCAAGGTCTCCTCACAGCTCAGCCAAACAAACATGGCTCGTCCCAAAAGCTTATCTTCAGGCCAACTCCCCCAAGCTCGACTGTCCTTGGAATTATCGCGACTGTCACCCATCAAAAACAGGTGACCATCAGGAACAATAAAAGGGCGATCACTCCACCGATAGCTTTGCTTCATAAACATAACCCGATAAGAGCCTGCGTCCAGAGTCTCCTCGTAAAACCTAAAGACATCAAAAGGCCCACCCAAGTCAGCTGGGGTCGCAGGATAATAAGGGGCCTGATCCCCATTTTCCGGCGAGGGCAAAGCCGTTCTAGGCACTGGCTCCCCATTGATAATCAGCTCCCCGTCTGAGCTGTATTCCACCTTATCCCCCCCAATACCTATCACCCTCTTGATCATAAAGTACTCTGAGCTGTTGGGAGCATAGGGCTCTTTAAAGCGAAAGACGACGACTTCTCCTCTTTTGGGACTGTCTCGCTTTAAAAGCCAACGGTCCGTAAAAGGGACACGCACTCCGTAGGCCAATTTATTTACCAAAATATGATCATGAATCAAAAGAGTGGGAATCATGCTCCCTGATGGAATCACATAGGGCTCCACCAAGAGCCAACGCAAAGTGAGTATGGCTAGTATAGCTAAAGCAAACGATAGGAAACTTGAAGCTAGGCTCTGTCTATTCTCATCCATTTATCCCCACCTCTGTGCCGATTACTGCACTCTATGAAAGAACCGCCCCCACCGCAAATGAAAGGGGTGACATAAAAAGGTCAAAACAGGGAGCGTCTGTTCACAACTCAGCCAAACGAACATGGCCCTACCCACCAAGTGATCTCTAGGCACAAAGCGCTTATCCTCCCCCCAAGCCCGACTGTCTTGCGAGTTGTCTCGATTGTCTCCCAACACAAAAAAATGCCCTTCGGGTACGGTGTAGGGCCCAAAAGAGAGGTTCACCGGCTCTCCTTTGCGCAAGAGTGTGCTGTACGTGCGCTCTCCTAAGGACTCCTCCCAATGCACGTAGTTTTGCACAGCGCCTGACGCTTCCTCCCCCAAAAAGTCTGCATCCCTCAACCAGGCTGCATCCCCAGCCCTCTTTTGGGGAACTCTTTTTTCCACTAAACGCTCATTCACATAGAGGTTTCCATTCTCATAAAAAATTCGGTCCCCTGAGACTCCAACAACCCTTTTTATGTAAAATTGGCTGATATCTTGGGGGTACTTAAATACGACAACCTCCCCGGGTTGAGGCTCGTTGAGTCTCACTATCCACCTTTCGGTAAAAGGAACCCTCACCCCATAAACCACTTTATTCACAAATATGTGATCCCTTACCAATAGGGTGGGCAACATGCTGCCAGAGGGAATGACGTAGGCCTCCATAAAGGCCCAGCGGACAAGAAGAGCAATGGCTATGGCAATAATGAATGAGCCGAGGCCCTCGGTCCAAAACCTCCTTTTGCTCACCCTACTCAATCCTCCACTTTTAAGATTGCCAAAAACGCCTCCTGTGGAACCTCCACTCGGCCAATCTGCTTCATACGTTTTTTACCCTCTTTTTGCCGTTCAAGAAGTTTGCGCTTTCTACTAATATCGCCCCCATAGCATTTTGCTGTCACGTCTTTTCTCAAAGCCCCTATGGTTTCACGAGCTATGATCTTGGCTCCCACGGCAGCCTGAATCGCAACTTGAAACTGCTGCCGGGGAATCACCTCTTTGAGCTTAGCTACAAGAGCTCTGCCTCGAGCATAGGCCTTGGATCGGTGAACAATCACCGAAAGAGCATCCACAGGCTCGGTGTTGAGAAGAATGTCCATTTTTACTAAGTCGGCAGTTTCATAGCCTACCAACTCATACTCCATCGATGCATAGCCCTTAGAGATCGACTTCAAGCGATCATAAAAATCCATCACCATTTCATTGAGCGGAAGTTTATACTCAATCACAACCTTGGTGGAGGTAATGTACTCCATCTTTTGCTGAAGGCCTCTTTTTTCCTCACAGAGCTTGAGAATGCCCCCAATGTACTCAGAAGGCGTGTGCAAGCTGAGTTTTACATAGGGCTCTTCAAGATGCTCAATCAAATTGGCCGCAGGCAACTGGGCAGGGTTCTCCAACTCGAACTGCTCACCCCCAGTCGTGAATACCTTATAAACCACCGATGGAGCCGTCGTGATCAAGTCCAAGTTGAACTCGCGCTCCAATCTCTCCTGAACGATCTCCATATGCAGTAAACCTAAAAAGCCACAGCGAAAGCCAAAACCTAGCGCCGCAGACTTCTCTGTTTCAAAGCTCAAACTGGAGTCATTGAGGGTCAGCTTTTCTAAGGCTTCTTTTAGAGCCTCAAAATCTGAGGACTCTACAGGAAAAATCCCTGAAAACACCATGGGCTTCATCGGCTGAAAGCCCGGCAAGGGTGCTTGAGCCCCCTGCTTGGCGTGAGTGACTGTGTCCCCTACCTTGACATCGCGGATATCTTTAATCCCACAGATAAAAAACCCAACTTCGCCCGCCGCCAAAGCCTCCATGGGTTGGGAGAAGGGAGCAAAAACCCCGAGCTTCAATATTTGATAGCTGCGATCTGTTTGCATAAAGCGGATCTGATCTCCCACCCGCACCTGTCCATCCACAATCCGACATAGGACGATCACGCCCTGATAAATATCAAACCAAGAGTCAAAGATAAGAGCCCTGAGGGGCAGTGCTCTGTCCGCCTTTGGAGGAGGAACTTTCTGAACAATGGCCTCAAGAATTTCGTCGATCCCCTTCATCTCTTTCGCACTGGCTAAAATAGCCTCAGAAGCATCTAAGCCAATAGCATCTTCGATCTGCTGCTTGACTCCATCGGGGTCTGCGGCAGGGAGATCAATTTTATTGATCACCGGAATGATTTCTAAGTTATTATCTAGAGCCAGATACACATTGGCCAAAGTCTGCGCCTCTACTCCCTGAGCTGCGTCTACAACCAGGAGCGCCCCCTCACAGGCCGCCAAGGACCTCGAGACCTCATAGGAAAAATCCACATGTCCAGGAGTATCAATCAAGTTTAACTGGTACTCCAACCCATCACGAGCCCGATAAATCAAGCGGACCGTCTGGGCCTTAATAGTAATTCCCCTCTCACGCTCTAGATCCATATTGTCGAGAAATTGATTTTTTTTCTCACGATCAGAAAGCGTTCCGGTTGACTGAAGCAAGCAGTCCGCCAAAGTCGACTTCCCATGGTCAATGTGCGCTATAATTGAGAAGTTACGAATATTTTCCGGCTTCATGGCCGCCCTTATTATTTAAACTTTATTGACTGCTTCGCGCAGCTTATCCACTTTGTCCAGGCGCTCCCAAGTGAACTCCGGCTCCTCACGCCCAAAGTGGCCGTAGGTGGCCGTGGGGCGATAGCGCGGCTTGAGCAAGTCCAACTCTTCAATGATATCGGCAGGCTTTAGCGTCCAAACCTGTCGAACTGCCTTCTCTAGGGCCTCTGGCCCCAAGCTGCTTGTTCCAAAGTCGTTGACCATAATACTGACTGGCTCAGCAACCCCAATTGCATAGGCCACCTGGACCAAACACCTTTCAGCCAAACCTGCTGCTACCACATTCTTAGCAATGTGCCGGCAGGCATAAGTCGCCGAGCGATCCACCTTCGATGGGTCCTTGCCCGAAAAGGCTCCTCCACCATGGGCCCCGTGCCCACCATAGGTGTCGACTATAATCTTCCGGCCGGTCAGTCCACAATCCCCTTGAGGCCCCCCTATCACAAATCGGCCCGTCGGGTTTATATGGAAACGGGTCTGAGCATCCATTAGCTCCCGTGGCACTACAGCGTTAATCAGCTCCTCAATAATAAAAGACTTTAACTGATCCTGACTGACATCCGGAGAGTGCTGGGTCGAAATCACAATCGAGTCGATCCTTTTCACTTTTCCGTCTTCATACTGAACCGTGACTTGGCTCTTGCTGTCCGGTCGCAAAAAATCCACTCGCCCTGACTTGCGCAAATGTGCCAGTTCTCGCACAAGTTTATGGGACAGAGAGATGCTCAGGGGCATAAACTCCGGAGTTTCATTGATTGCATATCCAAACATGATTCCCTGGTCACCAGCCCCTTGCTCTCGACCGTTGTCAACCCCCATAGCGATGTCGGGACTCTGCTGATCAATGGCTGTAAAAACAGCACAGGAGTGGTGATCAAAACCCTTCTCGCTGCTGTCATAGCCAATATCTCGAACGACATCACGAACTGTCTTCTGCAAATCCACATGGGCCTGAGTGGAGATCTCACCGGCCAAAGTGACAAAGCCTGTAGAAACCATAGTCTCACAGGCCACTCGACTCTTGGGGTCTTGAGCGAGCAAGGCATCCAGCACAGCATCGCTGATTTGGTCCGCCATCTTATCAGGATGACCTTCTGACACGGATTCACTAGAAAATAAGTAGTCTCTCATATTGCCCATGCTCCACGGAAGTTCAGAGTTTTAGGTGTTGTTCAGAACTCGGGAACTTATCAACAGGAGTCCTAGGGGGTCAACCGAGAAAACCCCCAAGCCTCCCTGGCCGGACAAATGAATGAAATGAATACTTAGAGGAGAACAGAGACTCGCTCAAACCCTAGGCAGCCGCCTTGCGCCAGCGCTCCACCTTTTCCCAATGAGTATTAGGGTGGCACTTATGGTCCTGAATTCGGCTTTTCTTGCGAGCCATCTGCCGAGACATTCTCTCAAGAGCCATATCCACGGCCTCGTAAAAAGTCTCTCCACTGGCCCTTGCCCGAAGTTTCATATCTCCGCTGCGAAGGTGCATATCCACAAGATGCTCATTGTGCCCTGCGGTAAAAGTCACCGTGATTTCAAATGGCTTGGTTTGGTGTTTTCTGAGCCTGAAGGCTCTCTCCTCGAGATAATCGACAAGGTCATCTGACCAAGACATCTTGCGGAATTGGTAATCTAATCTCATCTGAGGTCCCCTTTCTGGAAATGTACGACATTGGTCTTAACCTCAGTATCGCCAGAAAAGGGGGCTGCTCGCGACAAAAACCATCTCGAAATCTCACATTGAAACAAACTTTTTTAAATTAGAGGGAACTCTGTTGCCAAAAGCCCTTGGTCCCTATCAGGATCAAAAGAACTTTTTTCTCTTCGAGGAAGGTAAAATCTTAAGCATTTCTCGATACTTAGCAACTGTCCTGCGGGCAATTTTTATCCCATCCAGCTTGAGTTTTTCCACAATGTCTTGATCTGAGAGAGGCCTCTTCGGGTTTTCCTGACCCACCAATTGCTTGATCTTGAGCTTTACTGACTCACTGGCTAAAGAGTCCCCATCCGTCTTACTGATTCCAGAGTTGAAAAAGTACTTTAGCTCAAAAATACCCTGAGGAGTGTGCACATACTTGTTAGTTGTCACCCGGCTCACCGTGGATTCGTGCATTCCGATATCTGCAGCAATGTCTTTGAGGATCATGGGCTTAATAAAAGCTGCACCCTTATCAAAAAAGTCCCTTTGGTGCTTAACAATACTTTCAGTGACTTTATAAATCGTGCGCTGTCGCTGATGGATCGACTTAATCAGCCAAACCGCTGAGCGCAATTTGTCCTGAATGTACTCCTGAGCATTTCCATCTGCTGATTTTCCATCAGACTTTAAAATGTTCTTGTACAAATTCGAAATCCTCAGCCGCGGCAACCCGTCTTCATTCAACGAGACAACGTAATCTTCGCCCACTTTGTAAACGTAAACATCTGGAGTCACAAATTGCACATCAGGAGTCACATAGGCTCTTCCTGGCTTCGGCTCCATCCCATAAATAATTTTGCACATTTCAATGACATCATTGATCTCAAGGTTCATCGCTTTAGCAATTCCAGGATAATTCTTTTTTTCAAGATCATGTAAATGCTCGTTAATTATCTTCACTAGATCATGGGTGTCCTCTTCAAGATGTTTTGCTTGAATCAGCAGACACTCCTTTAGATCTCTCGCTCCCACCCCCGGAGGATCAAACTCTTGAACAAAGGGTAAAATCTCCTCTAGTTCCTGGACCTCCACTCCCTCATCCACAGCAATACTTTCAAGAGAAACCTTTATATAGCCATCGTCATCGATGTAGCTAATGAGCAGAGCTAAGAGCGATTCTTCCTCATCATTGAACCCCCCTAAACTCAACTGCCACATCAAGTGATCGTGAAGAGTCTGGCTAGTTGAAATAATGTTTTCGTAATTCATTATCTCTTCACTGCCAGAACCAGTCGACTGAACTGGTCTGGTGGAATTATCTACATAGTTTTCCCATTCAAACTCCTCTTGTCTTCGTGGATCGGCACTCTCTGCCGTATCTCCAGCGCTAGCAGTGTCTTGGGCAGTTTGACTGTCAATCTTAGATGATCTCTCGTCCTCAACAGTCTCTTGAAACTCCTCGAGGACGGGGTTTTCAATAAGCTCTTTTCTCACAGCATTCTCAAGCTCCATTCTAGATAACTGTAAAAGCTTAATTGCCTGCTGCAGCTGCGGGGTCATGCGCAGTTGCTGTGAGAGCTTCAAACTGGTCTTTAATTGCATCGCCATGAGTCTATCCTCTATGCTCAGTCTAGCTTAAAATTTTCGCCCAGGTAAAACTTCCTCGCCACTTCAGATTCCGCCACATTTTGGGCAGACCCCTCTACTTCTATTTTACCCTCTTTTAGGATATATGCCCAGTCACAAATCCCTAGAGTCTCGCGCACATTGTGGTCAGTTATGAGAACTCCCAGACCCCGTTTCTGCAGACCTCGGACAATTGCCTGAATCTCACCCACTGCAATCGGATCAATCCCAGCAAAAGGCTCGTCCAATAAAAGGAATTTAGGCTCCCCAGCCAAAGCCCGGGCAATTTCGACCCTTCTTCGCTCACCTCCAGAGAGAGCATAACCATAACTGGACCGCACATGGTCGACTCTGAAATCTTCTAGCAAAAAGTCCAGTCTTTCCCTTTTCCTTGAACCCGAATAGCCATGGGCCTCCAAGGCCACCAAAATGTTCTCTGCGACAGTGAGACGTCTAAAAACACTGGCCTCCTGAGGGAGGTAACTCAACCCCATTCGAGCTCGCTGGTACATCGCTAGCTGACCGATGGATTGGTCATCCAAAAAAACGTCTCCTTGATCCGGTCTCACCAAACCTACGACCATATAAAAACTGGTTGTCTTGCCTGCCCCATTCGGGCCCAATAGCCCCACAATCTGGCCGCTCTCAATGGCAAAAGAAACATCTTTTACCACCTGCCGCTGCTTGAAGCTCTTGCTAATTGTGGTGACTTTTAACTGATTCAATTCACTTTCTCCAAACTTTCCTTCTCTACTCTGGCCCTGGCTCTTTCGACTATCACTTGAGTCCCCCCATCAAGAAGGACTATTCTCTCACCCTGTAGCTCATCTCTATCCTGTACAACTCGAGGCTGTCCTTCAAAGACAAAGCGCCGTTCACTCAGATAAGCCCGTACTGTCTTGGAAGTCACTCTCTTTTCATCGTCCCAAGCACGCACGCCACCTCCCACCAGCACTCTCTTAACCTGTTGAGTGGGGGCATCATACTCGAACTCAGCCCGACTTCCAGTCACTCGCATATTGTCCCAATCCATCACCACATTGCCCACAAAAACACCCATTCTCTTTAAGCCACTGAACTCGGCGGTGTGGCTTCTAATATCGAATTCTCTGCCTCTTTCCAAGCCTTGAACCCCATGCACATTTCCCTGTACAAAAACCTGAGAGGTTACCAAATCAGCATCCAGAGAGTCACCCGTCAAACTTAAGCCCTGTCCAAACTCATTTCTCGGCTCAAGCATCTTAACCTGAGTGGGACTATTCAGACGGCGGTCCTCAGAAGAGTAAATGACTGTTTCGGTTCTATACTCGTAGCCATTGGCTGAACGAATCAGCACCTCTCCCTCCACACGGATGTTCTTAGTCAACAGCTCCACCACCCCCCGAGCTCCCGTCACAGTGAACTGAGCTCCCTCTGCGGAAAAAAACACCGCCTTTACCTCAAACAGATTCCAGCGCTCTTGCCCTCTGAGGCTCTGAGCCTGATCTGCCCAGAGTTCCCACTCCCTCAATCCCTGGCGAGCTTCGACCAAATGCACTGAACTCATCACCTGCTCGATATCCTCAGCCAAAGGCTGCCAACCCACCTTGCTCTTCTCAGCCTGAGTCGAGATTTCATTCACATCCCGAGGCCAAATTATGACAAGCTGCACCACCAAGAGGGTTAGAAGAACAAGCAAAGAAAGTCGCCCCACCTGAGGGGTCCAAAAGCTCCTCATGTCGCCATGATATCATAATTTGCCAGAAATTTTGCCGACTTTGCTAAAGAGCCTCATGATTTCTTCCGAAGATGATTCAGCAATGGAAAATTGGTTCATATGTCAAAATGAGGAAGTTTCAGGGCCCTTTCTGACTGAAGAGGTCAAGGTTCAACTAAAAAATGGCCTGATCTCGAAAAACAGCCTGATATGGGGCCGTCTGCACCCTTCCTGGCTGCCGGCCAAAAGTTGGCTCCGACACCTGGACCACCTTGTTACTCAATCCCTAAAGTCTAGCTCACCGCCAGATCAGTGGCACTATGCACTCAATGGGCAATCTTATGGTCCCTTCACACAAGAAGCTCTGGTACAGGAGCTGTCTTCGACCGGACCAATTGAGAGTATTCTTCTCTGGACCAAGGACATGAAGAACTGGGCGCCGATCTTTGAATTCCCAGAAATTTTAGACGCCATCGGGGTCAACAAGCGTCAGTTCCCCAGGGCTCCTTTAACTGGAGAGGCAAAGATTCAAAGCCAGCCACAACAGACCGGCCAGCTGCAAAGTGTTAGCGAGGGCGGGCTTTCTCTCAGTGGAGTCTTTCTGCCTATAGGAGAAGTCTTTTCTTTGGAGATTCTCAGCAATGACCTTCAGTCCTCAATTCAATGCAAAGCTCAAGTCCGGTACCGCAGCGAAACGGGGATCACAGGGCTCAAGTTCACTCTGTTGCCTCAAGAGGGAAAGAATATCCTGATTCAGTACTTAAAACAGGCCATTCCCGAAGACACCACTACCATCACTCAGGCTGCTTAAAGTCGGGGCGCTGAATGACAGCGAAATTGATCTGTACGATTCCTGCTTCTGTGGCTGTGTACATGACTTTCTTAAGAGACAAAAAGTCGATTTCTTTGTCTGCCTGAATAGTGATTTTGCGAAAATCATCTAGAGCATCGGCGGCTGCCCCTCTGGCTTCGCTCACAGCTTGGCGGATCCGCTCAGGGACCCTGTCCTTTTCCCTCTCCCCTTCGGCGATGAGCTCCACAAGTCCCCTACGCAGAGGCTCAACCAGCCAGTCCTCCTGGGCCTTTACTTGATCAAAAGAGGCGAGAGTCACATTGTTCAGCTGTAGATTCAATGGCGACAAAGTCACCACATTGGAAGGCCTTAACTCCCTCGTCTCTCTGGCGTCGGGAAGGGAGACCTCCTTGGGGATAAAGATCACATCTCCCGTGGTGGCATAGTTCTGCAGAAGAAACACCACCAAAACAGTGAACAGATCCACCATTGCCGTCAACTGCAACACAGCTACGACCTTGCGCTTGTTACCACCTTTAGGGCGCCCTCTCTTGTCACGACCACCGCCGGGTATGTAAATTGGCATTACTGAACCCCTCCCGTCGCGACCGAAATTTGCGGAAATCCCGCTGCAAGCAGGGAGTCCATGCCCCAAATAAGGGTTTTATAAGGCAGCTCGTCCTCCACTGTAATCACCGCATCGACCTTCTCTGGATAAAGCTCTTTCACTCGCCTGAGCTCCCTCAACAGCCCACTTAAATCGTACTCACCTTCGACCTTTTCTATGCGCTGAGATTCTCTACCTACCACAACCCGATAGCCATCGGCCCGGACATCCACGCGAAAGGGAATATCTGCCTGGGGAGGGATATCCACTGGTTCATCGGATGTCCTTTTGCCGTACATGGAGCTGCCGATCTGAATCATCGACACCTGAGTCCACACGGCAGTGATCAGTAGAAAAATAACAAGAACACTCATCAGGTCGATAAAAGGGACAATGTTGAGATCCACATTTACCTGCCGCCCTGTGTCCTTCTCCTGAATTTCAGCCATAGTCTGATTAATCCTTCATTTTGTCTCTGTTGGCGACCACGACGTTCATCATGCTCATACTGCTTTCAAGCATATCATTGATGGCCCGACCAATACGGATCTGAAAAAATCCAAAGGCCACAATCGCGATGATCGCCACAAGAAGTCCAAAGGCTGTACAGTTCAGTGCCGCCGAGATACCACGAGAGAGCATAGCGGCTTTTGTCGCAGCATCAGCCTCGGCCACCCCCGAGAAAGAAATAATCAAGCCCATGATGGTTCCAAGCAGCCCTACCAAAACCCCTAGGTTTCCAAATATCGCCAAAAACGAGGTCCAGCCTTCAAGCCTAGGAGATTCACGTAAAACTGAAGCATCCATGGCCACCTGAACCTCTTCATCAGGCCGACGGTTCAAAACTTGAATCAGTCCCGCCTTCAGCGTGTTGGTTAAGGGTGTTGGACGACTGTCACAGTAGGCGATCGCCTGCTTCAAATCCCCCCTAAGCAACATGGCAAAGAGGTTCTCACTGACACTCGCCCGATCAACTGTGAGCCGCTGTAGTGTCAGCATCCTCTCCACAATCAGGAACAAAGCCGCTATCCCAACCAAGGCAATGAGGAACATCACTGGCCCCCCCTCGCAGAAAGCCTTGGTCACAAAGTTATTGTAACCTGCACATCTATTCATAATATCTATTGCTGGATCCAAGCTAATACCCTCCCCTTATTTATTGTGACGTAAAAACAAACGGAAATAAGACCCGACCAATCTGGTCCGGTGGCATCTCCGGAAACCTCCAGGTTCTCAACAGCCGAATCACACACTCTGCCACACTGTTTGTCCCCATATCATTGCTATTGATCACGGCCCGAATCACCCTTCCCCTCTCATCAATGTCCCACTCCAAAACAACTTTTCCGTAGAGGTTGGGGTTGCGGTTGAGCTGGGTTTCATAGCAAGAGCGAATAGCCGAACGATTGTTGAGAATGACCCTGCGAATGGCCTCTCGATCTATGGTTGGCGAAAATTCAGCCTCAACTCCCTCAACGTTGATATTGACAGTTCCCCTCTGGCCAAGGGCACCACCTGTTCCATAGCCAAAGCTTCCTGATCCCCGCCCTTTGGTTCCCACTCCGGAAAGACCCTCTGTGGCAGCACCCTTGCCGCCTCCAGTGTCCCGCAGTCTTCCACCTATTCCATCACCCGCCCGATCCTCTGCCTGGCCGGTGCGCCCCGTAGCCCTATCGGCAAGACCTGTCAGCTCCCCACTGCCCTCAAAGGCCCGGTCCAACCTTTCACGAGTGCCCCCGCCCCCAAAGGCCCCAAGCAAACCCATTTTACTTGGGTCGGGCCTCTGACTCTTGGCGCTGGCCCCTTCTTGCTCACCTGTTTTCACAGAACCCCCTTTAGGCCTGGCCGACACCTTGGTGTCTTTGGGGGCCGGTCTTGCGGCTGGCTTGACCTCCGCGGCTTTTCCGGGATCCTTGGGCTGAGTAATCTGAGGTCTTTGTTGGGCCTTGGGTTTTTGTTCCGTGATTTGAACCACTTTTTTCTCCCTCACCTCACGCTTTTCTTCCGCCACGGGGACCACCTGGGGTGGGGGCTTAGGCTTAGGCCTAGGTGGCTGAAAGGTCACCGTGGCTTTCCTAAGGGGCTCCTCAATCAAGCTGCCATCATCCAAAGGGGCCGGCTCATAAACCTGGATGTATAAACCCAGAATCAGCGCCACGAGGAAGGCTAGAGCCACTCCCGTTAGCTCTGAACTAGATAGGTCGATAAGGGGGGCAACCAAGGCCTTAGGCGTTGCTGCAGAATATCTAATAAAAAGAGAAATCATCTCCCCCGGCAGATCCAGCCGTAGCATCTCCCCTTGACGAAGCTCAAGCTCCCTCAAGCCTCCCTGACCGCGAAATCGACTAGCAAGCGATGGGTCGGAAAGAGCCAGGCTTTTAACTGAATCCAACCACAACTGGCCCTGAATACCTGTTGTCAAAGAAATAAGAGCATTGCCTTCTAAACGAATGAGAGGAAAACCCGCTCCATTGGACTTTAGACCTGGAACTTGAACTTCTGCATGGGCTCCCGCCCCAATCCGAATCACTCCTCGGTCCTTAAAGTGCTGGGTCGACAACACTCGATCCTTCCACACAACCAGAACTTCTAAAAGAGGACCTTTTTGAGGTTTCAAGACCTCTGAAAGGTCCCTAATCTGACTGGGGGGAGCAAAAGTTTTCCCCCTCTTCTTTTTCTTAGTCCAGGTCTTGGCAGCTAAAGCCACTCCGCCGGTAGGCGTCCCACTGACCGAAGCTGGACTCTCTTTGGTCATGGTGACCACTGGGACTGCTGGAGCTGCAGGAGCCACCGCAGGCTTTGCAGGCGCCGGTGGCACCGGAGGCTCCGCTTGCTCTGGCACCGGAGGCTCCGCTTGTTGTGGCACCCGAGGCACCTCTACTTGCGGTGGCGCTGGCGGCTCCGCTCGAGGAGGTGCGACTGGCTTGGGAACTCCAATAAAGAATTCGATTCGGTAGGCACCCATTCTAAGCTCATCGCCAGACTGGAGAGGTTCATCTAAAACGCGCTGACCACGCAGAATCGTTCCCGTCCGAGAACCCAGGTCTGAGATGTAGTAGCCTGACTGGCGATCTTCAATAATGGCGTGCAGAGGCGACACGCTTTCATCTTGGAGGTCCACCTGGACATCGGCGTTTCGTCCAAAAACAATCTGCTCCTGGTCAAACTGCTTCACCGACTCCAGTTGATCATTCTTGTAGATGCGTAAAAGCACTGGTGGTTTCAATCGCCGCTCCTGCCTCTAGGTACATCTTCAGCTGTCCTCTGCATCTCGGGAACAAAGTTCTCCCTCAATCGAATCAGCCTCTTGTAATTAAACTGTCTTTGCTGCAGCAAATAGAGCAATTCCGGCTTAGCTGCCTCACCTTCAATGAGCTCATCTTCAAAATCAATAGTCGTCCGACGTCGTCCATCAGGCTCCTCTGCTAATAGCAGCCCCCCCCAGGTCAATATAATAAGCCCTATCAATAATTTTGCTGTCCAACTGCCCATCTTCATCAATTCCATTTTATCGTAGCGCTCTTTCTAGCTGTTCCACTCGCCGTATCATCTGCGGATCATCTGTTACAAACTTAACTCTACTAATCACTCCTCTTGCCTCGTCGAAGCTCTGCAATCGCTCAACCAGGAGAATGGCGTAATTGTAAAGCACCGTCACATTCCTCGCGTCGTTGTCCAAAATATCTTTATACAAATCCCTTGCTCTTCGAAACTCTCCGGTACCACTTAAGGCTACCGCATAGTTGTTAGCAATTTCCACTGCTGATTGCTCACCTCGACGTAAGCCTCCGCGAACCGATCGATAGGCCTGCTCCAGAGGGGCCAAAGCTCGACCAAAGTCCTTATGCTCTAAATATATAGAGGCTAAATTGGTTGCTCCAGTTAAATAATCTGATTTTACTTCAAGGCTTCTTCTAAAATTGGAAATAGCTCTGCGCATATTGCCTTTACTCAACTCAATAACCGCCAAATTATTATACAGCCCTGGTTCATTTGCATGCTTCTCAATAGCTCGGTTAAGGATAATCCTAGCCAAACGCGGCCGCCCCTGACGGAAGCTAAACATCGCAAGAGAATTCAAAGCCAGAAGATGATCAGGGTCCTTGGCCAAAATTCTCGAAGCCGCCTCCACCATCGCCTCTTCATTTTGGCCAGTACGAGCTGCGACCAAAGACTCGATCTCTGCCCGTGAAAACTGGTCTCCGATAGCGCTCCTGGTCATGTGATCCATCCAATCTATCAGTTTGGTCAGTATCACCCTCTCACCCCTATCCGCACTCTCGCCAGGGCGGAGAACAGAGAGCTCTGAGGATGCTATAATTGCCCATTCGTTGTAGGCCTCCATGCGCGAAGCGCTTTCCAAGGCAGCTCGATAATTGGTCACAGCTTCCTCTTGAAAGGGTTTGGCAATTTCCTCGACCCCAGCTCTATACTGTTGCAGCTCCTCTTCATTGAGACCTGCTGGTACGGGGGCTCGAAAGAGTGCTGAAGCTATATGCTGTAAGGCCTGCCCCAAAAGGGTCAATGAAGCCACAACCATGGGCCCATCATCATAGACGATCACAGACCTTAGTTCGTCTTTAAGTCGCTCAACGAGAGCTAACTTTCGATTGACTACTTGAGCCTGACGGGCGGGATCTGCTGGTATTTCTAAACTTCTAAGCTCTTCATAGGTCCTGTACACTTGCTTAAATCGAGCCTCAGCGGCAAAGGCGACCCCCACTCTCTCCCCTCGATTGGCCAGATTGCGCTGTATGACCACTGTTCGGTTATAAGCATCCTGAGCCGCCTTGGTTCTTTTGAGCCTTTCATTGAGCTGTCCAATACGAAACGAGGCCTCTACCATCGCTTGTCCATTGGGAGAATTGCTCTCCATAAAGCGGTTGTAATGTCCCAAAGCCTGGGTGAGGCGCCCCTGTCTTTTCTGCAAAGCTCCCATCAGCATCAGAACCTCAAATCGATTTGCATCACGACTGAGCTCTAGGTACCTCTCATAATTCCTCTGGGCGGCTTGATAAAAGTTCATTCCATCTCTTATGATGGCTGCATTGTAAAAGAAGGCCGCCGCATCCTGGTCTTTGAGATTGCCGTTAGCGTAGGATTCAAAGGCATCTGCAGCCCTTGCATACTGACCCGTCTTCTCGTAAAGGGCCGCAACAAATCGACTGGAATTTCTTCTCAACCCCTGATGGGCCTCCGTCCTTGTCCCCAGCACTGCATTATAAAGAGCGATCGCCTTTGCCAAATTCAAGCTCTTTTCATAGTTAACAGCAGCATTGTAGGCAGCCCGGACGCCTAAGTCAGACTGAGGGTGTGCCCTTGCAAAGGCCTCAAAGGCCTCAGCACTCTTCTCAAACTCCCCCTCCTTCTCCAGGTCTTGAGCCATTGAAAAAGAGGCTTCCTGCATAACTCGGGTGACTTGAGCCCCCACAGGGGATGCAGCTAAAGTAGGAATTGCAAGCATTTTTTGGGCGGCTTTTTCTAGGCCTGAGAAATCTCTTCTCAGATTGTAGCTATCGAGGATAAGGTTCGCAGAAAAATCAGCGTACTCCGACCCCGGGGCATCCTCGATCACCTGCTGAAACATGGCAACCGCTTTGTCAAATTGATTGTAGTAATAATAAAGAGTCCCCAAGCGATAGCGAATGGCGACAGTGTCATCTTTTTTTGGAGCAATTTCAAAATACCTCAAAGCGGCGGATTCAAAGTTCCGAATGCCTCGATCAAATTCCAAGGGCTGGGTCGTATTCCCCACAATCCTGCGTATTTCATCGGGAGTGGGGAGCCCCTTTTCCAGAGCTAAGATGGCATTCAAGGTCGCCTTTTCAAGATATTCACTCTCTGGAGCATTTTCTGTCACCCAGAGATAACTAGATGCAGCTCTATCAAACTGCTCCATTTCAAATAGCAGTTCCCCAAAAAAGAATCTCATTTCATGGGTCTTTGGGGTTAACTTAAAAGTGTTAAAATAGAGCTCATAGCCCAAGCCAGCTCGCCTTTGAATCTCAGGGTTGCGGGTATTTTGTGCCACCTGATGCTGTTGCAGGACATAATTGCGAAGAGTGGTCTCCATCAACTGGGAGGACTGCACAATGAGCTCTCGATTGCTTGCATTGGCCCGGGCCCAAGGGCTCTCAGGCCCAAAGCGATCGATCCACAAGAAAAGCTCTTGCCGGAATGCCTGAGTGTCCCCTTGGCTGCCAAAAAGGGTGACAATCTGATATTGGTAATCGAAAGCCTTAGGAGAGCTGGGGCGCTCTGAGATCAAGTCCTTAAATAAAAAGACGGCTCCCTCACGTTGGCCTCTGTCAGCATAGTGATAGGCCAGTCTTTCCACCATTCCTGACACTCCCCCTTGTCCCACCACCGAGGAAAAATATTGGCGGGCTCTCCGGTAGTCTCCCGACTCCGCATAAAAAACCACTAGATCCCTCATAGCCTCACTGGCCAATCGGATACGACTTGCCCCGGCCTCCCCCTGTGACTGTGAGCCCTGCGCCACCCTTCCCGCTCGAATCACCTGTTCTAGTGAACCAATGGCATTTCTCAACTGCCCCAACTTGTACTGACACCATGCCAATTTATAGAGCGCAAAAGAATACAGCCTTGACTCCCTATTGCTGGCCACTTTCTCATAGCGCTGACCTGCCTCCCGCCAACGGTTGTTTTCAAAGTAGTACTCACCTATGGCAAAGTTACTCTCATCTACATAGGGTGAGCGAGGGTGCTCCTGAGCCAGGCGATTGTAAAATCCCAAACCCCTTTGCACTTCTCCCAATTCAAAGTAATTGTAGCCCAAGAAAAACAGGGCTTGGTCTACCTTAGGGTCATTGGGAAAATCCCTTAAAAACCATTCATAGAGTTGAATCGCCCGTCTATTGTACTCGACCGCCGGCTGCAAATTGAGTTCAGGTTGCCTCGACAGCTGGCCAGCATGGAATGCCTCTAAGCGCCTTTGATGTTCAGTGAATATTCGTGACTGAATCAGGCGACCTTTTTCGACATACAGCTCGGCGAGTCGCAGCCAAAGCTCTCCTCTGCGAGGACTATTGCGAAACTGTTGGGTCAGACGGAACAGCTGAGCAATGCCCTCGTCAGTCACTCTTTCTAGTTCTGCCTCATCAGTGCCTGGCTCAAAAAAAAGCTGTTGTCTTGCTGGGGGTTGAACCTCCCGCAAATCCCTGCGCTCCTGTCTCTGAGGAATTTGCTGAGCTTGTGGAAGCTCACTCCGGCCCCTTTTTATGTCTGTCGTCTTACCTCTTCTCTCAATATCTCTCAGAAGATCACTGACGGTCCTCTGCTGACCCCATAGGCTCTCACCTATGAAGGCTCCCGCAACAGCTGTGGCAACAGCTAACCCCACCGCTCCAAAGCCCTTTGCCCTTTTTTCTTTCCTCTGTCTAATCACAGCTCTGCGTTCCTACGTAGTGATAGTTGCCGATCTCATCAAGCCAATACTCGCCTCTAAAAGGCCAATACTCGAACCCATTTTGTATGTAGTAGTCTCGTCGAGTGGCTTGATCTATTTGGGTTTGTGGCAAATCCCGTCCTGCTATTCTCTTTTGTATGGCTTGTCTCTTGCCACTGATCATTTCATAGCGAATAAACCCTTCTTGTTCAAATAAGTCGAAGAGTTCTAATTTAATACTCTCTAGATGGGCCCGCACTTGCCTGCCCGCCCGCTCTCGAGCTCGAGCGATCCGTGTTTGCAAGATCCGCTGCGCATACTGGCCGATAGCCGCTTCACGCCAGTCTGCTGGCATCTGACTCACTCGACGGCTTTCTTCTAAAAGCCTGGTAATGTAATTATAAGAGGTTTGAAAGTCGCCTTCTCTGAGAATCCGTCGCCCCACTAAATAGGGAATCTGATAACTTCCACTGCTGCCCTCTTCCCCTTGGGTCTTTTTATCACGAATAATCCTCACCATATCATTGAAAAACGCAGTTGGATCCGCTCCAGAATCCAGCAGACGATCAATTTGGTTGTAGACAGGACGATAGATCTGGTTAAAAAGATTCAACACCTTTTCCATTTCTTCATACTTGCAAATGTACAAGTAGACGATGGACCGCAGAAGCAGGGATTCGGGAATAAAAAAGTCCTCATAGTAGGAGGAGTGAAGGGAGTGAAAGTTACTGAGTGCGCTGCGAAAGCGCCCAGACCTGAGCATAGCCCAGCTGGATTCAAAGAGGGTGTCATGCCAGGCCTCGGTATCGCGGGGAACACTACGATAAGTATCGATAGCTCGAGCCCAGTTACGCTGCTGGTAATAGACCCTAGCGATACCCATTTGCGCTGCGACTCTCGACGGGTCAGTTGGGCCAAAGGCCCGGCGCGAGTCAAAGAGATCTTCAAAACTACGCAGTGCCTGCGGCAGCTGATTGGCCTGAGTTAAGGCCACCCCTTGTAGGTATTTTGCTTTGGCAAATAGAGGGCTCGTCCTTTGAACTCTGGAAAAACTTTGCGCCGCTTCAACAAACTGATTGTTGCGCAGCTGAAACTCCCCAATCCTATATGACAACATATCTCGGTGAATTCTAGGAAAGTCATCCACCCTCACTCTTCCCAGAGCATAATTCAACAGGGTGTCATCCCCCAAGTTATCTGCGGCCAGCGACAACTTCTCAAGGGCCTGCCTGAGATACCGGGATTCCCCTTCACGCACTACGCTAATAAACTGAAAAGCGGCGACTTGGTTCAGGTTCATTTGAAATAGGTTCAGCCCCAAAATATAGCGAATTTGATTGCGTCGACTGCGAAACCGCGGACTATAACTCAGCTGAAACAAAAGAATGGAGGAATCTTTGTAATTGCCTGCCTGTGCAAGCCTTAAGGCTTGAGCGAGAACGTCCTGCCCCATCGGGGCCTGCCGGCCCTGAGGATTTCCTCTCTGTGTCTGAGCAAGGACTTGGCTTAACTCTTGTTCAGCCGACGCAAAGGCTGCCACCGGACACATCATGAGAATAAGGAGAAGCTTTCCTAAATGACCTCTATTCATCGGTACGCAGCCTCCGGAAAGAAAAAGCTCAAGCCAAAGGCCAGAAGCAGGTCGTCTTGATTGCTTTTTGACTCAAGGCCCGACTGCAGCTGTGACTGAGCCTGATAAAAGTTCCAATTGAGATCCCAACGAAAAGCAAGACTTTTACTGATAGCAAAAACCTGTCCAGTTGAAAGATGAATCGTGGGCTCAGTGGATCCACTTTCGGTTTCAGTCACCCCGCCTCCCACAGCGAAATTGAAGTCAAAGGGTATAATTCGCTGATTGAACCAGGTCACCTTTCCATAAATAGGATTCCAGCGAAAGGCTGCGCCCATAAAGTTTCTCGCTGTCACCAATGTCTTTGTATCAATACTTCTTTCTTCAGCGAGATCTCTGGTCACAGCACGTTGGGTATTTGCGAAGAGCATATAAATCAGCTCCACTCCATAGCGCTCTCTGAAATAGTAAGAGGCTCTTGCGGCCACTCCTACACTGTTAAAAAATGGATTGTTGAGGCCCGTCGCTCCAGAAGCTGTCAATTCAAAGCGCTGGGTCTTTGGCAAAAACCGCCTTTGAATCACTGCGATGTCTTCAAATGGGGCAAGGGTGGAGAGCTCGCCCAGACTGGGAAGGGGCTGGCTCAGCCTCTGTCTCTGTTGACGAAGACGTCCCTCTGTTCTCTGCTGTTCTCTTTGATCAAAGACCTCATAAAGCCCCTCCACTTCGCTGTCAGGACCTTGACCTCCCCTTGATGCACCAGGAGTCTCATCAAATTGAGCCCAGGATATATGGGATAAAACAAAGGCCGATGTCACAATGATGAGTTTCACAATATTTGTTTTCATTTTTACCTAACTCAATTCGCAAAAATCTAGGACGCCTTCATCTCAAGGATAGCAAAATAGCCAAGTCATCTTCTAGATATATCTGATAATCTGGACCATGAGGCTCACCCCCCCGGGGCCCCAGAGCAGTAGTCCTAAAGAATATAAACTAGACCTAGGTTCAATAGAGTGTTGAAAAAGAAGTCCTGACCAAAAGAGTCAGGAGGAGGTGGGGGCAGAGCTGGATCAAGATCAAGGGTCGTAGGATCAGGCCCGCGATAGGCAAAAAAACGAAGGTCAAACCTAAAGGCGAGAGAGGGAGTAAAGTAGACCTTCTGCCCCACCCCAGCATGGGCTCCTATCTTGTACCCCCCTTCACGACTGAGTCCCACAGCTCCCAGGCCAGCCAGGCCATAGATGGAGAGATTCATGACCGTCTGTTTAGTGAGACTAATCTTTCCATAGTAGGCAGTATTTTGATAGTTAAGGGCAATAAGGCTCTCCGGAGAGGGCGCTAAGGAGGGATCAAAGGCGGGAAAGCCCTGACCTGCGCGCAACTGAGTCCCATAGCTAGATAGCCCGTCCAACCAATGAGTGTAGGACAGGTTGATGCCGTGGACTTCTGTCATATGATAGGTTAAATTTCCTACTAAGTTTTGGGGATTATAAAAGGGCTCATTTAAAGATATCCCTCCCCCAAGGCCCAGCTCAAAACGCCCGCTCTTGGCCACAATGCGGTCCCTGACGCTCACGGAGGGCTCAAAGACAGGCAAGACTGTCTCTGCCGCCAACTCGTCTACTGAAAACTCGATAACATCGGCCTCGGCCTGAATGCCAAAAAGGGCTGAAAAACAGCACAGAGCATAACTTAGAATCAATTTATGATAACTTTTTGCCATGATCCACTCACCCCTCCATGGAAAGTATAGAGGAGTTTTTGATGGCTTGACCAGAGAAAGGAAAAAGCCCGACCTAGGTCAGGCCCCTCACTCGTCAGAGATAAAGTCTACTGAGACCTACCTGCACTCCGAGTATCGGATTCACTCAAATTTATCTGCTGTCGATCTCTACTTGCTGAAACAAAAGCTCTAAACAGTGGATGGGGTGACATGGGCTTTGACTTAAACTCTGGGTGAAACTGAACTGCAATGAACCAAGGGTGTTCACTGATCTCTACAATCTCAACTAAATCTCTCTCCTCACAAACTCCCGATAGGACCATTCCATGCTTCTCAAAAATGGCTCGAAACTTATTGTTAAATTCATAGCGGTGACGATGGCGCTCAAAAATAGTGGGCTTATCGTAAACACTCCGAGCTCGAGATCCTGGAGTCAAAGAGCAGGGATAAGCTCCTAAACGCATCGTCCCGCCCTTGTCCTTAATACCTCTCTGCTCTTCCATAAAATCGATTACCAGATTGCGGGCTCCATTCTTGGGCTGCGAAAACTCCCTGCTCGTCGCATCCCGAATGCCACAGACATTGCGAGCAAACTCAATGGCCGCAAGCTGCATTCCAAAACAAATCCCAAAAAAAGGCACTAAATTTTCACGCGCATAGCGAATCGCCTGAATTTTCCCCTCAGCCCCCCTTTCCCCAAAACCTCCGGGAACTAGAATCCCATCAACACTTCCCAATTTCTCGTCGACATTACCCGCACTGAGTTGCTCGGAATCAATGTAGACCAAATTGACCTTAAGCCGATTGGCAATTCCTCCGTGGACAAGGGCTTCGTTGAGTGACTTGTAACTCTCCTTCAAGTCGACATACTTTCCCACAAGCCCTATACTGACTTCACCCTGGGGATTCTTGAGAGTGTCAACCATCTGTTGCCAGCCCAAAATAGATGGTTCTCCTGTCTGTAGCCCCAGCCGTTGTACAACTTTTTGGTCCAAACCCTCCTTGTGCAACACCAAGGGAACTTCATAAATACTGCTGGAGTCCGTAGCTGCAATCACATACTCAGGTCTTACGCTGCAGAACAGACCGATTTTTGATTTCAACTCCGGCGAGATCTCTTTTTCACTTCGGCAAATTAAAAAATCCGGCTGAATACCCACTTCTCTTAATTCCTTGACCGAGTGCTGAGTGGGCTTGCTTTTTAACTCTCCAGCGGCTGCGATATAAGGCACATAAGTCACATGAATAAAAATAGAATTTTCAACACCAACGTCTACGCGCATCTGCCGAATGGCCTCAATAAAGGGAAGCCCCTCTATGTCTCCTACCGTGCCTCCAATTTCAACAATGGTGACCTCAGCTCCTTGAGCAGCTTCGAAAATGCTGGATTTGATCTGGTCTGTGATATGGGGAATGACCTGAACTGTCCCACCTAAATAATCTCCACGCCTCTCTTTGGCTATAACAGTCTCATAAATCTGGCCAGCTGTGATACTGTTACTGCGATTGACGCTGACCTGAGTAAAGCGCTCATAGTGACCTAAGTCCAAGTCTGTCTCAGCTCCATCTTCGGTAACATAGACTTCCCCATGCTGAAGAGGAGACATCGTCCCGGGATCCACGTTGATATAGGGATCACACTTCATCAAACTGACCTTCAAGCCCCGCGACTCAAGGAGAGTTCCAAGGCTTGCCGCAGAAAGCCCCTTACCAATGGAAGACACAACTCCACCTGTCACAAAGATGTATTTGGGAACCAATGGCTTGGTAGTGGACCGGATAGGAGAGGAAATCTTCTTTTTTCGGCCAGCGGCACCCATTGCCGTTTTTTCTCTATTTTTGGCTGCTGCCTTTTTCATCATAGATTTCTGAGCCTTAGTTTTTTTACTTTTTTTCATCACATTCCGCCTCTACGAAACTCAAATCGCCTGAACTCACACCAACTCATTTTAATCGACATAAGACTCGGCCTTCTTCAATAAACTCTCTATTATTTCGACGTCCTCTGGTCTATCCAATCCATGAGAGGCATGCTCTGTCATCACTACACGAATCCGTCCCCCTAAATAAAGAGCTCTGAGTTGCTCCAGACTCTCCGCCAACTCCAATTCAACAGGGGCATTAGCGCAAAAATTTTCTAAAAAGCTCTTTCTAAAGGCATAGATTCCAATATGCTTGGCTGCGCCCGTAGGCACAGCCTTAAAATTCAGCCGCGAAAAGGGTATGGGATAGCGACTAAAATAGAGCGCGTCCGACTTTAGGTTACAAACAACTTTGACAACGTTGGGGTTGTCCAAATCTTCTATGGCGAGCCTATTTGCCAGGGTCGCCATTTCCAAAGTCTCATCCTCTATAAATGGTTCAATCAGTTGATCCAAAACCTCTCCTTGAATCAGAGGCTCATCTCCCTGAATATTCAGAACAATGTCGGCGGACAGATCCTTAACAGCAGCCCAGACACGATCAGTTCCACTGGGAAGTTTTGAATCTGTCATCAAAGCCTTCACTCCAAGTGCCTCCGCCAGTCTGAATATCTCCGAATGGTCTGTAGCCACAATAAGCTCATCTAGCTTCTGACTCTTTTGTGCTCCTCTCACGACCCACTCCAAGAGAGGACGGCCCAAAATCGGGGCTAAGGGCTTTGCTGGAAAACGCGTCGATGCATAGCGACTGGGAATCACGCCAACAATCTTCATGCTTCACCCCCATGTCGTTGCTTGATCCAGTTTTTAAACACAAACTCCTCCACCTCGGTGACTCCGAGCCGTTTAGAAGCTGAGACCACAAATACTTGGCTTACGCCAACCGCCTTTGCCTTTAGATCTCTCAAAACTTTTGCCTTTTCATTGTTACCAACTTTATCAGCCTTATTCAGAACCACAACCACTGGCATGGAGCGCTGAGAAACCCAATCGACCAACTCCTGCTCTTGAGCTGTCCACTGGCGTCGAATGTCCATAATAAGTACAAGTCCTTGGAGACTCCCCCGCAGGGCCAGATAGGACTCAACCATCTGCCGCCAGGACTCCACCTCAGCCCCCGAGCGGGCGGCATAACCGTAGCCGGGCATATCCACCAACCGATAGTGGTCCCCAATTAAAAAGAAGTTCAACAACCGGGTCTTCCCTGGCCGACCACTCACTTTGGCCACTAAGCTGAGGCCAAGGGCGTTGATAAAAGAGGACTTTCCCGCATTGGATCGGCCCGCAATCGCCACTTCAGGCAGGTCTGGGGCCGGACAGCCCTTGAGGTCTTTTGCACTTTTAATAAATCTTATACTGCGCAGCACAGACTCATTTATCACGCCGAGTCTTTGGGATCAACCGCTTGAGGAGTCCAAACTTTAAGACAAACTGTGCCAGGTTGTAGACTCCACTCCCCCTTTTAGACGAAGGACAGACCCTTGCTCCCCTGTTCAGTTGGCACGGAGATTGAAATCCTAGACTTATGAACTCATAGGCCCTGTCAATTTTTCAAGGATACAAGGAAAGGATTTTAGCACTATGTCCACCCAGCCCCTCCCCGGAAACCCGCCCCCCCATTCCACCGACAAAAATCTCACCCCCTTTTTGATCCCTCAAAACCCAGAGAGTCTAAATAACCAGGGGCACCAAGCCCCCTGGGCCATTCCACCCTTTGCCCTCATCGGCAGACAGACCGATTGCCATGTGCAAATTGACGACCCCTTTGTCTCCTCCCGACATGCCCGCATAGAACAGAAAGCGCAGAGCTTTGTGCTCAAGGACCTCCGAAGTACCAATGGCACATTCGTCAATGGCCTCCGGGTGAATGAAGCTCCCCTCAAAGACAATGACTCTATCCAAGTCGGAAAGACTCACTTTATTTTTTCACTCAATCGCCCAGAAACCGCATCCATTCGCCCTTTTTCCTCCCGGGATGCCTTGTGGCAACGCCAGCTTGATAAACTGCCCCACTTTGCCAAGAGTGAACTTCCTGTACTTATTCTGGGCGAGTCTGGAACGGGCAAAGAGCTTTTGGCCCAACAGATTCACAAGCTCTCATCGCGGCGACGCTTTCCCTTTATCAGTGTCAACTGCTCTGCCTTAAGTGAATCTCTCGTCGAAAGCGAACTGTTCGGCCATGTGAGAGGAAGCTTCACTGGTGCTCACTGCGATCGCCGAGGAGCCTTTGAAGCTGCAAACGGAGGAACTCTTTTCCTAGATGAGATAGGTGACCTTCCCCTGAACCTCCAGCCCAAGCTTCTCAGAGCTCTTGAGAACTCTGAGATACGTCCCCTGGGCTCCGACAAAGTTCGCACCATCGATGTCAGAATCGTAGCAGCTACTCATCAGAACCTGGTCTCTGACGTGGAATCGGGAAAATTTCGCCTGGACCTGTACTATCGCCTTCACGTGCTGTCTATCCACCCTCCTCCTCTACGCCAGCGCATTGCAGACCTTGAGTCCCTCCTCTATGGGTTCTCCCGCCAACACAGAGTGAGCTTCTCAGTTGAGGCTCTACGCACACTGAAAGCCTACTCCTGGCCCGGAAACATACGAGAGCTCAAGAACTTTGTGGCGCGCTGCGGAGCCCATAAAGGCATTGGAACCCAGATTGAGGAGTCTGATTTGGAGGACTTGCTACAAGCTCCCCTCGCCCACATCCCCCAGACCATGAGACAGGACTGTCGACGCAGGACTGCGAGAACCTCATCACTCATAAAAGAGATTGAAAAAGACCTGATCCTTCGAAGTCTAAAGGCAAACAAAGGCAATCAACGAAAAACCGCCTACGAACTGGGAATTCCAAAGAGCACTCTTCATGACCGGCTCAAGGGCTACAGCCTCCAACAAGACCTCAATCATTCGCCCCAATCTGAGCCTAAGGCTTTATCACCATAGTATTAATATGAACGTCCATGACTCTACCGTGAGTCAGGGTTTGATTTAATTCCGATTGGACTGAATCCCTGAGCAGATCTACCCCTCCTGGTCCATTGATCTCGGGATAAGTGAGGGCCTCCACAGCTCTTTGTACCCGATCAAGAAGCTCCCTCTCGCGCCGTTGAACCTCAACAGCCCCTTCGCGAGTGTCCAAACTTAAAAAAAACTCAAAGGCTCCCATCGGATTTTCATTCCATCCCGGCCGTCGGCTCAGGTTCACAATGACCTTTGCAAACAAGACTGTGTAACGAGCCTCCGGAAAAACCAAGAAAAGATCTACAGGAGACGCTGATGGGTCAATCTTAGATACTAGAATTCCACTGTCTGCAAGTCCAGTCACGGGCACTCCTCCCAGTCCAGGAAACCAAATGCCCCGAATATTCCTCTGGGCCATAAGGGCGGTGGCTAAAACAAGAGAAAAGAATAAAATACCCGTGATCTTTTTAGCTCTGGGCCAACTTCTAAATACTCCTATCGGTTTTTTCATTTGACTGACTAAAGCCGGGCTCATCACCTTCAAATAGGATAAAAACTCTTTAGGTCTGGTCTTAAAAACCATTTTTAGATAGCGGACTTTTATCCACAACCCAAGGACTAGTGACCACAGCCGATCAAGAGCTCGATCAAAAATAGTGAAAAGGCGATACAGCCGCGGCCATTTCTCAGCCCATTGACTTTGAAATGTAGGATCTATCTCGCCGGTCATAGACTCATGGTCAGTCAATGAGGACTCTATCGACAAGTTGGAAAAGTCTTCTCCTTCCTTCGGTTGAATATCCCCCAGAGATCCCATGAACTCAGGATCACTCTCACTGAGAAGGCTATCCAAATCTTCGATTTCATCTGTATGGCTTCCGGCTTGCTCTGTCATGAACCCATTATGACAAAAATTTACACAAACTTGGACTTAATTTTTTCCCTCAGTGACCGATACTTATCCAAATATTCGCGATTTGAGAAGGAGCTCAAGGATGAAACAGCTACTCAACTCCATTTTAATAGTTCTAGCTACAGGGCTTTCGGCCTGTGTCCATCTAGACCGGCACCCTAATTCTGGCTACGCTCACAAGGGACTACAATCTGCCCCAGGGGCTCAACTCAGTGAGCGCGCTCAATTGATCCATGCTGAAAGACTGCTGAACCAGAGAACACTGAGCGAACGCCGCCAGTACTATCGCTATCGATCTGCCTTAAAGTCCGATCGCGAGAGATTGGCCTTCCTGGCAATTCCAAGCCTGGAAGCCAGAGAGCGTTGGGCTCTAAATAGAGGCTTGGTCCAAAGCGATCAGGCCCACTCTGAACAAATAGCTGATCTCATCGAAAGCAAAGACATTGCTCTGGGAATGGGAAGAACAGCCGTACAACAGAGCTGGGGCGAACCTGAAAGCATTGAGTTTTCTGGAGATCCCATTTACGGCAACGAAAGATGGCGTTACACCCGACTTATTGGCTCCCAGGCAGGATACAATCGGCAAATTCGCTACGTTTACTTTGAGTCCGGAAGGGTCATTGGCTGGGAGAGCCTTTAAAAAAAGGTCCTTAGATCCTTAACCCTCCAACCAATTCTTCCGCCAACTCACATTGACTTTCAGAGAAACTTTGAGGTCAGTAATTCCCTCCATAATCTCTATGATACGAGGAACTGCTTCATCGACTACTGACTCCTCCGCCTCGAACAAAATTTCATCATGGACTTGAAGCAACATGGGAATATCTAAATGGGCATCTAGATCTATCATCACAAGCTTCATAATATCACTGGCTGTGCCCTGAATGGGGGCATTGATTGCCGCCCTCTCCCCAAAACGGCGAATGTTGCCGTTTTTTGACTTAAGCTCCTCAATGTATCGTCTACGCCCAAACAAGGTCTCCACATATCCATGACGATTGGCATGATCGATACTTTCGTCCATATACTCCTTCACCCTAGAAAAACGGCGAAAATAACGATCAATGATATCCTGGGCCTCCACTCTGCCAATATTTAAAGATTCTGACAGTCCATAGGCACCTTGTCCATAGGCGATACCAAAGTTGACGGCCTTGGCAGCACGTCTGAGCTCAGGTGTCACCTCATCCAGCGGAACCAAAAATATCTCACTGGCCGTGGCTTGATGGATATCTAAATCCTCAGAAAAGGCCTTACACAAACCCTCATCTCCCGTGATATGAGCCAAAATTCTCAGTTCGACCTGACTGTAGTCTGCCGAAATAAAAACACAGCCCTGCCTGGCTACAAAGGCCCTGCGCACCTGGCGCCCTCTTTCTGTCCGCACAGGAATATTTTGAAGATTGGGGTTGAAGCTGGAAAGTCGTCCGGTGGTGGTTGCAGCCTGTCGAAAATGGGTATGAATCCTGCCCGTTTTAGAGTTTACCAGCTGGGGCAGAGCATCCACATAGGTCGATTTCAATTTGCTGAGTTCTCGGTAATCAAGAACCAATCTTGCAATGGGGAACTGGGTAGCGAGCTTTTCCAGAACCTCACTTCCAGTGGAATAGCCCGTCTTTGTCTTTTTTCCCTTGGGAAGGCCCAGCTTATCAAAAAGGATATTCGCTAGCTGTTTGGGGCTGGCCACATTGAAAGACTCTCCGGACAGGCTGTGGATTTCCCCCTCCAACTGAGCGATATCCGTTTCCAGCTCCAAACTCAAACGATTCAACTCGGCGACATCAATGCCAATGCCCTCGTCTTCCATCGCAACAAGAATGGGAATCAGAGGCAATTCCATTTCATTCAGGATTTTTTCCCCATTGACCGGCACCAATCGCTTTTTAAGTTCTGCAAACAACTCTAAGTGACAGGCAAACACTTGCTCAGGCGAGGCCAACTCGGGAATCTTTTTGCTTAAAGTCTCCTGGTAAACCTGGGCCAAACTCTCTACAGACCTTGGCCTAAGAACGTAACTGGCCAACATTTGATCCCACAGAGCCCGACCTCTTGAGACCCCCTCGCTACCTAAGCCCAAGACCTTAAAGGCCTCTTTCAAATCATAACCCAGCCAGCGAAGGTCCTTCACAGAAAGCACCCGGCCCACGTCTTTGGGGTCCACTCCATCTATTCGTAGAACCTGTCCCTTAAATCCCAAATATATGCCGCGGTCCAAAGCAAACACCCACAGCTCAGACTCCTTAGGCAGATTTTCCTCTAAGTCTTTTAAACTCCAGTTGACCACTTCGGGCAACTCCTTTGCCCCATCAACAGAGTCTGTGTCCTCTCCCAGCAGCCCCCTCTCAAAAGACTTAAAAGACAGCTCCTCTAAGAGGCCCTTTAACACAGGCCGATTGACTTCACGCAGTTTTAGATCTGCAAGATTCACCTGCCAATCAATTTCCTTAGGTATAGTCACTAGCTTTTGCGACAGATAGGCCATATCTTTGCTGTTCAACAATTTGGTCTTCACCGACTTGGAAGTTATTTTTTCAATACTATCGTAAATGCCATCCAAGTTCTTGTACTGCTGAAGAAGATGGACTGCAGTCTTTGGACCTACACCTTTCACCCCAGGAATATTGTCGCTGCTGTCTCCCACCAAAGCCAGGTAATCAATCATTTGGTTGGGGCGAACACCCCATTTGGCCAGTACAGCCTCTTCATCATAGTGAACTTCCTTCATCGTATCATACATGGTCACCATAGGACCTATTAGCTGAGTAAAGTCCTTATCCCCGCTGACAATGACCACTTCCAAGTTCTCGCGCCGTCCAAACTCCACGAGGGCTCCAATGAGATCATCCGCCTCAAAGCCAGGTTTTTCAAACCGAGCAATTCCTAAGGCATCTGTTATCTTTTTTACGTATGGCACCTGGGGAACCAGATCCGCCGGCATCTCCTCCCTATGGGCCTTGTATTCAGGAAAAAGCTCGGATCTGAAGGACGGCTCTTTGACATCAAAACAGAAGGCCAGGTAGTCCGGCTTTATGCTTCTCAAAAGTTTGACCGTCATGGATAAAAATCCATACAAAGCATTTGTTGGCATTCCCTGTTCATTGCTCAAATGAGGAATGGCAAAAAAGGCGCGAAAAAAAAGAGAACTCACATCAACAACATAGAGTTTTTTTATAGCCACAGAAGAAGGCCCTCTCTAGGGTGATTCTAAAAGGAAAGATTTAAACACCTTGCTCCCAAGAGAACTCTTCAGAAGAGACCTCTTCATGAGCTACCTGATCCCAGTTATTTTCAGTGAGAATTCTATCAGCCAAGGGTTGAGTTCTCAGCTTTTCCATCTGCTGCTCCAAAAGCCCCTGAATTCTATGCAACTGCCGGCAGCTCTCTTCATCGGGCTCTGTGAGATCCCTCTCCCAGCTCACCACACAGGCTCGCGTCACGGCCATTCGGCGAGCTAGGTCACAGATTGTCCAACCCATTCTTAAACGCAGTCTCTTTATTTGAGGACCCGTCAGTTTCATGAACTTTTCCCTCCAGCTAGACAGTTTCCTTATAACACAATCTGGAAAAATTGAGAGAGATAATCTAAAAGAAATGAACACAAAAAAGAAGTTAAGGGGCTTTGAACTAATCCCCAGAAAACACAAATATAAGTTCTCCCTCGTTGACCAAGTCGAAGCGATCTCTCGCCTGCTGTTCAATAAAACGAGGGTCGAGAGCTCGATCAATTTGGCTCTGCAAAACTTCAGATTGGGACCTAAGCTCATCGATCTGACTCTGAATTCGAGTCTGATCTCGGTGAAGACTCCAGAGCCGAAGCAAAGTCCCGTCTAAAACAAGATGGATGAAGGCAAAGCCCAGGCAGGTGAGCAATACGGCCATAGGCCTATGTAGCCAGCCATTGACAGCTGAAAATAAAGAGTAAAGAAACCTCACATTGATATGATAGAGTTTGAATGGGCTTGCGCCAAGGCCAGTTATCTACTTTGTGACTGGCGCGAAAGTGACTGGCGATAACCGCCAAAGACAAGGCGCCCGGCTCAAATCGAACGGAGGCGTACTTGAGCGGTACGTTGGAGTGAGATTTGAGACGAGCAACGCTGTATTTGGCGGTTTCGCGCCA
>SKYF01000003.1 GCA_007128005.1 Bdellovibrionales bacterium
GAAAATTTCCCATCTGGAGTCCGACAAGGCCAAGTTGGAGGCTCTGACGGGCAAGTTGGAAAAGTCAGAGATGGCCAAAGAAGAGTACTTGCCCACCCTGGAAGAACTTAAAAAAATGATTAGCTCTCGCAAAGGACTGACTGAGGCCAACCACAGCTTGATGCTGTCGCGAAAGTTCTTGGCCCGAGTGTCTATGTTGCTCGAGAGAATGGCTCACCCTCAGCCCATGGGAGCTCCTAAGCTTCTCAATGCCATGGCCATGGTGGCGGAAAGTGGGGTGTCGGGGAGGGCGGTGGATTTTCAGCGCAGCTATGCTGAGGCCAACCAACACCCCCTATTTAGATACGGCAAGTATGGAGCCGGAGTGATGGCCGCAGCCCTTTTGGGCAGCACTCTGCCCGAGCCCTACACGGTCAATGTATTTCAGAGCCTGGACCTGGTGGAGATGATCAACACCCACATCTTTGGTTACCTGGCCCACACCGGCTATGGCGGCAACTTTGTGGATATTGTCTCCTTGGCCTCTGAGAAAATCGGAACCTCAGCTTCTCATGTTCACGCCCAGTTTATTGCCGATGGCCGCTATCAGTACACCGGCACTCTGATGCTTGCGCTCACAGGCTTTTTGGTGACCATTTTTGGGGTTCCCCATTTGCTGACCAACACCACCAAGGCCTTTAAATATATGTACTCCGAGAAGGGCCGCTACAGCGACCAGGTCAAGAGCAAGGCCATGTCTCGGTGGCAGGCCATGAAACAGCTCTTTATTGACTTTGAAGATCAGGAGCGCAAGGTCTACGATCAGGCTGCTGCCGAGGCCGAACAAGAGGCCCTGGAGAAAGCCGTGAAGGCCAATGAGGCCAGCCGTTCTGCTCGGGTAGAGAAAATTTATGAGGGCGTTGAGGAGCAACTTCGTCAGCAGGAGGAGTTAGCTCGCCGGCAAGCGGAAGACAGCATTGCTCGGGAGTTGGTGCAAGGGGGAGTGCCCTCCTCCGGCCAGCGCCTGAGCTTTGGCTCCAGCCCCAAGTCAGCTCCAATTTTAGATATGACTCAGGGGGAATCGGGGGGATGGACCTTGGGCGGCGACAAGACTCAGGCTGTTTCGCCTGTTGAGGGAGCTCTGTCTGATCAGATTGCGGATATTAAAGACTCCACTCAGGCGGTGAAAAGAGTGGAGCAGGCCTTGATCGAGCAGGGTAAAGAGATCCGCAATATTGAAACCTTTGGTCAGGCCATCCGGCAGTTTGCTCTAAGTTACCCCAGTGTCACCAATACAGCAGCTGTTTTAGCCAAAACTTGGAACCTGATCTTTATCAGCCGTAACTTCGCCATCAAACCCAGAACATGGTATATGGTTTTGGTTTTCCCCAATTACTTTAAAGTGACCTCTAGCTCCTTTGAGAAGGTGGGTCACATTCCCACCCTCTTTGATGGAGGGCGAGATGACACCCTTCACTTTTGGGCCAACCGCATTGGGGCCAAATTTGGCAAAGAAAGTCTGAACAGTCTTTTGGAGTTTGAGAAAACCATCTTGCATGTGGAGGCCGAAGCCTATCAGGTGGCCTTGGAGAGAGGCATTGAAGCCTTAATTCAATACACTCAAAGGCCGGATCACCTTAGAGATCTGTTTGACTCCTCCCAGTTGCCCCGGGGCTTGGTGCCCAAGAAACACATCAACGATGGGGTAGTGGCGCCCAGCACAGGAATTCAGGGCATCAGTGATGCCAAGGTGGGACGGCTGTCCAAAAAGGAGTCCACCTTCTTTCAGCACTTTGTGGTGAGTCTGTATAGGGAGCTTGTAGAAGATTATTTAAAAGACTTTTTGGCCGGCAAAGGTGAGTCACCCATTGAGTTGGCTCAGGTCAGCTCCCGCCAGGTGAAGTCTCGGGCGGCTCAATTTGTGGAGGAACTCAAAGGCTTTCAGCCCCCTGAGAAGGCTCCAGGAGTGGACGATCGAGTTTGGCAGGCTCAGCAGAAAGAGTATCAGACGCGGAAAAAGGAACTGAGACTGAAGCTCAGGGAGTTGGCCACCCATTTGGTGGAGCGCTCGGGAGCTTTTGAGAAGAGTCGAGCCATGGCTGAGGACTGGTCCCACGCCATTGACCGCTTGACGGTTCGAGCCGAGGGCAGCTTAATGAATTCTCTGCACCCTCAGCAGACACAGATCAGTCGTTACACGACGGCGGCAAGAAAACTGAAAAAGTTTAAAGCTCTGCTGCGCGCTGTTCGCCATCAGTTGGCCAACTTGGTGGTTTCTTTCCCCGTGACCTTTGGGGGAGTGATGGTGCTCTATGCCGGGGTCTTTGATGGAAGTCTTATGCAGCCCATCCATGAGGAGGCCTTTGGGCCCAACTCGGCCTTTCACGGCTCGCTGTACATTTACTTCAACACCTTTTTGGCCGGAGCTGTTGTTGGCTTTATGGCCGACACTTGGATGAAGTTGCAGCAGGATGATCGCCTGGATGCTATGGGCAGTTTTGACAAAGTCCCTTCAGTCAAAGACAGTAAAAAAGGCTTCTGGCGCTATTATTTCAAGAACGCATTTAAAAATCCAGTGAACCGCTGGATTGACAATCAGCTCTACTTTTCTTATTTGGTTTGGGCCAATATTCCCGCCTACTTTGTGATGGCGGCAGTCACCCATTGGCTGGTCTTCCAGCGCTTTGACTTAGGTCTTTTTATGGGGACGCTCATTTTGGCTTTTATGACTCCCTTTATGGGGATAGGGCTCAAGTTTGACCAGGCCTATGAGTTGGCCGCCAGTTGGGTGGCGGCCAAATTCCCTCGCCGCTTAAGAGGGCATCCCGAGATCCAAAAACAGATCCGCTCAGATCTGCAGAAAAAGCGCATCTATCACCAAGTCGGCCACTCCATCTACACCGAGGTTGTGGGTGCCTTCGAAAGCCTGGTCGCCCTGATGGATCACCCCACTCATGGCAAAAGGGCTTTTTTAAGCACCATCTTTTTTGGCTACCAACCGGAGGAGATCATCTCAAAGGGCTTACAGGGAGTGGTCAAGGTGGCCGGTTGGATTCCGGGTGTGGAGTCGGCGGCCACGGCCTGCGAGTTTTGGCTCACCAACAACAACGCCAGCCTCGACCCAGATCGCCTCATGCAGCGCCCTCCCACAGGCGGTGGTGGCAACTAGCCGCTGCCCGCGCCCTCCCACAGGCGGTGGTGGCAACTAGCCACTGCCCACGCCCTCCCACAGGCGGTGGTGGCAACTAGCCACTGCCCACGCCCTCGCTCATGGCCCTCGCTCATGGCCCTCGCTCATGGCTCTCGCTCATGGCCCTCGCTCATGGCCCTCGCTCATGGCCCTCGCTCATGGTTCTCGCTCATGGTTCTCGCTCATGGTTCTCGCTCATGGTTCTCGCTCATGGGTTTCTCGCTCATGGGTTTCTCGCTCATGGGTTTCTCGCTCATGGGTTTCTCGCTCATGGGTTTCTCGCTCACTGCCGCGCCCTCACAGACGGCAGCAGCTAGCCACCGCATTCTCATTAGCTGCGGTTGCCCCGATGATGTTGCCCTTGTCCCTCGATCTGTACCCTAGAGGATAGCCCCCTGATCATGGCCTTCAGCTCCTGGGCTGTGTGCGGTCCGTGGTCACCACAGGCTTTGGCACTTGGAGCTATCTTTGAAGGTCCTCTCCCATTAAGCTCTGCGAGTGACCCCTTTTCATCTTCCCTAGCCCAAAGTCCTTAATCCCCTCCCGGAGATTGCAGTTGGCACAGAGCAGCCGCAAATTCTCCTCCTCGCAGCCCCCGCCAAGAGCGACTGGAACAATATGATCCACTTGAAGGCAATCCTTACTTCCACACTTCACACAGGAGCCTCCATCTCGTTCCCAAACACGATACCTCTTGCCTTTGGAGATCGACCGCGCCCGCAGTGGAACCTCGCTAACGCGATGTCTCCTCAACGTTGTGGCCAAATCTCCCTCCAGTCCGGAGTTGTCTTTCGGTGCGGGACTCTCACACTTGTATGTTGAACTCTTGGACTTCAACCTGTTGTCCTTTTTCGTCGTGCAGTGGAAAGTGTTTCTCTCGCTGGGTCTCCCTGTCTTGCTCGCAGAAGTTCCGTTGCAATCTTTTCCCGCACAGCTGTCAGTTCTATCCTCATCAGTCACCCTGTCAGCCTTCTCAGTCGTGGCAGTCGGAGTCGTGGTAGTCAGTGTCGTGGTAGTCAGTGTCGTCGCAGTCGGAGGAGTCGTGGCAGTCAGAGTTGCGGCCGTTATGGCCTTGGCATTTATATCACCTGGCAGAGACGCAGTTCTAGAGTCCGAAGAGCGCGAGTCTCTTCTTTTTCCGAACCTCTTGTCCTTGAGGGCGTTTAAACTCAAATTAGCCATTTCACTCATCAGCTGGGCCAGACTCATCCCGACAGCCTTTGCTCCCAACAGTGAGCGGACATCCTCAAGTTGACGGCGAAGATCTTGGCTAATGACGAGTCGAACCTCACAGTGCTCATGAGAGAGAATTCGTTCTCTTTCTTTGGGCAGAGGAAGATCTGCTCCCAGCTTTTGAGCTCTTTCAATGGACTTTTCCAAAAGCAAAACCTGTGTTTGTCGAGCGGATTTATTTTCAAGGTCTCTTAGCAAGGCGAGCTTTTCGTCTTGGCTCAGCTTCATTTTAGGATTGGCCTTTTGCGTCTGATAAAAGAAACTCTGAGCCTGGCAGGCATGACTGAGGTTCAGTTCCCCACGCTCGATTTTTTTCTCCACCTGGGGCAGGTCGAGAATGAGTCGCATGGCTTGAATTCTTCGCCCGGCTTGGCTCTCAGAGTACTTAAGTTCCTTGACGGCATAGTCGAACAAACTTCTAAAGCCCAAATCCGAGTAGAGTTTACGCCGTTCAATCTCTTTGAGGTGGTGTAGGACCTCGGTCAGAGTTTCTCGCTCTTGTTGAACGAGCTCACGAGTGCGGGTGAGTAGGTCTTGATCCTTAAGCTCTTGAATTCGCATAAAGTTCTCCTGTTTTTAAGATGGAGTATTGATATCAATTGAGGTTGGGGGGTGCAAGGTATTTGCTTTGAGTCACAAAATTAATATGGTTTGTATATTTACAATTTTTTCTGTGAGGTCTTGTTTAAGATATTGGAATCCAATGTTCTTCAAAGATAAAAATATTGTTTAACTTTTCGGCAGTCATAGGGTGGCTGCACGATGCACAGCTTCTTCAACGCGAAGAAGCTGTGCGCCAGGAGAGAGGAGTGTTGGTTTTGACCTTACCCCCTTAATTTAGGGCCAATTGAAATGAGTGCCCGTGGTCAGATGTGAAGGGCCGGAACTAGGTCGGCCCGAGGTCGGCCCAAGGTCGACGCAAGGTCGGGCGCTCTGAGAAGGGGAGCAAATAGAGCAAATAGAGCAAATAGAGTAAATGGAGTAAATGGAGTAAATGGAGTAAATGGAGTAAGGGGTGTAAGGGGTGTAAGGGGTGTAGGTAGAGAACAGAAGAACCAGCAAAAAAAACAGAAAAAAAGCAGCAAAAAAATTTAAGAACTCTCCCAGACTTTCCGAGGGGTCAACTAGACTTTGGGCCCAAGGCCAAGGCAAAAGCCAAAGCCAAAGCTAAGGCTAGGGCTAGGACTAAGGCTAAAGCTAAAGCTAAAGCTAAAGCTAAAGCTAA
>SKYF01000031.1 GCA_007128005.1 Bdellovibrionales bacterium
CTCAAAATCTGACAGCCAGCTCGCCGAATCGAGACACTTTGCTACAATCTTGCAACAAAGCGGACATTTTAACTTCGTAAAAACAGAAAAAAACCGGACATTTCTAAAAAGTAACTACAACCACAGAATCCCCCTCAAGACCTTTGTCTATATATCGATAAGGGTGATGATTGGAATGCCAATGGGAGGCAAGGCCGAAAGGTCTTGGCTTCGCCAAGCTGATCTCTTGTTCGCACTTTGTTCGTTTTTTGGAAGGGGGAGTTTTGTTAGTCCAAATTCGTATCCCGCTGATAAGGATTTTTACTTTGGGACTGGCCATGACCAGCTTGGGATGCACAGAAGGCATACCCAACTTCCCCTCTTTGGGTAAAAGCCTCAAAGCCCCCCAACTGAGTCAGTCGGACCGCTCCTACACCCTCTTGGAACTCGACCAAACCCTTGTATTAGAGGGGTCCTGTGACCCCCGAGTGACAGAGATTCTGATCCGCACAGAAACTGGCCCCTGGCAAGAGGTCAAAGACCTGATCACGAGTGAGGGGCAAGCCAATTGTCAGAGCTCTCAACTCAAACTGCATATCCCCAGAGCTGGGGAGTGGGCGGGCTTTACGGAAGTCGAAAGAGGGCAGAGCAAAGAGCTCCACTTGAGGTTTCAAAGCCCTGTTCTTGAGCCCGTAGAGACCAAGCTCTGGCTGAACTTGGCTGAAGACAGCTCCCCGCCAGCTCCTCCCCCTCCTCCGGAAAGTGTCTCATTGGGAGATGTCAACTTTAGCTTGTCCCAGAGTCCTACTCTTTTTTGGAGTGGAGCCGACAATGCCCACACCGAAGTTCAACTCCTCAAGAGCCGCGACCACTCCACTGTCAAAGATTGGGAGATCGCCAGCACCGGCCACCAGACGAGTGGACTGAATTTGATCCTAGGCGAAAATTACTACTTCAAGCTCAGATCACGCAGAGGGGGCGGTGGGGGCGAGGGCCCTATCACCTATAGCGAAGTCGTGACCAGCCCCAGCTGGACGGCTCTGGCAGAGATGCCCTGTGCTAACAGTGAAATTCGAAGCCTATTGAGATTTGAAAACACCCTCTACCTCAGTGGTTACTTCACCCACTTGGGGCCCTGCTCGGGAGGGGGCCTAAAGATTCAGAAAGACACCGGGCAGTTGGTTAAGCCACTGAAGGACCAACCTAAAGTTGATGGCATCGTGATGACAAGCCTTGCCGATGGCTCGGGGGGGGAGTGTTTATTGGCGGCAGATTTTCCTCCGTTGGGGGTCAGCCTCGGCAGAACCTCGCCCACATCAATGCCCTTGGCGAGGTCTCTGCTTGGAGCCCGGGAACAAATCATGATGTCAGAGCCCTTGCCCTTCATAACGGCCTGCTTTACGTAGGAGGACTCTTTACTCAGCTTGCTGGGTCCTCTCGACCTCGCCTAGGGGCGGTGGATCCCCTCACAGGAGACCTTCACTCCTGGACCCCTCCCCCTTTGAATGCGTCCGTGTCTGCGATGATCCTATACGAAGACACTCTCTTTGTAGGTGGCAGCTTTACCTCTCCCAGAAATGGGCTGGCTGCCTTTGACTTAGGGCTGGAGAGCAGGGACTTGCTTGATTGGGCCCCTAGTGTTTCAGGGCCTGTGCTGAGCCTACTCAGCCATCAGGATAAGCTCTTTGTAGGGGGAGGGTTTTCGGAAATTGATGAGTATCCCTCAGCAAGCCGACTTGCCGCCTTTGACCTGGAAGAGATTGGCTGGCCCCTTGAGCCCTCCTGGCTTCAGGTGGCGCCCCCCACAACAGGCTCGATTCAGGCCCTGGCGGCCCAAGACAATACACTTTTTGTCGGGGGCTCCTCCTACTCTACTGCAAGCTTTGGTGGCCAAGGAGTTCTTGCAGCCATCCACATTCTCTCCGGCGCGCCTGCTTCTGGCTTTAACGCCCACCTCAACCCCGGGTCGGCTGTTTTTTCTTTGCTGATCCACGGAAGTGAACTCTATGCGGGAGGAGACTTCAGCATTTCAGGCGGCGGCTCGAGTCAAAGCCACCTTGCCGCCCTCTCTGTAAGCTCGGGCGGCCTCCTGAGCGAATTTGCTCCCACACCTGGCGGAAGAGTGGACAGCTTAACTCTTATCGCACCGGACAATCTGCAGCTCTTTGTCGGGGGAGGCTTTCAGGTTTTTGGAGGCGTGGAGCGCAAGTACCTGGCTGCAGTGGATCTTGCCACCAACACAGTCACGGACTGGACTCCAAGCCCCAGCGGCCCCGTCACAAGTCTTGTTGAGTACGATTCGAAACTCTATGTGGGAGGGAGCTTTGTCAATGTCGCAGGGCAATCTCGAAGCCGTCTGGCCTCCTTCGACCTGCGCACAGGCTCACTGACCGACTGGAACCCCTCAGCAGCGGGCACAGTTAACGCTCTGCTGCGCCATGAAAGCACCCTCTATGTGGGAGGGCTCTTTACAGCCTTAGGAGGAAACATGCGAAATCGTCTGGCCTCAATAGATCTGACCACAGGAATGGTCACCGCTTGGGCCCCATCCCTGAACAGCTATGTGGACAGCCTGGCTCACAATGGCTCTGAGCTCTTTGTGGGGGGCAACTTCACCATCATTGATAACAGTATTCCTCGAGAGAGGCTGGCCTCCTTCGACCTGAGCACAGGCTTGCTGACGGAATTCAACCCCTCCTTCAACAACCCTGTGGAGACCATTTTGGCGACAGCCACCAGGCTCTTTGTAGGCGGACAGTTCACCACAATCAATGGTAACAGCCGCCCCCGCCTGGCCTCTTTTGACCTCATCTCAAGACAGCTCGAAGACTGGAGCCCATCCCCCAACTTCCCCGTCTTTGACCTGGCCCTCTCTGAAGATCAATTGATTGTGGCCGGAGGCTTTAGCTTCATAAGTTCCACTCCTCGAAGTGGGCTTGCTGCATTTGATCTGGGCACGGGAGCTCTGAACCCCTGGAGTCCAAGCCTCTCCCCTTCTCTTTGGTCGACAGCAAGACCTCGAAGCCTCTTGGTGGAGCCTGGAGTGGTTTTCACCGGCGGACTCTTTTCCGCTCAAGAAAGCCCCCTGGGCCCAGGAGGCGGGGGGCTAACAGGCCTGCTGCCCCCTTGAGGGTTTGACAGCCTGCTTGAGTGGCGCTTAAGATCCCAGGCCTATGGAAAAAGTCATTGTTTACAGCGGTAGCTACTGCCCCTATTGTGTTCGCGCCAAACGCCTGCTGCAACAAAAGGGGGTGGCCTTTGAGGAGATACTCCTTGATGGCAAGGACCGAGAGCTGATTGAGCTCAGAGAGCGCACCGGCCATCGCACCATTCCGCAGATTTTTATTGGAGATCACTTTGTGGGGGGCTTTACCGAGCTTGCCGAGCTGGAGTCCAGTGGCAAGCTCGATGAGCTGTTAGGTGGAGGCTCTGTTTCGTGAAGCGAAAAGGGGGGGCGCGCCATCCCCGAGTGGGCCTTTTGGGAGGAGGGCAGTTGGCCCGCATGCTTGCCCTCAAAGCCCAGGATATGGGACTTGAAAGCCAGGTTTTGAGTTCCTCAGCCCAGGACCCTGCCGCCCGCGTCTGCCATCACTGGGTGCAGGGAGACCCCTCTTGCGCCCAAGACCTGAAAAGCTTTTTAAAACAGGTGGATGTGGCCAGCTTTGAGAGCGAATTTGTCAGCCCTGAAGCTCTGGCAAAACTCCCCCCAAACCTAAAGGCAAAAATTCAGCCTCGCCCCGAGATCATGGTGGAGCTCCAGGATCGACTCAGCCAAAAGCAGCTTTTAAAGGCCCACCACTTGCCCAGTGCTGATTTTCATGCAGTGAACACCTTGGCTGAGGCCGAACAGGCCCTTGAGGCCCTCTCGGGGGAGATGATTCTTAAAAAACGCCGCTTTGGCTATGATGGCTATGGGACCTTTCACGTTAAATCCGGCAAGGATCTAAGAGCCCTAAGGGCCCAATTGGAGGCCCCCAACTCCCCAGGCTTTATTGCCGAGGAAAGGGTGGCCTTTCAGCGAGAGCTGGCCCTGCTGGCCTGCCGCAACCAGACCGGTCAGGTGGTGCAGTTCCCTCTGGTGGAAAGTTATCAGCAGGACAAGCGCTGCCTATGGGTCAAGGGACCCATTGACTTTGCCAGCCCTGAATTTCCGCAGTTGCAAAAAAAAATTTCTAAGTTTTTAAAGAGCCTCGACTACCAGGGCGTGATGGCCTTTGAGCTCTTTGAAAAGGAGGGCCGACTTCTGGTCAACGAGCTGGCACCACGGGTGCACAACTCGGGCCACTACAGCCTCAACGCTCTGGACATGGATCAGTTCACCGCTCACCTGCGCGCCATTCTTGGCTGGGATTTACGCCCCCCCAAACCTCTTTACCCAGGCTTTGCCATGTACAACCTGCTGGGTTCAAGCAACAAGCCCCCCTCTTGGGGCCCCCTTCCCCAGGATGTTTTTTTGCATTGGTATGACAAGTTTGAGAATCGACCTGGACGCAAAATGGGTCATCTGAATGCCGCAGGCCCCTCGGCCAAACAGGCTCTATTGAGGCTCAAAAAAACCAGAAAGGACTTTCAACTATGAAACCTCAAGTGGCGGTGATTATGGGCAGCGACTCCGACTTGCCAGTGATGAAGGGAGCCATTGAAGCCCTCAGCCACTTTAAAGTGCCCACTGAAGTTCAGGTGGTCTCAGCTCACCGCAGTCCCAAGTACATGCAAAGCTATGCCCTCAAGGCCCAAACGCGAGGGCTTAAGATTATCATTGCCGGAGCCGGAGGGGCCGCTCACCTGCCCGGCATGGTTGCCTCTCTGACTCCCTTGCCCGTGATTGGAGTGCCGGTGACTGTGGGCAAACTGGAGGGGCTGGACTCCCTGCTCTCCATCTTGCAAATGCCAAAAGGAGTTCCCGTGGCCACGGTAGCCGTGGACAACTCTTTCAATGCAGGACTTCTGGCGGTGCGCATGCTAGCCCTGAGCAGCCAAAGACTTCAAAGACAATTGAAAGACTTTGAAACGACTCAGCGTCAAAAAGTCCGCCGAGCCAACCAAAAACTGAAAGTCCAAAGCTAATAGAGTAAAAACTCCTGCCTTTCCTCAAGCCAGAGCTTTTCATCAGCCGCCAGAAACTCATCCCAATCTCCAGGGGTGGCCGCAGGGTCCTCCACCCACTTGACCAGATCTCCACTTCCGGAGAGGATTTCAATGGGTAACTTCTCGGCCTCATACTCATAGGGAGGATCTCTCCACAGAGTAAAATCAGGATAGATCTCACGGACTGACTTCAGAAACAGACTTGCCATGCGGTAGGGCTTAAACTCCTGGGGGTGATAAAAAGAGGCGTCCACATGGACCTGCAATCCCCCACAGAGCTCTCCTGAAAACTTATGAAAGGTGGGCTCAAAGTGACAGGCCCTGAGCCTGCAGCCTCTAAGCCACTGAGGCGCTGTGGCCAACATTTTTTGCTTTAGACTATCTCCGCTCCAACCCGGGGCCCCAAAAACTTCTAGGGGAATCGTTGTTCCCCTGCCCTCGCTGAAATTGGTGCCTTCAAAGAGCACCGTGCCCGCATACTGGCGGGCATTGCTCAGGCGGGGCATGTTGGGTGAAGGGTTGACCCAACTGAGCTCCTCCATGGGCCA
>SKYF01000127.1 GCA_007128005.1 Bdellovibrionales bacterium
ATCTATTTAGGTTTGCGCAAAAAGATTCCCCAGGGCTCCTGGGTGCAAAAGCAGTTGGGGCGGGGGCAGAGGGCCCGCTTAGAGGTCGAGCACCAAGGATCGCCCCCAAGCTATCTTACCAAAGAGTGGACGGTGATCTTTGTCGACGACCTGATCACGACAGGTGCCACGGCCAGGGCCGTGGCCGCAGCCTTCAGAAAAACCGAGTGTCAGTTTGTGGTTTGGACCCTGGCTCGCAGAAGCCTCGATTAAACCTCTGAGTGCCCTTTGACCTCGTTACTCTCATCCAGCATGATGAGGCGGGGCTTATAGGAGAGGGCTTCCTCGGGTTCAAACTCGGCGTAGCTGCAAATAATGACTAGATCTCCTTTGTGGACATGTCGAGCCGCAGCCCCATTGAGGCAGATCTCTCCCTTTTTTCCATGAATCACATAGGTGGCAAAGCGAGCCCCATTATTGCAGTTGTAAATCTCAACTCGCTCAAAGGGGATAAGCTGAGCGGCTTCACAAAGCAAGGGATCTATGGAAATCGAGCCCTCATAGCTGAGGTCGGCATCAGTGACAGTGGCTCGGTGCAATTTGCTCTTCAACAAAGTTATACGCATGACAACACTCCTTCGGTCAAAGTTTTATAAGTTCATCTGTAGGGCCCGGCGCAGTCCATGAAGAACGAGGTTCGGACTCTCCTCATCAAACAGAGCTGCATCTTCAAACAAGCTGGCAAAGCCCCCTGTGCCAATGACTTTAGCGGGCTCCTGGTTAAAACACTCTTTTCTTAAGGATGTCAAAATCTCCTTAATCATCCCAAGATGGCCAAAGTAGAGACCTGATTGTATGCTCTCCACTGTGGAGCGCCCGAGCACTGTCTCCGGACGAATGATCTCCACAGAGGGCAGCTTAGAAGTTCGGCTCTCCAAAGCCTCCATGGAAATTTTAAGACCAGCCAGAATCACCCCCCCAAGATACTCCTTGTGTTTGTTGACAGCACAAAAAGTTGTGGCCGTGCCAAAGTCGATAATCAGCAGATTTTCATTGGGGTAGAGCTGTGTGGCGGCAATGGCATTGGCAATGCGGTCGGATCCCACCTCAAGGGGGTTGCGGTATTTGATCTTAAGTCCTGTGCGCACTCCAGCCTGCAAAACAAAGGGATTTTTCTTGAAATACTTCAAACAGCAGTTTTTAAGGGAGTGTAGGACTTCGGGAACCACGGTGCAGAGGGAAATCTGCTGAACTTCATCTGGGTCCACATCGTTTTCACGCAGCACTGATTTTAAAAATAACCCCATCTCATCCGAGGAGGCCCCACTTCTGGAGTTGCGCCGAAAGCTGAGCTTCAGTTCATCTTCCACAAACACGCCTCCGTAAATCTGCGTATTTCCCACATCTAAACAGAGTATCATAATCCAACCTCCACAAGTTTAATTAGGCCCTGTGCCATCTGATCCTTGCTTTTCCACTGCTCCACAAAATCACCCCGAACATACAGGGCACTTAAATGCTCGACTCCATCTGGTGAGATTTCACTCAGATCGTTGTGCACAACTGCATCCACCCCTCCCGAGGCAAAGAGGCTTGAAACCTTCTGACGCCGGTCTTCTTCTGAGGCCTGATGGGTCAGCTTAAAGCCAATCACCACAGGGGAGGAGGGCTTGGCCAGCTCCTTAATTTGCGGCAGGATCTTGCTGTTGCGCCTCAAGTGAATTTGAAGATCCTGGGCCGAGCTGAGTTTGAGACTCTCCGGTCCCAGAATCTCTCGATCAGTTATCTCCGTCCCATCAGCACAAAGGATACTTCTAACGGAAAAATCACTGACCGCAGCCGCCATAATCACGGCCTTTAAATCCTCTTGCCTTAAGATTTTTGTCAGGTGAACCAGTAAACTTTGGTGACTGGTGAACTCAATCCTCTCAAGTGAGCCGCCAGATGAGCCAGCAGTCGTGAAGGGCAGACAAGCCCCCAGGCCGTGGAGAAAGATCACTCGATAGCCAGCCGCCAGGAAGGAGTTGGCAAGGCTTGCGGCCGTGCGCCCGGTGCTGAAGTTGGAAAGATATCTGACCCCGTCAATGGGCTCTCTCGTCCCGCCCCCTGTGATCAAGACAGTTTCTTGAGGCCGCCGGTCTGGGGAGGGATGGGTAACAAGGGCTTTGACAATAATTTTCTCAATTTCTGAAGGCTCCGGCAGTCGGCCCCAGCCCACCTCTCCACAGGCCAAACTGCCCTGAGCTGGGGCTTGCACCTGGTAGCCAAAGGACTGTAGTCGTTCCACGGAAGACTGGGTGGCTGGGTGCTCCCACATCAGGCTGTTCATGGCAGGAAAGATCAAGTAGGGCTTTTGTTTGGGCCAAGCCAAGGACAGGCTGCCAATCAAATCAGATCCCAGACCCTGGGAAAGCGAGTTCAGGGCGTGAGCAGAGGCTGGGCAGAGGACAGCCGCATCCGCCCAGCGGGTCAGGTGGATGTGATCCATCATTTGCCCTTCAGCAAAGAGCTCTGTGGCAACCTTTCGCCCAGTTAGCCCTTCAAGGGTGGCCGTACCCACAAACTTCAGCGCAGAAGAAGATGCGACCACTTGCACCTGGTGGCCACCTTGGACAAGCTGGGAGATGACCTGCGCGGCCTTAAAGCAGGAGATGGAACCAGTCAGTTGAAAGAGAATCTTAGAGCTCGACATTGTCAATCAACCTTACTGAACCCAGCCAAGCGGCCGCAAACCTGCGCCCCCAAAGCTCCTCCACATAGTCCACTTTGAATCCCGCCTCTTCCAGAGTCTTTCGCATTTGCTCTAAGCTCAGCCTAGAGTTTTTTAAAATCTGGTAGAGCAGAGGGGCCAGCTCCCTTTGCTGTGGGGAGAGTCGCTGATTTCTTGAACTGAAGGCCAGCCCATCAGACTCTCTCAAGGTCGGACAAGCTACAATTTGAGTGGGCAGAAAAAAGCTCTGACACATGTGTTTGACAAGCTGAAGCTGTTGAAAGTCCTTCTCTCCGAAATAGGCTCGGTCTGCCTGGATCAAGTTGAGAAGTTTCATGACCACGGTCAGCACACCTTCAAAGTGTCCAGGTCGATGGGCCCCACAGAGCTTGTGGCTTATATTGTCTTCGCTCACTTTAAAGTGAAATCCATCGGCATACATCTGGGCTGCTTTGGGGCGAAGGACATAATCCACACCCACTTCACTCAACAGCTTTAGATCGCTGTCCCAAGTGGAGGGATAGTTTTTAAAGTCGTCTTCTCGGTCAAACTGAGTGGGATTGACAAAAATGGAGACAACAACGACTTGGTTCTCCTGGCGGGCCTGCTCAATCAGCTGTCGGTGCCCTCGGTGCAGAGCCCCCATGGTGGGGACAAAGCCCAGGGAGCCCTGCAGAGTTTTGCGGAGGCTCTGCCACTCCTTGAGATCTGATAGGGCCTGGGGACACTTTAAGATCATTGGTAGCTCTCCTCGGGGGAGGGAAAATTCTGATTCGTTACGTCTTTATGGTATTGATTCAGCGCCTGGACAATCAGCTCCTGTCCCTTGAGATACTGGCGCAAAAACTTTGGCTGAAAGCCTGAGTTCATGCCCAACATATCCTGAAGAACCAAGACCTGGCCATCTGTATCAGGTCCTGCACCGATTCCGATCGTGGGGATGGAGAGCTCTTGAGTGATCGTCTTGGCAAGTTCCATAGGGATGCACTCCAGCACCAGAGCAAAGCATCCGGACTGCTCCAGAGTCTTAGCTTGCTCAAGGAGCTTGCGGGCCTGACTGTCTTCGCGCCCCTGAACCTTAAAGCCCCCAAGGCTGTGCACACTCTGTGGAGTCAGGCCAATATGTCCCATCACGGGGACACCGGAGTGATGGAGGTGTTCAATGAGAGTCTCATTGCCATAAGCTCCCTCAAGTTTGACAGCCTGAGCTCCCGCCTTCATCAAGGCCTCCACGGCCGCCACTGAGTCGGCAAGGGACTTTCGGTAGGACAAAAAGGGCAGGTCTCCCACCACAAAGGCCTTTGGGGCTCCCCGAACCACAGCGGCCGTGTGAAGGGCCATCAGTCCGGGGTCCGCAGGCAATGTGCTGGAATGGCCGTGCATGACCATGGCCAAGCTATCTCCCACCAAGACACAGTCAACTTCAGATTGTGCGATCAGTCTTGCAGACCAAGAGTCATAACAGGTGATCATGGAGATTTTTTCTCGGCGCTGTTTTTTTTCCTTAAAATCATGAATGCTTTGAATGCTCAATTTGCACTCCTTTGGCAAAGGCCTGATAGAGATTTTCAAGGGCCAACTCCTCTCGGCTTTGAAGCGCCTGCAAGTTGGCCTGAATGGTGTTTTGATCCCCCCGTGCAACGGGCCCCGTCAGAGCACTTTCCGGCTTGTCTTTTAGGTTTTGACTGAGTTGATCCATATAGGGCCACAGGGCTTCAGGGGGAATGTGGAGTTGACGGTCCATCTTGTCTATCACCTGCTGCCAAAGCCAAGTGCTTAAGTTTCCACCCAGCACACAGAGGCTGTGGTAATAGGCTTTGTCCTCAGGTGAAATTTGAAAGTAAGAGTTTTTAAAAGAGGGAAAAATCTGTCGAAATAAGGCCTCTGGTCTATCTCCCACAAAGGCCATCTTGTGGTAAGTCTCAGCCGCATAGGCTGCACCCGAATGAAAACTCATCAGGGGGTGAAAGCCCGGTATTTCTGGGTGCGAAAAGCTGCCCGAGCCATGGACGCATTTAACATTTGGCATTTGGTCGAGAAGGCCTTTGAGTTCCTTCTGATAAAAGCCCTCAAGAGCTCGGTCAGAAATCAACAGCAGCACGACATCTGCGGCACCAACCAACCGGGGCAGTTCTTTCTTGGCTGGGTCCGCAGCCCTCGACCACTCCTTCAACTGCTGGTTTTCAAGGCTGAGGTAGGCCTTCAAATGCTGGGCCATTCGGCCAGAGCCCACAATCAGATAACGAGGAGAGAGATGTCTATTCATCAAGGGTACCTGTCCTTTGGATCAAGTCCGCAGCCTGAGATTTTGGCAAATGCCATTGCTCAGGGATTATGGCCCGGACTATAACACCCTTGACCGAAGAGTGCGATGGAAGGCTTTTCATGTGGTGCGCCGTATAAAAAGAGAAGGAGAGTCTAAGCTATGCGTTGGATTGTGTTTTTGCTGGTTGGGTCGAGTCTTTTTGGGACCTTTGCCGTCTTACGCTGGGGGCTCAAGCCCAGGCCCATTCCCCAGATCAATCCCACCCCCATTGAGGATCTCTCTCAGGCTGGGGTGTTGACCTACCAACGGCTCAGACAGTTTGTTCGAGAGCAGGATTTGGTTTTGGCCCAGGCTGAGTCAGAAATTTCTGGGGCTTATCTGATTTGGCAGGGCTTCTTGAGTGCGGCCAGATATGACAATTGGCAGGGGGAGCTGAAGTTGGTGAGCGAGCTTCCAGAGTTTGGAGAGAGTCCACAGTCCGGAAGCCCTGCTGCCGGCATTCACCTCAGACTGGCCCCCTATGTGGTTCATCGAGATCAGTTGGAGCGGATTCAGCCACCCTGTGAGGTCGAGACCAACTCTCCCTATCTATCCTGTGCCGCGGAAAAAATCTCGCGCAAGTTTTTTCGCCGTAACCAC
>SKYF01000193.1 GCA_007128005.1 Bdellovibrionales bacterium
AGTATGCCAGTGACAGGGGGGTTTTCGCGCACGGCCGTCAACTACCAATCAGGGGCCAAGACGGGCCTGGCCTCGATGATTTCCGCAGCTCTGATTGTCGTAACTCTGCTGTTTTTGACCCCTCTGTTTTACTATTTGCCCACAGCGGTTCTTGCTGCCATCATCATGGTGGCAGTGGCAAGTTTGATTGATATAAAGGAGTTCAAGCACCTTTTGCACATCAAAAAGACCGACGGTTTGCTGTTGGCGGTGACCTTTTTGCTCACCCTTTTTGTGGGAATTGAAACGGGGATCTTTGCCGGAATGGGGCTGTCGTTGGGACTGTTTATTTGGCGAAGCGCCTACCCTCATTCAGCAGAGCTGGGCTATCTGGCAAAAGAGGGAGTCTATCGCAATGTGCAGAGATTTCCCGAGGCCAAGACCTTTGAAGGGGTTTTAATTTTGCGTGTGGACGAGTCTCTCTATTTTGCCAATATGGCTTTTTTGGAGGACAAAATTGAGAGTCTTTTAAATAACAAGCCCGAGGTTAAGAAAGTGATTCTTGAGATGTCGGGGGTCAACGACATGGATGCGGTGGCCGTTGAGCAGATGGAGTCTTTTATCAAGGACTATGAAAAGCAGGGCATTGAGTTTCACTTTGCGGCCATGAAGGGGCCGGTCAGAGATCTTGTCGCCCGAGCTCATTGGCCGGAGAAATTCGGCTCCAAGGTTCAGCATATGAGCTTGGATCGAGCTTTAAACTCTATTTATAGAGAAGACAAGAGTTCCAATACCATCAAGGAGGGGGCGCCAGCATGAAGGGAATTTTGGAGAAGAACAAAAAATTTATTGAGGAGATGAAAAAAGGCGATAAGGACTTCTTTGAAAAGCTCAGTCAGGGGCAGCATCCCGACACCTTTATTATCAGCTGCTCGGACTCCAGGGTGAGCCCCTCTGTGATCATGCAGTCGTCTCTGGGGCAGATTTTTGTGCACAGAAATATCGCCAATCAAGTGATTCAACAGGACCTGAGTCTCAATGCAGGGCTTTACTATGCCCTCAAGCACCTGAAGGTCAAAGAGGTGGCCATCATTGGCCATACCGACTGTGGGGGAATTAAAGCTGCATACACAACTTCAGAGGATGCGGAGTTTTGTGTGTGGACGGCCTACATTCGAGAAAACCTTCCCAAAGAGGATTTTGACAAATACAGCCTAGATGACTTGGTAAAAATCAATGTCCTGGCCCAAGTCAGACGCGTTCAAGAGCATCCTATCTATAAAAAATATGGCCAGAACACCGAGGTGGTGGGTTATGTTTTTCACATTAAAACCGGCACTTTGGAGACTTTGGACCCGTCAGATCCTGTAGAGTCTTCTGCCCCTCGAGGACAAGAAAGCTCTTAACCTTCCCTTAAAAATTTGGTAGCTCTCTGGGCGGAGGTTTTGCCTATGAAACAGGGAGAAATTGTCTTGGGAGCCCTGGCTCCCCATCCGCCCCATTTGGTTTATGCTGAGAATCCCCCCCAGAATGAGCCCAAGGCGGAGTGTGGCTGGGAGGTTTTGCGCTGGGGCTATGAGCGACTGCGCAAGTCATTGGCACAGCGAAAGGTGGATGTGCTGATCGTCCACTCCCCCCATTGGCGAACCATGACTGGGACGCATTTTTTGGGCGTGGAGCACTTCAAGGGCCTGAGTGTGGACCCCGTCTTTCCCAACCTGTTTCGCTTTCACTATGACCTCAAGGTGGACGTGGAGCTCTCAAGGCAGATCTTTACAGAGGCTCAGGGTCTGGGGCTTGAGGTGCAGATGATGACCAACCCGGATTTTCGCATCGACTATGGGACGATCATCTCCTGTCACTTGAGTCGCCCAGAGTGGGATATTCCCATTGTGGCCATCTCCTCCCACGGGCTGGCAAGGTACTTCAATATGGAAGTGATGCAGGCAGTGATGCTGAAGCTCGGGCAGGCCACCAAGGTGGCCGTTGAAAAGAGCGGCAAGAGAGCCGCTCTTTTGGCGTCTAACTCCCTCTCTCATCGGCACTTTGTCGTTGAGCCCGAGGTTCCAGAGGACATGAGCTTTGAGCACATTCAAAACCACAGTCAGTACCTCTGGGATATGAAGGTGCTGGATTTAATGAAGCGGGGGCAGACTCAGGAGCTGCTTGAGATCATGCCAGACTTTACTGAACAGGCGGTGGCCGAAACAGACGGAGGAAGCCTGACTTGGCTGCTCTCGGCCCTGGACTTCCCCACTTACCCTGCTGAGGTCCACGCCTACGGCTCCGTTATCGGCACCGGAAATGCGATTGTGGAGTGGAACCCACACAACAGGCAAGTGGAGTGGAACCCACACAACAGGCAAGTGGAGTGGAGAGCTCAGGGAGGCGCCCAGTGATCAATAAAGCCTATTTGCTCCCCGGAATGCCCCACCCCCTGCTGTGTCCAGAAAAGAGCAGCGCCTATCAAAAACTCAGGCAGGCCTACGAGCGTGTGGGTGCTGAGATTCAGGACAGTCAGGCGGAGTTGGTTTTGATCTACAGCACTTTCTGGCCCAGTGTGATTGGCCACCAGATATTTGCTCGTCCAGAGACCACTTGGACCCATGTGGACGAGGAGTTTCATGCTCTTGGCTCCATTCCCTACACCTTTCAGATGGACGAGGAATTTGGTGAGCTTTACAAACAACAGTGTTTGGCTCGCAATCTGCACGCGCGCACCGTCAACTACGCGGGCTTTCCCCTGGACACAGGCACAGTTGTTGCCCTCAAGCTGATCAATCCAGACAACCGACTCAAGGCCGTTGTCACTTCTAGCAACGTCTACGCCGACAGAGCCGAGACTCTGGTTCTCGGCAAAGCCGCAGGCGACGCTCTCGAGCACAGCGGGAAAAAGGCCGTGGCCCTGGTGATTTCGGCCCTGTCCAATCGACTGCATCAGGGGAGGGTCACTCCAGAGGAGGATAGGATTCACTCACTCAAAGATGAGGAGTGGAATCGAAAGTTTTTGGAGTTTCTGGAGGAGGGACGACTTGAGGATGTGGCCCAACTGTCCAGGCAGTTTCATCGCGAAGCCAGAGTGCACAAGGTCAATAACTTTAAGCCCTTTTGGTGGCTCTCGGGTCTGATGGGCCAGAGCAACCGCTTTCAGGGAGAGGTTTTTGAGTATCAGTCCGTGTATGGGACAGGGGCTGCTGTGGTGGGCCTTGAGCCGGCGGCGGTGGCGGCCAGAGACCTGGAGTTTGATGAGGCCGATCCTGATGTTTATGCGGGTGAGCGCAATGTGCTGGCCGTGGAGGCGGGGATGGAGCCGGAGCCGGAGCCGGAGGCCCAAAATGTCTGAGCCCTCTCAGCCTTGGCTAAAGAATTTTTCCGTAGGGGATGTCTACCCGACATCTCCCTTTGGCGAGAGCCAGGCGGAGATCCCCTCAGGTCGGGAGGTGGATTGGGAGCCTTTGGTGGACTACCGCCGCAATGGGGTCAGTGAGAACACCATTCATGGGGCTGTGGCCTGGTTTTCGGGTGGGGATTTGATCCACTCCTTTGGGGGCAATGTGCTCTGCTATGGGCGCAGTATGATGAAGCCCTTTTATATGAAGGTGTTTTCCCAAGAGCTTGAGACGTGCACGGATTGGCGACAAAAGGCCATCAGTCTTTCCTCTCACAACGGCTCGGCCGAGCATGTGGCAGCGGCTCAGAGCCTGTTGAGTGAAGGGGAGTGGGGGCTGATGCAGACTCCTTTGGATTTGCCTCTGGTGCAGTTTGGCCGCCAGGTTCGCAGGCCTCGGCGCTGGTTTAACAACTCCTCAGGTCACCATGCGGCTATCTTAAAGGGAGCCAAGCTCAAGGGCTGGAATAGAGCCGGATACACTCTCCCTAGCCACCCTCTTTTTGCAGAGTTTCTCAAGGTGGTGCGCGCCTATCTGGGTCCGGACTATAAGCCCCTCAGGGTAGCTCGCGATGGAGATGGATTGCCAACCATATCCATGACCGTCAAGGAGCTGGCCCAGTGCTATGCAGGTCTGGCGCGCGACAAGGACAAGGACTGGATTTGGGAGGCCATGGTGCGCCATCCAGATCTGATCGGCGGTTTCAACCGTCTGGACACCACCATTATCAAAACGGCCCAGGGGCAGGTCATTGCCAAAGAGGGGGCGGATGGCCTGTTGGGCATGGCCATCACTCACCCGGATTATCCTGAGGGCCTGGGGGTAGTGATCAAGATTGCCCATGGTTGGAACCCCCAGGGGACCTGGTATGTGGCCCGCGGGATTTTGGGAGTGCTAGGAATAGAGCTTCGCAATCCCTACCCACTCAAGCGGCAAAAGGCCTTTTTGGTTCCAACCATTGTGCCTCCGCAGTATCTGCAGGCTCTCGAGAAAATCCCCACTTGGGACGAGTGGGATCCAGATCAAGACAGGTGGTATTTCTATGAAAGATAGCTCATCGCTGAAATCGGACAAGGTCTACAGTGAACAGGCTCCAGAGCCCGTTGGCCCCTATCCCCATGCTCGGCGCGTGGGGGAGTTTATTTTTGTCTCTGGAATGGGACCCCGAAAGCCCGGCACCAAGGAGATTCCTGGGGTGGTCCGAGATGAGTCGGGGAAGTTTGTCTCCCATGATATTGTTGCTCAAACTCACTCCGTGATCCAAAACCTTGAGACAGTGCTCAAGTCTTGTGGCAGTGGTCTAAAAGATGTCGTCGATGTCACAGTGTTTTTGACCCATATGAAAGAGGACTTTGCTCAGTTCAATCAGGTTTATGGGGAGTACTTTGCCTCTATTGGGCCCACGCGCACCACCGTCGAGGTTTTGTCTTTGCCTACACCTATTGCCGTTGAACTCAAGGTGATTGCCCACCAAAAGCCTTAAAGTCTGAAGCTAGGCAGAGGCCCCTTCGCGTTTTCTCATGGCATCTAGAATTTTGTTCTTCTCAAGTAGCTCATAGGTCTTGGGGCTGACATAGATCCTTGGGATAAAATTTCGGTAGTCGCTTAAGATGGACATCAGCGAATTTGACACATCGATAAGAAGTTTTGGCTCCTGGTGGCGGCTGAGAATTTTGACCGACTCCGGGGACATCAGATTTTTTCCCTTCTTGACTGTTTTTTTGATGGCCTCGTGGTTTTTAGTAAACATAACATCTTTATTTGGGATGTCAAAAATCATCCAGGCCTCAGGATCCAGGGTTTTGAGTTCGCTCTGTAGCCACTCAACGGTCTCAGTGACTTTCTTGACCATCTCTTTGCGGTGGTCTTCGCTCTCGATCAGGGTGGGGGACACAGGAGGGATCTTAATCTGTGCAGGGGGTATGCGGCGGGCGAGCATCTCACTGAGCTCACGAATCATGGGGTGCATCACTCGCCCGGCCAGATACTCATGGAGCTTGGCCAAAAAGTATGAGTCATTAAAAGTGAAGTACTCATTGGGGTTTTGGCTGACCTTTTCCATGAGATGTTCAAAGGAGTGGGCCAGGCCGTTTTCCAGGAAGTACTCGTAGATCTTGGCCGCAATCAGATCAAACTTGTAGCCCGTGCCGTCGTTGATGA